>JAJFUZ010000193.1 GCA_021372155.1 Parachlamydia sp. | reverse complement strand
CGCAACTTTGTTTGAATAGCGGCATGTTTAAAAATTTGAAACAATTCCAAAAATCAATGCTCAAAATGGCTTTTCAGTTGAATTTTCAAGAATATGAGGAAGAGATATTTTGACAATAATGAATCTCTGCTTTGTAATCTGGGTGAGTCTACAATCTGTTGAGGTAAAAAATGTCGAAATTTCAGGTTATTCTTTTTCTTTTCCTTTCAGGGTATATTTGCGCTTTTGCAACGCCCGTCACGAACACTTACGTGCCCAGCTCGTATACCACTTTAAATGGGGGAGATGATGGTAAACCTGTCCAATCCCTTCAAACGCTGAATGGGGCAGGTATGTCGGATAACGTGGCATCGGTTCATTTTTTTGCCAAAACTGCCGGGACTACGTACAATGGTTATCGCTCTTACCTGCTTCCTCCAAGCTCTCCCGTGACCGCTCTGCAGGTTCTGGTTAATTTTCGAGGGGCGGCCAGCAGCAGGCAAGTCTGGACCTGGAAAATCTATGATTGGATCTGTGGTGGCTGGGTGTCTTTGGGCACAAATGCCATGGCCTTTGATCATGGCCCTTGGACTGTTTTGACTTTTAATGCAGGAGCGCCATTCAACAATTATATCAACGCCGTTACCGGAGAAGTGAGGATTGGTTGTAGCTCCAGCAACAGTGTCGACGATGCAAACTTGAATTATGAAGCCATCGTGGTGACGACCGATTCTGCGGCGCCTTTGCCAGGCACTGTCTATTTTGTTGCCACAAATGGAAAAGATACCAATCCGGGCACGCAGGATCTTCCTTGGAGGACAATCTCTTTTGCCGCTGCAAGGGTTCCTTCAGGAAGTACAGTTTATGTGCGCGGAGGAGTCTATCAGGAGCGTGTAGTATTCAAAATTTCTGGTTCTGCTCACGCTGGCCCCACAACTTTTATGAGCTACCCAGGAGAATGGGCGGTTATTGATGGAACAAATGTCAAATTGCCCCCGGCGCCAGGAGCTGGTCCGTCAGGTTTGGTACAGATGACCAATGTCAATTATCTCGTTCTGCAAGGATTTGAAATCCGAAATGCGATCTCCAAGAGCTCTAAATTGTTCACTGCCGGGATCGGCATTGAAGGAAAATGCGATCACATCGAGATCAGGCAGAACCATATTCACCATATCAACAATGGCAATTACGGCGCTAACGGCGTGGGGGTTTATGGGACTGCAACTCCTGTGGGGATTACCAACCTCGTCATTGATGGCAACGAAATTGATCATCTTACTTTGGGATCCAGCGAAGCTTTGACGCTAAATGGAAACGTACAATTCTGGACAGTCTCCAACAATATTGTGCACGATGCGAATAACATCGGAATCGATGCCATCGGCTTTGAAGGGACGGCACCAGCAGGTTACGATCAGGTGCGGAATGGCAAAATCAGCGGAAATCTGGTTTACAACAACAGTGATAACAACAACCCTGTCTATCCTGGGAATGACAACAGTGCTGATGGAATCTACATCGATGGAGGGACAGAAATCATCATCGAAGGCAACATTGTTCATGACAATAATATTGGCATTGAGGTGGCCAGCGAGCATCGAGGCAAAACCTCCTCGTTTGTCGTGACGCGCAACAATCTCATTTATGCAAATACGGGCCCAGGCATTTCTCTAGGGGGATACGGCAAAACCGTGGGCAGCACGGACCACTGCACCTTTGTCAACAACACACTGTACAGCAATGACATGTTAAAAACAGGAAGCGGGGAGATTCAGCTGCAGTATTTTCCCACGTCCGTATCAGGGAATGTCCTGGAAAATAATGTTGTCTATGCAAACAGTCAAAATCTGCTCGTTTCGAGCCCATTTTCTAAGACCATCGCTGCTCTGAATAACAATCTTTATTACACCCCAGGCGGTGCATCGCCTGAATGGCAATGGAACAATCAAAGTTATAGTTCGCTTGCCAGCTTCCGCAAAGCATCGGGCTCTGACGCCAATGCCATTTTCGCAGATCCTCAATTTGTGAACGTACTTGCCCCGATTTTTTATCTTCAGGAAACTTCTCCAGCGATAAATTCAGGACATGATCTTGGGTCTTCCTATGAAGGCAACACGGATATCAGCGGGCATGCCCGGATCCAGAATAATCAGATCGATCGCGGGGCTTATGAACAGTAATCACAGCTCTTTGCTGAGCAGTTTCAGGAATAATTCTCGGTTGCGTGGCATTTTTGCAGCTTTCGGCAGTATGGCACAGATTCTGTAGGGTATGGATTCGCATTTGCTGACATACTCGACAAGGGCGCTCTTGCGTCTGGCAGCGACGTAATCGGGAAAAAAGCCGATTCCAATCCCTTCTTCAGTCAGGTTGGCAATGACCTCCCAGCTCGATACCTCCATCAGGACCGGCATTTCTTTTCTGTAGCGCTTACGATAGGAGGCCTTTAGAAGATTGGTCTCCAGGCGTTCCTCGGAGACTAAAAAGGGAAGATTTTTCTGTTCGCGGAGCTTTTTTGAAATATAGAGACGATGTTCGCCGCAGCAGAGTTCATGGCAGTCAAAACCCGAGAGATCTTCATTGTCGAGCACTATTCCAAAATCGATGTGTCCCTTTTTCAGAAGGCTCTTGATGACATCTGTGTGCGCCAATCTGAAGTTGACGCGCAGCTGCGGCCATTCGGTTTTCGCCTTTTTCAGGCACTTTGGAAGCAATGCCAGGGCAAAACTGTGTGTGCAGGCAAAGGTGATCTGACCACTCACAGTCACTTCTTGATCAGATAAAGAATGTTCCAGATCCGTGATTGAGTTGAAGACAGGTTTTGCAGAGTCATAGACCAGCAGTCCTTCAGGAGTAGCTTTAAAGCGGTTTGTCTGGTGTGTAATCAGCTCTTTTCCAAGCGATTTTTCCAGCTGCGCGATCGCCTGGCTGATCGCTGACTGGCTGACATAGTTGTCTCGGGCTGCCGCGGAGATGCTTCCCTGTCTGACAGCATCGCAGAAATACTTTAAATAGTAGAGGTTAAGCGGTAGTCTTTTCATAAGTATTACTTATCATTAGCTATAAAAATGATTAATTTTTCTTATTTTTTCAAGCGCATTATGATGAAGCCTCAAAGAAAAAGGGGGAAATTATGAACGTGAGTCGCGTCAGAACCGGGGTCGTGAATTGGTGGAAGGAATTAGAAAAGTTGCCCATGAGTCTGCCCAAAATTAAGAGCGTCGCCCAAAATGCCCTTTCGTTTCTCTACGTTCTTAAAGATATCCCAAAATTGAAACTGTGGCTTCCCCACTCTGAGAAAATAGCAGACTGTGCAAAGTTCTGCGAATTTGGTCTGAGCAGGATTAAGGAATTCGCATCTTTATGCGAAACCCCTCAAAAATGGAAGGAAGGGTGGCTTCCAAAGCTTTATCCTCAGGAAAAACATGTGCCCAAACGTTGCTATAGATTTTTATCTTCTGTTCAATGCAGCTTGGAAGGATTTTTAACGCTGCACCTCTGGAAAAAGTATACGGAACAGATCCTGAATAATACCTGTGGAGACAAGATCAAGGATAACTTGTTGATTGACAGGCTGAAGAACGTAAAAGATGGACTCACAGTAGCATCGTGTGCATTCAATGCGTTTGCCATTTTTTTTAGAGAACGAAATGATCTCGCTCAGTCGATCAAAAAGCGCCGGAAACGTCTGGACCCCCAGGGGCCGCTTCATCAGTTGAAGGCTCTCCTGGGAAATGCAGATCTCACAGACATACAATTAAACGAAATCAATCATCTTAAATCTCTTCATGGGGCTAAAAACAGAGATAGCAGGATGCTGAAATTGGAAAAGGAGATAGGAAACTTAGAAGCATCTAAACAAACACCCGAAAGTCTAAAGGAATTGCGCGCAAAATGTGAGAAACGGGCGCGCATGAAGGTTTGGTGCCAGCAGACACAAATTATCCATTTAGACAGATTGAGAGAAGTCGTTCGCTTTAAAATCGAAAAAAATCAAATCTGTATATTCAACGAGGGCCTCAAGAGAGATAAGCTCCTGGCCGTTGGGTGGTGTGAGATCGCAAAGATTGTCGCGGTCATCTTCTTCAATGTTGTAGAGTTCGCTCTATTAGGCACTGGCCAATGGATGGTTGTGTGTCTGGTAGCCCGCATGGTCTCCAATTTTGCCACTGGTATCTTAGGGATGGGCAAAACTGTCGCAGAGATTAGATTTGAAAACGCTCTAATCAAGCAACCACATATACCAAAGCTCATCCAATAAAGACGATAAGTCACTTTACATTGATCAGTTATATGCCAGAAACTTTCTTTTGGATAACCATCAATGGAGGAACATATGGAAGGGCTTTCACGCGATCATTCTGTCCGCTTGAACTGGTCGCTGCTTTATACCAGCATGTCACAGATCAAAGGCTGCGCCGAAAATCTGCTGTTCCTGACAGGATTTGCCCAAGGCATCCCAAAGGTTGTGAGCATGCTCTCGCACTCCATGTATGGTTCTGGCGCATTTTTAAAACCTTTAGAGATCTTTTTAGGCACCATCAAGGACACAGGATCGTTTGTCGAGATGTTTGAAAAGGTTCCCCCCCTTTTATTTGGAAAGATAAAGAAGAGAGAGTCGGGGTGTGTCTACTGGGGAAGGCGGGCGGATGCGGTTGCGGTAGCGATTGAGGGTCTTATCATGATTCCCAATAGAGCTCATCTCCTTACTTTAGGCAGATTTGCAGGAGCCGTTGGGGGGTTAAAAATCATCAAAGACAGCTTTGCACTTGTCGGAATTGGTTGCGGCTATGTGGCAGCTGGCGGCAAAATCCGGCGCAATGTGGTTAAAATGGATCGATGCAAATGGCGGCTGAGAGTCTTGGAAAAGCTGGAATCCCTTATTCAGAAGAACTCCTGGACACATCTTGAACTGCAGGAGATCGATCGTTTGAAGTGTCTTTATCAAACTTCCGGAAAGGATCTGGAAAAAAAGATGAGGGATTTGCATCAGAGGTGGCAGAAAGAAACGCAATTGCTGGAACGCCACAGGCTGGAAAAAGAATGGGCGGCGATGCGCGAGAAGGTTTTCCGGCACAAAGTATGGACACAGAGGAGCGATCCGCAAGATATGATGCGTTTGCGAGATATTGTCGCACACAGGATTGTCAATAGGAAAATCAGGCAGATCCGTGCCGTGAAAAGGATCGAACTGGCAAAAGCGGAAAGACGGCATAGTGTCTCGATTTCCCTTTTGATCGTTTTAGGTCTGGTAGCACAGATAGGTCTGTTCTCAGCCAGTCCTTTGCTGTTTTTAGGGCAGTGGATCGCGAGCTTGAGCACAGGAATTTTAGGCTTTGGCAAGATTGCTGCGACTCTCCGATACAAAAGTATTGTGCGAAATTCGGGCGCATGCTAATCTATAACCTTTATGTCCCTTTCAGACTCTGAAAAGAACGCATCTCGTGCGTAACTTTCCACCAGTCGAAAAAGGTAACAAAACGAGTTTTTTTGAAACATCCGTGCGTTAAACGATAAGGATTAGACCTATGTCGCTTAAATTTATGGGCAAAAAGCGCGGGATGACGCAGCTATTCGATGACCAGGGCAATGTGATCACGTGCACAGTCATCGAGGCAGAACCGAATGTCGTCGTCCAAGTTAAAACAGAAGCGAGCGATGGCTACAATGCTGTTCAGCTTGGCTTCGAGCGCGTCACAGTTAAAGATCCGCGCACCATGGAAAAGCGCGTAACCAAACCGCTGCGTGGCCATTATGCCAAAGCGAAAGTGGAGCCGCGCCGCTATCTGCTCGAATCGCGTTTTGACAATGTTGAAAACTATTCGGCAGGACAGGAACTGGCTGTAGACGAATTTGAGCAGATCAAATTTGTCGATGCGACCGCTGTATCCAAGGGTAAAGGCTATCAGGGCGTGATCAAGCTTCACCACTTTTCTGGTGGACCTGCGTCGCACGGTTCGGGCTTTCACCGCCATGCCGGTTCGACCGGGATGAGATCGACTCCCGGCCGCTGCCTGCCAAACAGCCCGCGCGCCAGCCACATGGGTCACGAGCGCGTGACAGTGCAAAATCTGGAAGTGGTCATGATCGACAAGAAGGAAAACCTGATCCTGGTGAAGGGTGCGGTTCCTGGTCCAATCAATGGTCTCGTGGTCCTGTCCGCGGCAGTCAAAAAGCAGACTAAAAAGTAAAGGCGTGGAGATATAACCGTGACAATCATGAAGAAATACAGTCTGAAGGGTGAGCATACCGGGCATGTCGAGGCTAGCAAAGGCCTGAAAGCTCTGATTGATGCTGAAGCCAACGGCCAGATGATTAAAGACTACATCGTGGCAATCCGCGCTAACGCACGCCAATGGTCAGCCAGCACAAAAGGTCGCTCAGAAGTGAGCCATTCGACAAAAAAACCTCACCCTCAAAAGGGTGGAGGCCGCTCCCGCCAGGGCTCTTTGGCTGCTCCTCAATATAAAGGGGGCGGACGCGTCTTTACACCACGGCCCAAATTTGATCAGCATGTGCGCATCAACAAGAAAGAACGCCGCGCCGCGATTCGCTGCCTGCTCGGCGAAAAGATCCGCGAAAAGCGCATGCACGTCATAGAATCGACCTCTCTGGATGCCCCTCACACAAAAACCGTTGCAAACTTCATCGATGCCTGCAAACTCGGAAAGCGCGTCCTTTTCCTTGGCGAAAGCAACATCGCAGAATTTGACGTAGAAGGCGGCAAGAAGCAGGTCAATATCAAGACGTCTCAGCACGAAAACTTTGCGAAGAGCCTCCGCAATATTCCCAAAACAGAATTTGCCTTGGCGACAAATATCTCTGGCTACGATGTGGTCGTTGCGCACGACATCGTTCTGACAGAAGCTGCGTTGGAAGAACTTATCAACTGGCTGGTTTAACTATGGCTGAGAAAAATCCGTACCAAATCATCAAGCATCAGCACATCACGGAAAAAGCAAAAGTGTTGCAGGAGCTTAAAAACTCCAAGAGCAACCGCTGTGTGGCGCGATGTGAGTCGCCCAAATATGTGTTCATTGTCGACCGCGATGCCAACAAACGGCAGATTGCGATAGCTCTCGAAGAGATCTACCGCGATAAGAATATCAAGGTCAAAGCTGTCAACACGATCAACGTCAAGGCGAAAGCTCGCCGTGTGCGCGGTCGCTCTGGCTTTAAGGCTGCCTTCAAAAAGGCTGTTGTGACTTTGGACAAGGGCGACAGCCTGGATAACATTTAAGTGGAGATCAGTTAACCATGTTGAAAAAATTTCGTCCCATCACACCTGGCACGCGACAGCTGATTCTCCCTTCACATGAAGAATTGACGCGCGAAGAGGGCAAGCGTGTGACGGTCAAACCTCACAAGGCACTTCTCCTTCCCAAAAGGCGCACCAGCGGCCGCGACAATTATGGTCATATCAGCTGCCGACACAAGGGTGGAGGACATAAACAGCGTTACCGCATCGTCGATTTCAAGCGCGATAAAGAGAATATTCCTGCTCGCGTTGCGTCGATTGAATACGATCCCAACCGCACCGCCTATATTGCTCTGTTGAATTATGCCGACGGCGAAAAACGCTACATCCTGGCTCCTCAAGGGCTGAAAGTGGGCGACCGCGTTCAGACAAGCGATGAGCCACCCTTTTCGGTAGGAAATTGCATGAAGCTCAAGTTCATGCCTCTCGGTTCGGTGATCTGCAATATTGAAATCCTCCCTGGAAAAGGGGCCAAGATGGTCCGTTCGGCAGGCCTTTCGGCCCAGCTCATGGCGCGCAGCGGCGGCTATGCGACATTGCGCATGCCATCGGGCGAAGTGCGCATGGTTAATGAAGAGTGCCGAGCGACATTCGGAGCTGTTTCCAATCCTGCAGCAAACTTGCGCAGCGAAGGCAAAGCGGGCCGCATGCGCTGGAAAGGCGTCCGTCCCACAGTCCGCGGTACTGCGATGAACCCGGTCGACCACCCACACGGCGGCGGCGAGGGCAAGCACAAAGGTAACATTCCACAGACTCCTTGGGCGGTCTGCACGCGCGGTTTGCGTACGAGATCTCTCAAGAAATCAACTAAGCTGATCGTTAAAGATCGGAGGAAGAAGTAGGCATGGCCAGATCATTAAAAAAAGGTCCATTCGTTGATCATCATCTCCTCAAAAAAGTTGAGGAACAAAATAAGCGCGGCAACAAACAGGTGATCAAGACGTGGTCGCGCCGGTCGATGATTTTGCCCGAAATGATTGGACACACATTTGATGTATACAATGGACGCAAGTTTCTGAGCGTCTTTGTCTCGGAAAACATGGTGGGACATCGCTTGGGTGAGTTTTCCCCAACGCGTACGTTCAAAGGGCACCCAATTAAGAAAGCAGCTTAAGAAGTAGGATTACATATGGATAGAGCCATAGCGAAAAGTCGATTCGTGCGCATCAGCCCCCGCAAGGCCAGGCTCGCTGCAGGGTTAATCCGCGGATTGCCCGTTGCGCAGGCGACTTTACAATTGGAGCACAGCCAGCTCAAGGGCGGCCGCCTTCTCAAAAAGACGCTCGACAGCGCTGTTGCTAATGCCGAAAGGCAACTGGATGCGAAACGCGAAAATTTACTGGTGCACGAAGTGCGCATCGATGAGGGTCCCCGCATGAAGCGGGCCAAGCCCAAAAACCGCGGAGGGCGTCATCCCTTCTTAAAGCGCACAAGCCACTTCACTGTGGTAGTCACCTCAGCATAAGGAGACTGGAATGGGACAAAAGACCAACCCGATTAGTTTTCGCCTGGTCCGCAACCGCAACTGGCGTTCCAAGTGGTTTGCGAACAAGCAGGAATTTGGCGATCTGCTCGTCGAAGATCAGAAGATCCGCGACAACCTGATGAAGAAGCCTATCTGCACGGGGACTTCGCAGATCAAGATCCGCCGCATGAGCGAAAAAATTGAAGTGACGATATGCACGGCCCGTCCGGGTCTTGTGATCGGCAAGAAAGGTGCCGAAATTGACACTCTGCGCAATGAGCTTTACAAGCTGACTGGAAAAGAGTGCTGGATCGAAGTGGAAGAAATCAAGCGACCTGACCTCGATGCCAAAATCGTAGCCGACGGCATCGCGAAGCAGCTTGAAAGACGTATCCCATTCCGCAGAGCAATGAAGAAGGCGATGCAGCAGAGTATCGACGCTGGCGCTTTAGGAATCAAGGTTCAAGCTTCTGGCCGCTTAGGGGGCGCAGAGATTGCCCGCACAGAATGGTATAAAGAAGGAAGCACGCCGCTGCATACACTGCGTGCCGATATAGATTATGCGCATGGTAGAGCTGAGACCACATATGGCAGTATCGGCGTCAAAGTCTGGATCTACCGTGGAGAAATGGTTGCCGCGAAGAAGGAGGCTGTTTAACTATGGCTCTCATGCCGAAACGCACGAAGCATCGCAAGATGCAGAAAGGCCAGTGCGCTGGCCTGAGTAAAGGGGGCAATTTTGTCCACTTTGGAGAGTTTGGGATTCAGGTTCTGGAAAGAGGCTGGATTACAGCGCAGCAGATCGAAGCATGCCGCGTGGCGATCAACCGTTATTTTCAACGCCGCGGCAAAGTCTGGATCCGCATATTTCCGGATAAACCCGTGACTAAGAAACCTGCTGAGGTTCGCATGGGTAAAGGAAAAGGCGCAGTAGATCATTACGTGGCTGTCGTAAAGCCAGGACGCGTCCTCTTCGAAGTAGGAAACGTACCCAAGGATATGGCGCAGAGCGCTCTCCGCCTTGGAGCAGCAAAGTTGGGATTAAAAACGCGTTTTGTTGAACGCTTGGAACAAGTGTAAGGAGCCGCTATGGCGCAGGCAAAAAAAGCAAAAGAGTTTCGCGACATGTCTGTTGTGGAATTAGAGGCTGCCCACCTGGAGGCCCGCAAAGATCTGTTTGAAATGGTCAATGAGGCGCACAGAGAGAAAAAAGTCGAGAAGCCTCATCGCATCCGTGAGAAGCGCAAAGATATTGCGCGTCTGTTGACTGTGATGACAGAGAAGCAAAGAGGTTAGATTTATGATTAAAAGCGAAGAGATGAGCGCAGAAAGAGGCAACCGCAAAGTCAAAAAAGGCTTGGTTGTTTCAAACAAGATGCAAAAGACGGTTGTCGTTCGCGTGGAGCGCACGCTGCGCCATCCTCAGTATGGCAAGGTTGTGACTCGCGCCAAGAAATATTATGCCCACCACGAAGGCGAGCCTTTGGCGATGGGTGCCGAGGTGACGATCCGTGAAACGCGGCCGATGTCAAAACTCAAACGATGGCTTGTGGTAGCCTAAAGCATTTAAGCGGAGTTTAAGCAGCTATGATCCAACAAGAAACCCAGCTCAAAGTGGCCGATAACTCGGGAGCCAAGCGGGTGAAGTGCATTAAGGTGCGCGGCGGCACAAGACGGCGTTACGCTAAAGTCGGCGATGTCATCGTTTGCTCCGTGCAAGAAGCTGATCCCGAGGGACAGGCTAAGAAGGGCGATGTCGTGCGTGCGGTCATCGTGCGTTCGAAGTCCTATATCAAGCGCAAGGATGGCACGAAGCTTCGCTTCGACACCAATTGCTGCGTCTTGATCGACGAAAAAAACAATCCGCGAGGCACTCGCATTTTCGGCCCTGTGGCCCGCGAAGTGCGCGAAAGAGATTTTTTGAAAATCGCTTCGCTCGCACCCGAAGTGATCTAAAAAGGACCAGATTGAAATGGAACAAAGAAAAAGAGAATCAAAAAAGATCCGCAAAGGCGACAAGGTCATGGCCATCGCTGGCAATGAGCGTGGACAGGTAGGCCAGGTCTTGAGAATCATCGTGGATAAAGCGGTTGTTCAAGGTTTGAACGTGCGCAAAAAGCACCTCAAACCCAGCCAGGCAAATCCAAGAGGTGGCATTGTGGATTTTGAAAGGCCGATCCATATTTCAAACTTAAGGGTCTGCACGGAAGACAATAACCCGATCAAGCTCAAGATTCGCTTTGACAGCAAAGGTGAGCGCGAGCTTTATTACAAGATCGATGGTCAGGAAGTGCTCTATAGACCTGTAAAAACTCAAAAAGCCTAAAATAGGTTGAAAGCCCAATGTCTAGATTAAAGAAAAAATACCAGGAATCCATCAAGCAGGAGCTTCTCAAGAAGTTTGGGTATAGCAATCCCAATATGATTCCCCGCCTTGACAAGGTGGTGATCAATATGGGTATTGCCGAAGCGTCCAAGGACAAAAATACCATTCAGGCTTGTGTTAATGAGCTCACGCTGCTGTCGGGTCAAAAGCCAATCATCACAAAAGCGAAGAAGGCGATTTCAAACTTCAAGCTGCGCGAAGACCAGCCGATCGGCATCAAAGTGACGCTTCGCGGCGTGCGCATGTTTGAATTTATCGACCGCTTCTTTACGATTGTATGTCCGCGCATCCATGACTTCCGCGGTTTTCCTACAAAGTGCGACGGTCGCGGCAAATATTCGTTGGGTATTGATGACCAGCAAATCTTCCCCGAAATCAACCTGGATGAAGTGAAGAAGACACAGGGGATGAACATCACGTTTGTGACGACAGCGAAGAGCGATGAAGAGTGCGTTGAGCTCTTGAGATTGCTTGGACTACCTTTTAAAAACTTAGCGATTGCAGTAGCAGCATAGGAGAGACAACATGGCGATTAGCGATCCAATAGCCGATTTTCTCACCCGGATTCGCAATGCGATTACGGCTCAGCACCGTTATGTTGACATCAATTGGAGCAAAATGTTCCAAGAGATCGCTGAGATCCTGAAAGCGCAAGGGTTTATTGAGAGTTATCTTGTGAAGCACGATAACCGCAATCGCGGGACGATGCGCCTATTTTTGAAGTATGCGGAAGGCCGCGAGCCAGTCATCAAGGGTTTGCGCCGCATCTCGAAACCGGGTTTGCGTCGTTACATCGGGCATAAAGAGATCCCCCATTTTTACGGCGGGCTCGGCCTTTCAATCCTTTCGACTTCGCAAGGGGTGATGGCTGGCAATTTGGCTAGAGACCGCAAACTTGGCGGCGAACTGTTGTGTGTGGTTTGGTAGGAGGTAACATCGATGTCACGCAAAGGAAAACTTCCCATCCCCCTTCCAAAAGGGGTTGAAGCAAAAGTCGCGAATCATGAGATCACTGTCAAAGGACCGAAAGGGACTTTGAAGCAGCAACTCATCCCCGCGATTCATATCCATGTCGAAAGCCAGGAGCTTCGCGTGGAACTGGCGAAAGGCCATGAAGAAGATGGCCATTTTCACGGACTGTTCCGCACGCTGATCTATAATATGGTAGAAGGGACCACAACTGGCTTCGTAAAGGAGTTGGAGATGGTCGGCGTCGGTTACCGCGCTGCTGTTCAAGGGCATCATCTTGACCTGCAGATCGGCCGTTCCCACCCTACAAAAATCTCTATTCCAGAGGGAGTGTCGGTCAAAGTGGAAAAAAGCACCGCGATTTCGATCACAGGCGCTGACAAACAGGTAGTTGGACAATTTGCGGCAACAGTGCGCGCGACGAAGCCCCCAGAACCCTATCAAGGGAAAGGCATTCGCTATAAAGGCGAATATGTCCGTAAGAAAGCCGGCAAGGCCGCAGCTAAGAAGTAAGGAAATCGAATGAGAAATACAGTTGAAAAAAATACACGTAAGCGCATCAAGCGAACTCTTCGAGTCCGCAAGCATCTGCGCGGATCGAGTGTCAAGCCACGTTTGTGCGTTGTCAAAAGCAACAAGCACATCCAGGTGCAGATCATCGACGATGAGAAGGGAGTAACTCTCGGCTCCACAGCGACTTTCGCGGCCGATTTCCAAGGCACGGAATTTGCCAAGAAAAATGTCGAATCCGCGCGCAAGCTGGGCGAAAAGATTGCCGAGATTGCCAAGCTGAAGAACATCAAAGAGGTTGTCTTTGATCGCGGGCCCTTCAAGTATCACGGGATTTTGGCTGCACTCGCCGATGCGGCTCGTGCTGGCGGCCTTCAGTTTTAACCTATGAGTTGTAACATATTTAGGAAGTTTCATGGCTAAGCAAAGTGAATCTCAAAGGAAAGAGAAACCAAGCAGCGATATCAATGAAAAGGTTCTCTACATCAACCGATGCTCCAAAGTAGTAAAGGGTGGACGCAAGTTCAGCTTTTCCGCTCTGATCCTGGTTGGTGATGGCAAAGGGCGCGTGGGCTACGGCTTTGCGAAAGCCAATGAGTTGACAGATGCCATTCGCAAAGGCGGTGAAGCGGCGCGTAAGAACATGTCCAGCTTCCCCATCGAAGGGACAACGATTCCACATGAGATCGCCGTTCATTGGGATGGAGCCTCGATTCTCATGAAGCCTGCTCCCGATGGCGCCGGTATCATCGCTGGATCGAAGATCCGCGCTGTGCTTGAAATGGCAGGGTACAAGGATGTCATGGCAAAGAGTATGGGCCGCAGCAATCCGATTAATCAAGTGAAAGCGATCTTTATGGCTCTCTCGAAGCTTAACAACATCCAGAAGATTAAACAAATGAGAGGTGTGGCGTGATTACGTTAGCATCACTGAAAAACACATCCAGACCCTGTAAAGGGCGCATCCGCGTTGGTCGCGGACCTGGCTCCGGCAAAGGAAAGACATGCGGCCGTGGAGAAAAGGGCGCTGGGTCTCGCGCAGGCTATAAGCGCAGATATGGCTATGAAGGCGGTCAGTTCCGCATGTTTATGAAATTGCCGATCCGCGGTTTCAGCAACGCTCGCTTCCGCAAAGACCTTGAAGCTGTTAACCTCGGCCAGATTGAACAGATGTTCAAAGATGGCGATGTCGTTAATGTCCAGACTCTGTCTGAGCGCGGTTTCTTACGCGGCAAAGTTCACGGGCTCAAGATCCTTGGCAAAGGTGAGTTGAAAAAGAATGTCACCATCGAAGCCGATGCGGTCTCCAGAGGCGCTCGCGAAAAGTTGCAACAGTCGAAAATTGCTTTCAAAACTGCTGAGTAAACTGGAGCGTTCATGCTGCAGAGCATCACAAGGACCCTACAGATCCCCGAGCTGAGAGCGAAAATTGTCTTTACGCTGCTGCTACTGATTGCCTGCCGCGTTGGAAGTTTCATTCCGGTTCCAGGAATTAACGGAGAGATCGCGGTGAGCTTTTTCCGTCAGGCGACTGGCGGGGCTCAAAACCTGTTTCAGATGGTCGACATCTTTTCCGGAGGCGCTTTTTCGCAGATGACGGTCATCGCGCTGAGCGTTGTGCCCTATATTTCAGCTTCGATCATCATGCAGCTGCTCGTTGCTCTGTGGCCCTCGCTTCAGCGTGAAGTGCGCGAGAATCCTGAGCAGGGACGCCGTAAAATCAACAAGATGACCCGCTTTCTCACTTTATTGCTCGCGGTTCTTCAGTCAGGAGTCTTCGCTCGGTATGCGGTACAGATGAACCATTCCCGTCCCGGAATCGTGGCAGGTGAGCTTCTGGATGTCCAGCTTTTTGGAGTTCCCTGGCTGTTTTACCTGATTGTTGTCTCGACAATGACAACCGGCACGCTGGTCCTGATGTGGGTTGGCGAGCAGATCACCGAACGCGGGATTGGCAACGGAATGAGCCTCATCATCACTGTGGGCATTCTGTCATCTCTCCCAACGGCACTAGGATTGATTCTTCAGCAGTTGAACCTCGATTCACAGGCGCCCGGACAGATGAATTTTGCAGGCGTGCTCGTCCTGGTTGCTGTCTTTATCCTCGTTACGATTGCCACGATCCTGATGATTCAGGGGCATCGGAGGATTCCGCTTCAATATGCCCGTCGGGTCGTCGGCCGAAAAGAGGTTCAGGGAGGTAGCTCCTACATTCCTCTGAAGGTGAACTATGCGGGTGTGATCCCGGTCATTTTTGCCTCCTCCCTGCTCATGTTTCCCGCAACGATCGGGACCTTCATCGGCCGCGGCAACTGGATTGGCGAGGTGGCGAGCTGGATTTCTCCAGGCGGAAGCCTTTACATGGTTTTGTATGTCTTCCTGATTGTCTTTTTCACCTATTTTTGGACAGCGACGCAGTTTCGCCCTGATCAGATTGCCTCGGACATGAAAAAGAATGGAGCGTTTATTCCAGGCATTCGCCAGGGAAAGCCAACGCAGGACTACCTTGAAGCGACGATGAACCGCGTGACCCTGCTGGGAGCTGCCTTTCTGGCGCTGATTGCGATTCTGCCAACGATTGTGGGCAGTGTCTTAGGTGTTCCGCAGACGATCAGTTACTTTTTTGGCGGCACGGCTCTTTTGATTCTGGTGGGTGTGGTGCTCGATACGATGAAACAGGTCGAATCGCATCTGCTCATGAAGCGGTATGAAGGCTTTATGAAGCGAGGCAGAATTCAGGGCCGTTAATGTGTTAAAAAAGACACGCAAGTTTTGCATTAAAAACAAGAATCTGTTATTCTGTTAGGATATTTTAGAACAACGAGGAAATTCAATGCCTAGAGTGATCGGTATCGATATACCTGATAATAAGCGACTGGAAATCAGTTTGACATATATCTACGGGATTGGCCGCAAGCTGTCCAACGACATCATCGCCAAGCTGAATCTGGATCCCGATATGCGCGCCCACAAGCTCTCTCAAGACGATATTGCCCGCATCAACAACCTGCTCCAGGGTGACTATGTCGTTGAAGGTGATTTGAGAAGGCAAGTACAGAACAACATCAAGCGCCTGGTCAGCATTCACTCTTATCGTGGAATGCGCCACAGGCTTGGTTTGCCTGTCCGCGGACAAAGGACCCGCACTAATTCAAGAACGCGCAAAGGGCGCCGCAAGACAGTTGCCAATAAGAAGAAATAAAGCAGCGAATTGCGCCTAAAGCCACTATTTTAAGCAAAAGCAAGAAGAGGAGTCTTTACCTTGTCTAAGCAGCAACAACAGCAACAGCAGCCAGTCAAGAAAGTTACTAAGAAAAAGGGTAGCCAGCACGTTCCAGTCGGAATCGCTCACGTAAAAGCATCCTTTAATAATACAATCGTTTCGATCACAGACCCAATGGGTCGGGTTGTCGCGTGGTCTTCGGCTGGAAAGGTCAACTTTTCTGGTTCGCGCAAATCGTCGGCTTATGCCGCGACGGTTGCCGCACAGGATGCTGGAAAGGTCGCCGCAAGCGTCGGCATGAAAGAAGTTGAAGTAAATTTGAAAGGCCCAGGCGCCGGACGCGAGTCTGCTGTGCGCGGTTTGCAGAGTGCAGGGTTGCAGATTACCCAAATCCGCGATACAACCCCAGTGCCTCACAATGGATGCCGCGCGCGCAAGCGTCGCCGCGTTTAAAGCCTGAAGACATTATTGTTTATGACCATCTTACCAGATTAGGAGAAGCCGGATGACCGTTAAATATGGCAAGTTCGAAATGCCACAAACAATTGCAATCGACACGGAGACCGCTACCCCCATTTTTGCCAAGTTTGTAGCTGAGCCTTTCGAAAGAGGATTTGGCCACACTGTCGGCAATGCGATGCGGCGCATGATGCTCTCCTCTCTCGAATCTCCTGCTATCATTGCTGTGCGCATTCAGGGAATTCCCCATGAATACATGGCTGTCGAAGGGATTGTCGAGGATATGACAAATATCATCCTCAACCTCAAAGGCGCCATGCTGCGCAAACTTCCCATGGAAGAAACGGCTGCTCGCGAAATGCGCATTCTGACGACGACGCTCGATGTCAGCCAGGAAGAACTGGACCGCAAAAAGGGCCAGTATCTAGTAACCCTCGGCGATATCGTGAAAGATGACTTTTACGAAGTTGTCAATCCCGAACTGCCGATTTTCACAATCACACGCCCCATGCGCAGGCAGGTCGATCTGCGCATATCCATGGGACGCGGCTATGTGCCCTCTGAGCGCCATGTGGTGCGCGACAAGACTTCGGATGAGATCCTCATCGATGCAGCCTTTTCGCCTGTACGTGTTGTGAACTACTTTGTCGAGAATACCCGCGTGGGCCAGGATACTGACTTTGACCGCCTGATTTTGGAGGTCCAGACCGACGGCAGGATCTCTCCTGCGGAAGCTGTAGGATTTGCGTCGCAGATTGGACAGAAGCATTATGAGGTCTTCCACAAGATCAAAACGCATGCTCTCGCATTTGAGGAAGTAGGCGGCCTGGCAGAAGGAGATCAGGATGAGATCATGGATAAGCTGGGTCTTCGCATCGACGAAATCGAGCTCTCTGTGCGTTCGACCAATTGCCTGAGTGGCGCCAATATCGAAACGATTGCCGAGCTGGTTTCAATTCCTGAGCGCAAGATGCTCGAATTCCGCAACTTTGGTAAGAAATCTCTCAACGAGATCAAAGCCAAACTGCAAGAGATGAATCTGCATCTCGGCATGGATTTGAGCCGCTATGGCATCACGCAAGATAACGTGAAAGATAAAGTTCGCCAATTCCACGAAGAGCGGAAAGGCAAAAAAGAAAAAATGAAAGAAAAAGAAGAAAAGCAGAAAGAAGAGTAGAGCAGCATGAGACACCAAAAAGATACATACAAATTAAACCGTACCTCCTCGCATCGTCGCTGCCTGTTCGCCAATATGCTGAAGGCGCTGATCGTGCATGGACGCATCGAGACGACGATTCCAAAAGCGAAAGCCCTCCGGCGTTATGCCGATCGCATGATCACATTGGCGAAGAAGGGCGATCTGGCGGCACGCCGCCGCGCAGTCGGGGAGATGATGGTGCGCTTTAATTCGCTTACAGATAAGCAGGAACGCGCAGTCAAAAGCGGCAATACAAGCGCTTACAACGACGACCGCCAGGTCATCGGCAAGCTCTTTGACGAATTGGGGCCGCGCTTTGTCAACCGCCAGGGTGGCTACACCCGCATCGTCCGCAGCGGACGCCGCGTCGGCGACAATGCCGAGAAATGCCTCATTGAATATCTCGCTGATTAACGGGACAATTTACAACCCGCTCCTTATCTGGAGCGGGTCCTTTTTTTCTCTAGCACCTCTAAATTTTTAACACCAGACCCCTGCTTTTTCTTTACAAGCTTTGGCGTTTTGCGGTATGATGAAGGGTGCTTCTATTTGGAGAAGACATGCCAACTCTACTCGCCATCAACGGTTTCGGCAGGATAGGTCGCCTCGTATTCCGCGAGGCCTCTTTTCGCAACGATCTACATGTTGTAGCAATCAACGATATCGTTCCGGCTGACAATCTGGCCTATTTGCTTAAATATGACTCGACGCACGGGGCATTTCCCGGCGAAATCAAAGTCGAGGACAATGCACTGATCGTGAACGGAAAGAAGACATTAGTCTTTTCCGAGAAGGATCCTGCAAGTCTGCCATGGCGCGACATGAAAGTTGACATTGTGATAGAGTCTACAGGGCTTTTCACCACGCCTGAATTGGCTGGTAAACACCTTCAGGCTGGTGCAGAAAGTGTTGTGATCACGGCGCCTGCAAAAGGCGACGTCCCGACATTTGTTATGGGAGTCAACCACGAGAAGTACAATCCGGAAAAAGACAGGATTGTCTCAAATGCCTCGTGTACAACCAATTGTCTGGCTCCCATCACGAAAGTTTTGTTGGATAATTTTGGTATTGAAGAAGGGTTGATGACGACTGTGCATTCCGTGACGGCAACACAGCCTACGGTCGACGGCCCTTCCAAAAAAGATTGGAGAGGTGGACGTGGCGCGGGTCAGAACATTATCCCCGCCTCGACAGGAGCCGCCAAGGCTGTTGCTCAGTGCCTTCCGGAAGTGAAGGGCAAATTGACAGGCATGGCGCTCCGCGTTCCGACAGCGGATGTTTCCGTTGTTGACTTGACAGTTCGACTCAATAAGCCAACAACCTATGAACAGATCTGCCAGGCTATGAAGGCAGCTTCTGAAGGTCCCATGAAGGGAATTTTGGCTTACACCGAGGAGCCTTTAGTCTCCTCAGATTTTATCAGCTCCACCTATTCCGCAATATTTGATAAGGATGCTGGCATTGCTCTCAACGACCGATTTTACAAAATCATCGCTTGGTATGATAACGAGATGGGATATTCCTGTCGTGTCGTAGATTTAGTCGCCTACATGGCGGAACGAAAGAGGGCTCATGTCAGCAAATCATAAGAAAAAACCTTTAACTTGGATTTGTGACCCGTGGATTTTACCCGAGAACCTATTATTGAAACAGTTATTACCCCCAGAGAGGGATGCAAGCTTGTTGTCCGCAGCAGTAAAAGCGCCGGACAGGAAGAATACTTTGTAGACGCCGTCGAGGTTGTCACATTTGGACATTCGCTATTCTTTCGCTCATTAGAGAGGCCCAAGGCTTTCCTGGTGCCTGTCAGCGATTATGAAATCCTGGAAGTCCGCGAAGCGCGGATGGTCTTGAAGAATGTCGGTGTCGAACGCTCGATCAAAATTGGCGGTGGTCGAGAGGCTGCCCCTCCGCGGCTTCCAAAAGAAGTCCCGGCCGAAGTTCCCTCAGAAGAGATACCCGTTGGTGAAGAGGCACCCCTGGTCGAGTCCCGCCTCGAAAAGAAGCGCGGACGCCGCCACTATCGTCGACGCCGGGGCCGCGAAGAGCCAGGCGCCAAAGAGGGCGAATCCCAGGAAACCTCTATCCCTTCTGAAGATATTGGGGTTAAGGATGAATTCAAAGAAGAAATCGTTTCTTCATTAGAATCAGAAGAGACACCCATTGAGGTGCCCCCATCCCTCATTCTCTCTTCCATCCTGCCGCCACCGCCCACGCTCATCTCAGAAACCATCGCGCGCTACAAAGATAACGCCATGTTCAAAGGCGCCTTCTTCGTTCGCGAAGAGCAGGGAGAAAAAGAGAGCGACCAGCAGGGTGAACAGGAGCCTCAAAAAGAGCCCTACAAAGAAGCCTGGATTAGCGATGAGGCTGAAGAGGAAATCTTCCGCCACCGCGCTGCTTCCATGACCGAAGAAGAATCCCTTCCCGGCATCTCCGGCGAAACCCCCGAATCCGCTGAAACTAAGGAAGGCCAGATCCCCAACAGCAATTAATTTCCAGAGCGTCGCTCTCGCGTCGCTCTTTCCCTCCTCAAGCTCGGATGGTGAAATGGTAGACACAAGGGACTTAAAATCCCTTGGGAGCAATCCCGTGTCGGTTCGAGTCCGACTCCGAGCATTCTAATTTACAGACATTTAAGGTAGAGTTTCAGCTCTACCCGATCAGATGCGAATGGGGTTTCCCCATTTTTTTCCCACTAAGCCACAAAAAACAGCAACAACTGTGTTTTGGCAAATTTCTATTTGAGTGGGAAAAAAGTGGGGATTTTTTGTATCCTCTACGCCCGAAAATCGGGTTTTACCGAGACAAGTAACAGTTGCAGCTCATGGGATTGCGAATCCCATGCTTTAGTTTTCAATAAATGTTTACTATAGGGAGCAAAAATGGCATCAAAAAAATATGTTTATGATGAAAAGGGGAAGTTAGTTCGAGTTTATGTGCAAGTAAGGCTTAAAGGTCATCCAGTCGAACATGGTACATTTAAGAATGAAACCCTTGCTGATCGATGGATTCAAAGCACGGAAGCAGCCATCAGGGAGGGGCGTTATTTCAAGGTTGCCGAAGCTAAAAAGCACACCTTAGGGGAGATGATTGATCGCTATATTAGAACAGTGCTTCCCACCAAGAAGAAAAGTGAACGCAAGCAAACAGCTCAACTGCTGTGGTGGAAGCAGCAAATTGGGAGTTACCTTCTTTCAGATGTGACTCCTGCGCTGATAGCAAATCAAAGAGACCTGCTCTTGAACGGAACGACTAGACGAGGAACTGAACGAAGCCCCTCTACAGTTGTACGATACATGGCAGCACTATCTCATGCTTTTACCATTGCTAAAAAGGAATGGAATTGGATCGATGAGTCGCCTATCACAAAAGTCAAAAAGCCTCGAGAGCCACGTGGGAGAGTCCGCTTTTTGGATGCCTTCGAGCAAGACAAGTTGTTGCAGGCATGTCGAGCAAGCTCTAATCAATATCTCTACACGATTGTTGTTGTAGCACTATCTACGGGTATGAGAAAGGCCGAAATTCTTAATTTGAAATGGTCTGATATCGATTTAGAAAAAGAGCGCATCATTCTGCGAGAGACCAAAAATGGAGAAATTCGGCAAGTACCAATCAAAGGACATGCTTTGGCATTATTAAAAGATCTTGATAAAATCCGACGAATTGACACTCATCTTCTCTTTCCTAGAAACTATCCTAAAAGCCCTATAGATATCAGAACAGCTTGGGAAAATGCTGTTAAGAAGGCTGAGCTCCCAGATTTTAGGTTTCATGATTTACGGCACACTTGTGCCTCATACCTAGCCATGAATGGAGCTAGTTTGGCTGAGATGGCGGAAATTTTAGGGCACAAGACATTGTCTCTCGTAAAAAGGTACGCACACCTATCTGAGAACCATACAGCAGGGGTGGTATCAAGAATGAATGAAAAAATATTTAGGTAAGAAATGAAACTTCTTAATGTTCAACTTGGATTTTTTATGGGTCCTCCATCTGTTGATGAAATGTTAAAATATGATCTTTGGGAAATGCATGAGGCTATTTTTATGCTAACTTGCTGGCCAGAAAATGTAGGCACATGTTCCTGCAAAGAGACCATGCGAGGCAAGAATATTGGACGTCAGCACTTTTACCAACCCTGTCCTCCTCCAGAGGATCGAAACCCTTCTGAATGGCGTTTCAATCCTAAAAAAATGGGTCGAGATTATCAAAAAATCTATTCAGAGGTAAAAAAGGCTATAAAAACAGCCGCACTACCTGCAATGGGGGAGCCACTTTATATTGGTGATGTTTATGGAGAGGGGATTTCGTACCTGATATCTCCTACAGATCTAATCAGATGGGCGTTATTGATCGCAAACAAGCAAAAGGGTTTTCAGCTTCCAGACAATCTTCAAATAGCATTTGGAGTGCATCAAATGAGAGGGAGACCTCAAAAAGCTCCTGAAAGCTATTTGAAGAACCAGATTGCGGCTCAATTTGCCAAAATCGATGATCCGGGGTTTAACGCGAATCAATTATGCGAACATCCGTTGATGCGGATTTTTGGTATCGGAAGCGTCTCATCAAAGCGAAGAGCTATAAATAAGGTTCTCGCTAAAGGTAAGCGAGGCAGACTATCTTCGAATGATGTTAATAAAGACATCCGTCCATTTCTCAATAGACCCGTTTCGGAAGTAGTTCAGAAAGGTTCTGACGGTATAGTACGCTACCATTTACCATCTTTAAGCTTATCAATGAAAACAGCGGCGCGAATTTTAATACTGAAAATTGGTGAACCATCATTGTCAAAAATGACCATGGCCCAGTTTTTGAAGAAATTTATCAAGCACAAAGTGGTTTCTTTACACCTGGAAGGCGCATCAGAAACAGTTTTAGAGTTAGTTCGAAGCTTTGCAGTTCAAGTTTTGACTGATCACTTACATATCCAAGCAATGCTTCAATTTGGCTCTAAAATAAGATGTGAAAGCGAGAATGCTAAATTATACCTGGATGTGTAGTAACGGTGGCCGCTGAAAATTGTCAATTTTGAAAAATGATTTCTGAAAATGACAATTTTGTTGCTCATTGTCACGCGCTATGATGGATTGTATCTTTTGGGGACCATCTTTGGAGTGTCGCCAGTAGTGAAAAATTAAGGAGTAAATATGAATCAAAAGATTGTGGCTTCAGGTGCAATTGAAGAAGTTCGGCAAATGCAACTTCAAAAGGAGAAACGATACATGACTGTAAAAGAATGGTGCGCAAATGTTGGTTATCTTCCTGAAGGGGGAATTAGACATCTAATTTTCAGCAACCCGGAGTTCTGCAAACGTATTGTGCGGAGGGTGGGCAGAAAAATTTTGCTTGATTGCTCGGCTCTTGAGCAATTCATAGCTGAACAAAATGGCCGTTAACCACAATTAAGGGCAATTGACTACAACAATATCGTGCTTACAATATGTTGTGAGGGGAATTTATGATTGAAAATAAATAAAATTTTTGATTAGCCTGAGAAGTGAAAAGATGTGAAAGATTTGGCTAGTGCGTTTGACGTACGCACTAGCCGGTAATGGGTAAGTTACCCGCAAAGTGCCTGCCAGGTTACCAAAAAAATCCAGTAATTTTCAAGAAAAGAAAAGAGAAGCGTCATGATCGCGCATGAGATTTCATTAGTCGAACAATTAGAAAAAGCTCTCGATAAGGTATCTCCGGGAATCTTTGTAACGGCTCCTCAGTTGCTGGAATTAAACATTTTTGGGTCACGAGCGGCTTTACATAGGGCTGTGCGATTGGGAAGACTTAAAATATTTCGGGTGAGTGGGAATCGGCATTTGTTACTTAAGACCGAAGTTCTCAGCTTTATCTTGGATAGCGAGGGACTAAAATAATAAAGGCGGCTACACGCCGCCTAAAAGGATTTCAAGTGACAGTATTGCATAGATGGTCTTTAAAAGCAAAATCCCAACAAGATCTCGAATCAGATTGTCTCTTAGCCATGGCCCAAAATGGAATTCCGTTTGAGGGACCTCTGAAGATTTCGGGAAAGATTGAACGGTTTTCCCGGGATCACAAGAAAAAAGAAGAGGATGAATGGTATGTCGGGCATTCTGGCATTTCTTCTAGAGGTTATGCATATCTTTCAGTCACTTATGGCAGTTGGAGCGAGGGGTCAACGTTCGAATTCCGGTCCTCAGATTCTGATACCTCTATTCCTGAAGAAGATCTGCAGGAAATTCGGCGTAGTGCAGAAGAAGCAAAGCGGAAAGTTGAAATTGAGTTGGCAGGGGTT
>JAJFUZ010000108.1 GCA_021372155.1 Parachlamydia sp. | reverse complement strand
GCTTTGCCCGTCAGATTGGGGATAGAACGGAAAATGGGCCAGTTCTGAACCAACTGCGCCAGCTTCGGCGCAAAGCCGAAAAGGCGGAAGTTGCCGATGGCATTCGCGCAGGCACCGAATGCTTTGAACGACATCTTGAAGGTATCCTTCAAGAAGAGGACAATCGTGATCATATCCACAGGGACGAGGGCGATGTGCGCCGCGATTGAGTAATATAGTTTCTTTGCGCGATCTTTCGCAAAACCACCGTTGATGAAGTAGTTGGCATCGTTGATAATTTCGAGCAGGTCGATCGCTTCGAAGCAGCAGACGAAGTTCTTAGCTGCAGCATTCCATTGCGCCATGCAATTGCCTAGATAGGCCAGCGAAGGCCCGACCGCCTCAGTAATTTTACGGCACACTGTCGCAAAGGGGCTTGGGATTTCAGTGATTTTCCCTACTGCATAAAGAGATTGCTTAGGCCCGTAGATAACTTTGCGGCCCCCCTTCTCCAAATAATGCGCTGGGGCTATCAGTAAAGAAGGCTTCTCTTTTTTGATGGCAACATCTGTCATGGTCGAACACCTCTCATAAGATTAGTCGAGCAATTGTATCATTTAATAAAGAAATTGTAAAGGGACTTATTATACCGAAGAACATTGAAAATTTGGTAAATGGGCTGCGCCAAAGCCCCGGGGTTGAAGGATCGCAAAAGGCATTGTATTTCCCTAATACTATGCCTTTTGCGATCCTTCAACCGCGGGAGCTTTCGCGCAAGGCCATTTGCCAAATTTTTAACGTTCTTCGGTATATACCGAAGAAAGTTGTTTCAAGCGATAGATGACACCAAAAAAACCATCCATGCCCCCTTCAAAAGGCAGGGTTTGGAAAAAATCCCCAACTTGTTCCAGCGGATACGTGCGCAGAAAATGGGCGGCCTGCTCCTCATTTTCCTCTTTGAGGAGACTGCAAGTCCCATAAACAATGTGCCCTTCCGGCTTGACGAAGCTCAAAGCACGCTCAAAAATTGAGCGCTGCTGGCCAACAAGCCTCTGCAGCATCTCATCGCTGAATTTCCATTTCATGTCTGGGTTTCGCCGCAGTGTTCCAGTCCCTGAACAGGGTGCATCGACCAAAACCCAGTCCATCTTCTTTTTCAACTTTTTGAGCTTCGGATCGTCCGATGAGACAATTTGAGCGTTCTGAATGCCTGCACGCCGCAAACGTTTGCGGCACTCGGCAAGGGCATGGGCGCGGATATCGTGAAGATAGATCTGACCGCGGTTTTGCATCGCAGGGGCAAAAGCAAGCGTTTTGCCGCCCGAACCGGCGCAGTAGTCCATCACCCATTGCCCAGGCTGTGCCTCGACAAGCCCCGCTAGAAGCTGGCTTCCCTCGTCTTGAACCTCGAAAAGCCCCTGTTTGAACTCGGGCAGTTCAAAAAAATTGAGTTTCTTTAAAAAAGTGATTCCGCAGGGAGCCTTTGCGCATGGAACGACGGCATAGCTCGATTTCCATTGTTCCAGCAAAGCTTCCCGGCTGGTTTTCAATACATTCGCCCGCACAGTTGTGGGAGCAGGCGCATTGCTGGCCAGACAGAGTTCGCAAGCCTTGTCAAGGCCATGGCTTGCGACCATGCTGTCAAATAAATTTTTTGGAAAACTGACGCGAATATGCTGCGCGATGTCGCTGCGGTTGCGGGCAGCATCAAGTTTGCCCTCACTCCAAACAGCGATTCGTGTTTCCCAGGAAGTGGGTTTGCTGGAAAGTTCATCGAGAAGGCTGCGCCAGCGCACGAGGGCGTAAATCGTCTCGGCTAGATAAGCCCTGTCTTTTGACCCCAGAGATTTATGGGCCCTGAAGTAATGATTGAGGGCTAAATCGAGGGGGATTGCCTGCTGTTCATAAGCCTCAAAAAAGGCCAGAAGATGATGTTCTCTAAAGGGACGCTTGATCATATTGATTTAAACGGGAATTTAACGGATCATAGTAGCATGTTTCATGGAATAAAAGCGATCGGTTTCAGATTTTTACTCTCTCTTGTGATCGTGGGATTCGGACAACCGGTCTGGAGTCCCTGGATCTCCCTCCTGGCTTCTATCTGCGGCTACGCCCTATTCTGGAGCCTCATCTTGGAACTGTCCCCTAAGAAGCGCTTCTGGCTTTCGACCGCCTGGATGTCTCTTGTTCAGTTTATTCAGCTTTTTTGGCTGACATCGCACCCCTTCCTCTATATCTACGCCGTCCATCTCATCCTCTCGATTGGAGTTGGCCTTCAATTTGGCCTCATCGGCCTTTGTCTCACGCAAGAGCGTTTGAAATCCCTGCCCAATCTCCTGGCGATTGCGGGTCTCTGGACCTTGATGGAATGGGCGCGCCTTTTCCTGCTTGCGGGGTATTCCTTAAATCCGGTTGGACTTGCCCTCTCCGCCCATCTCTATTCTCTGCAATTGGCCTCCCTCGTGGGTGTTTACGGCCTCTCCTTCTGGGTTATTCTGGTAAACCTCCTTGCCATAAGGGCATGGAAGATCTATCAAAAAATCCCAGCCCTTCTCTTTCTCTCTGCCGCACTCCTCCCCTTTCTCTATGGTTTTGTCCAGATCAGCCAGCATGCTCACGCTTTAGCTCAGTCCGAAAAGCAACCCGCCTACCGTGCTCTGCTGATTCAGACCGCATTTCCTTCAGAAGAGGCGCTGACCTTTGCCTCACATGGTGAGCGGCTGGCCTATGTGGTCGACGAATGGCGCCAGATCCTCGCCTTGGCAAGGAAAGAGTGGGGCAAACCAACCGACCTGATTGCCCTGCCCGAATTTGTTGTTCCATATGGAACATATACGCCCGTCTTTCCTTATCCTGCAGTTAAAACTGCCTTCAGCGATATCTACGGACCCGAGGCCTTCAACCATCTGCCTCCTCTGGAAGAGCCCCTTGCCTACCAGATCGATCTGCCCTCAAAGGGAAAAATGTGGTTTGTAAATAACGCCTACTGGCTCCAGACTTTAGCCAATCTGTTCCATGCCGAAGTCGTCTCCGGCCTGGAAGATGCCGAAGACATGCCTTCCGGAGTGCGCGAGTATTACAGCGCAGCCGTGCATGTCCGCCCAGGCCCCTTTATCGCGGAACGCTATGAAAAACGAATCCTGATGCCGATGGGAGAGTATATCCCCTTTGCCTTCTGCCGCACCCTTGCCGCAGCCTATGGCATCCAGGGTTCCTTCACCCATGGCAAAGAGGCAAAAGTGTTAGGATGCCGACAGCCTCTCGGCATGTGCATCTGCTACGAGGAGACCTTTGGACACCTCATCCGCGAAAACAGCCATAAAGGAGCTAAAATACTCGTCAACCTGACGAACGACGGCTGGTATCCTAACTCCCTTCTACCCCAGCAGCACTTCGATCACGCCCGCCTGCGCACAGTCGAAAACGGCCTTCCTCTTCTGCGCAGCTGCAACACCGGTGTCACAGGCGCAATCGACTGCTTTGGCCGCACAATCGCCACGCTCGACAATCGTCAGGAAGCTCCCGGCGCTCTGCGTGTCGCCGTTCCGCTCTATTCCTACACCACGCTTTACCGCACATTTGGCGATACGCTGATTATCTGCATCAGCTTCGCATCCCTTCTTTTTTTCTTGCGCAAAGAGAAAAATAATTGAGACTTGCGTTTATCGCCTGCTTCTCTTAATCTATTTACGCGCTTAACAACTAACTCATTATGACGACAAATTCCAGCATATCCACGCTCAAATCGCGCACGCTCGAGCGGCCGATCTCCTTCTCTGGAATAGGCATTCATACCGGCCAGCTTGTGACGATGCGCTTTTGCCCAGCCGAAGAGGGCACTGGGATCGTCTTTAAACGTGTCGACCTTCCAGGACAGCCAATCATTCCGGCCACGGTCGAGTATGTCTGTGATACGGCGCGAAGCACCACGATCGGCATCGGTCCTGTGCGCATCCATACCGTCGAACATGTGCTTGCAGCAATTGCCGCCTATCAGATCCACAATCTCTGCATTGAACTGGACAATATCGAACCGCCCGTCGCGAATGGAAGCTCCGATGTCTTTGTGCAGATGGTCGAAGAGGCCGGAGTCACCGAGCAGGATGCCGTCTTCCCGATTGCCGATATCCAGGCGCCCATCGCCCATTCCGAAGGCGACATCCACCTCGTCGCGCTCCCTTGCGACCATTTCCGCATCAGCTACACGCTGAGCTACCCCGAAACCCCTGCGCTAAAGGCTCAATTTCAATCGATCGCCATCACAAGCGAAACATTTAAAAAAGAGATCGCCCCCTGCCGCACCTTCTCCTTATATAAGGAGGTCTCCTTTCTCATGGATCGCGGCCTGATCAAAGGTGGCAGTCTGGATAACGCCGTCATTATTCACGAAGATGCTGTCTTTAGCA
Organism: Parachlamydia sp.; assembly: GCA_021372155.1. Classification (GTDB taxonomy): domain Bacteria; phylum Chlamydiota; class Chlamydiia; order Chlamydiales; family Parachlamydiaceae; genus JAJFUZ01. Next base: position 1,897 of record JAJFUZ010000108.1, on the reverse strand, counting down.
AAGAGGGGCTCTTTTTCCCGGATGAAATGGTCCGCCACAAGATTTTAGACCTGATCGGCGATCTCTCCTTAGTGGGATTCGCCTTTAGAGGGCACATCATCGCAATCCGGTCCGGCCATGCGACCAACTATGCCCTAGCAAAAAAGCTCTACCACCATATCACAGGGATGAAAACTCAAGGGAGACAATAATCTATGTCAGAAGCCCGGCCCATGCTCGATGTGAAAGAGATCGTCAAGATCCTTCCCCATCGCTATCCCTTTCTCCTCGTCGACCGCATTGTAGAGATCGATATCGAGAAGGGCACCATCCTTGGCCAGAAAAATGTGACGATCAACGAAGCTTTCTTCCAGGGTCATTTTCCTGATATTCCCATCATGCCCGGGGTCCTCATCCTGGAAGCCCTGGCGCAGGCGGGAGGCGTCCTTGTTCATTTGAAAAGCCCAATCCCCAAAATCGCGGTCCTCCTGAACGTCAATAACGCCAAATTCCGCTACCCCGTTCGCCCCGGCGATGTGCTCATGCTCAAAGGAACAGGGCTCCATTTCAGTTCAAAAGGCGGCCGCATCAAAGTTGAAGCGATGGTCCAGGATAAGCTTGCTGTCGAGGCGGAGATAGGCTTTGCTCTCGTCGATAAAAGTCAACTTTAGGAATACGCATATGAACAACACCCGCATCCATCCGACAGCGATTATTGAAGAAGGCGCCCAAATCGGCGCAGGCGTAACCATCGAAGCCTACGCCGTCATCAAACCCAACGTCAAACTGTGCGATGGCGTCGTCGTCAAATCGCATGCCTATATTGACGGACATACGACCATCGGCGAAGGCACAGTCATCTACCCCTCCGCCAGCATCGGCACCAAGACGCAGGCTCTCAAATACCGCGGCGAAAAGACTTTCGTCCAGATTGGCAAAAACTGCGAGATCCGCGAATTTGTCACCATCAACTCCTCTTTCGAAGAAAATTCAACCGTCAAAGTGGGCGATAACTGCCTCATCATGGCCTACTGCCACATCGCTCACCATTGTGAAGTCGGCAACCGCGTCATCATGAGCAACAACGTCAACCTTGCCGGACATGTGACTCTTGAGGACTGCGCCATCATCGGGGGCATGAGCGCCATCCACCAGTTCTCCCGCGTTGGCCGTTACGCCATGGTCGGAGGCTTGAGCGGCATCTCGCGCGACATCCCGCCCTATTCGTTAGGCGCGGGCAACCCCTACAAAATGGGAGGGCTGAATATCATCGGCCTAAAGCGCAACGGAGTCTCCTTAAAGACGCGCAAAGAGCTCAGCAAGGCCTTTAAGCTCACCTACCGTTCAGGCTTGCGCCTTGAAGAAGCCCTCGAGCGCATTTCAAAAGAGGTTGAGCCCCTGCCCGAAGTCCAGCACTGGATCAGCTTCTGCCGCTCATCCAAGCGTGGCCTCATCTGCCAAAGCAGCACCGTTTCCGATGATGAAATGGATCAGATCGAGAAAGAGGAAGAAAAAGCCTACACAGCCATTCAATAAATGAAGGTCATCTACTTCGGCACTCCCGAATTTGCCGCATCGGTCCTCACTTACCTCCTGAAAGAGGGTGTCGAGATCGTCGCCGTCGTCACCAAACCCGATCGACCCAAAGGCCGATCCCTCACGCCGCTTCCCACACCTGTCAAACTGGCGGCCGGCAGCCTCCCCGTCCATCAGCCTGAAAAGGCCTCCGACCCTGCCTTCGCCCAAACCCTCGCTGCCTACAATGCCGATCTATTCGTCGTCGTCGCCTATGGGGAAATTGTCAAAAACAATATCCTCGCTCTCCCTAAAATGGGTTGCATCAACCTGCACGCCAGCCTGCTGCCCAAATTCCGCGGAGCGGCTCCCATCCAGCGCAGCATCATCGCAGGCGAAACCG
>JAJFUZ010000106.1 GCA_021372155.1 Parachlamydia sp. | reverse complement strand
CCCTGGCCGATGGAATTGTTCAGAAAATTCTGCAGTACAAAACGACGATTGACAAATTAGCCGAGCAGGAGCGCATTCTGACACTGGAAAAGTCGCGCGTGACCGTCTTTGGAGACTTCTCCTGGGATTATCTGCACCGTTTCGAGGCCGACACACATCGCAAAATCCAGTTCTACTATGCGAAAGCAGGTTTTGCCGAAGAGCAGAAGCTTCCCGACGAACTGATCCATGTGGGATCCGACCATGCACTCGATTATTTCATGGCCCTCAATAAGACTCCCACACAGTATCCTCGCATGCAGGAGATGCTCATCCCTCATCCGATCAGCGAGTTGAAAAAGATCTACACAGAGACCGTGGCGGACCTGCATAAAAACGAGCAGCGCCTGAAGACCTATGCCAAATACAGCGATTTTCTCCACCAGGCTCTAATCACCAAGCTCAATGGATACAACCTTCATGCGACTCAAGGCCAGGTCAATTTTGAAATCGAAGGCAACCTGTTTGCCATTGAGGGCTGGGTACCGGTCAACAAACAGAATTTAATCGATCAGCTGGTCAAGGACATGCATGTGCATGCAGAGGAGATTGCGATCGAAGAGACGGATGTCATTCCCACTTATCTCGAAAATACCGGTGTAGGACGCATGGGCGAAGATCTTGTGCATGTGTACGACACTCCCTCCAAAACGGATAAGGATCCTTCCCTGTGGGTGCTCATTTTCTTTTCCCTCTTCTTTGCTCTGATTATCGGCGACGCGGGCTATGGCATGGTCTTCCTGTTCTTCGCCCTCTATGCCCACTATAAATTCAAAATGGGAAAAGCGGGCAAACGCTTCACTACTTTTGTCGCCATCCTTGGCACTTGCTGTGTGCTCTGGGGCGTCCTTTCCAATGCCTTCTTTGGAATGCAGCTCAGCATGGATAATCCTCTTCGCAAACTTTCGTTTGTTCAGTGGATGGTGGAGAAAAAGGCCGCCTACCATATCGCCGAGCAGGACGATACCTGGAAGGAGTGGATCAAGGAGTTTCCCAAGCTGGAATCGGTCAAAGACCCTTCTGCATTTCTGAAAGAGGGTGTAAAAGAGGAGAAGGGGAAGCAGTCGTATGCCATTTACAATAAGTTTTCCGACAATGTCATGTTTGAGCTGGCCCTTTTCATCGGGGTGGTCCACATCATCATCTCGATCCTGCGCAACCTCTACCGCAACTTGGGCGGGATTGGATGGATTCTGTTCATCATTGGCGCTTACCTCTATATCCCGCAATATCTTCACGCAACATCTCTCATCCATTACATCTTTGGAGTAAACAAGGCCACGGCTCCAACAAGTGGCATTTATCTGATGATCGCAGGCATGGGCTTTGCAACGGCCTATGCTATTTACAAGCACAAGATCATGGGGGCCTTAGAGCCGATGTTCGGCATCCAGATCTTTTCTGATACGATGTCCTACCTGCGTCTCTATGCCCTGGGGCTTTCGGGAGCGATGCTCGCCGCTGTGATCAACGACCTGTCGAGCGGCCTCAATATCGTGATCGCTTCCATCATTCTTTTACTTGGTCATGCGACCAATATCCTGCTCAGTATTATGAGCGGCGTGATTCATGGCTTGCGTCTCAATTACCTGGAGTGGTATCACTACAGTTTTGAGGGGGATGGCAAGCTGTTCAATCCTTTGAGAAAACTCACCCTGGATTAAATAAGGAGAGGGGAAAATGGACTTTAATATGGTTGGCCCGATCATCGTACTCGGGATCAGTTCGATTGGAAGCAGCATTGGTTGCTATATCGCAGGATCCGCCTCCCATGCTGTCATGAGCCGCGTGGAAGAGGGGCATGGTAAATTTGTCGGCCTTTCAGCCGCGCCCGCCTCACAGTCGATCTACGGCTTTCTGCTCATGCTGCTGATGAGCCGCGCCATCACGGCTGGCACGCTTTCACCTGTCTCCGCTATCTTCATGGGGATCTTTGCCGGCCTGGCCTTCCTGGCTTCTTCGGTCTTTCAGGGAAAGGTCGTCGCAACTGCCATCCAGGCCTCCGCCAAGCAGCCTGCCATCTTCGGTAAATGCGTCGCCGCAGCGGGGATTATCGAATCCTTCGCGCTCTTCACCTTCGTCTTCTCGCTGCTGCTGCTCTAATTTCAGACGAGGCATTCCCAAAACCGGGAATGCCTTTCTTTCAAATCATTTTCTAGACAAAATTGAAAATTGCCAGTACAATTTCTATTAATTAATATTTTTAATAAATTAAAATAAGGATCTCTATGCAGCCAGCTGCCCACGTGAATCAAATACCTCTGTTGCCAATGCCTCACCCCGTAACTCCAAAAAAGTGGATGGGGGCTCTCATCACTTTTGAAGTATCAGCAGACGCCAAGAAAATCACAGTCGCTGCGGTCGCTGTTTTTGTGGCCCTGGGTGCTCTCCTTTGCCTCATCGGTTTGCCCACTGCAGGAATTGTTTTGGGACTTTCAGGCCTTCTGGTGATTCCCTTTCGCGCCCATCAAATTGACCGCTTCACTCAAGGCAAGCAGGACGCCGCTGTGAAAGTATTGGCTAAAGGCAAAGATATGGCGACATTCGCCCAGGTGCCTTGGAAAATGGAAGGTGTGCACAAGACACTCACGATTCAGCCGCGTGAGGGATTACCCAAATGCTTCGTTGGTCGGGCAGATAATCATGTGATATTCGCTGGCTTTGCGAACGAGGAAGCCTCGAGGTTTGTAGTCGTTCCACTTGATCGCACCTATCAACCCCTGAAATGGATTTTCGAGAGTCAGGGCAATAAGATAGAATTGAAGAAGAAGGTATTTGTGACAAAAGATTCTATTTCTTAAGTCACCGTTTCATTTTCGTTTCGAGAATTTTTGCAAATTGGGGACGGAAGGAATGTTTTTCGTTGAGGCTCTGAATGAATTGTTCCCATGCTTGCTGCATCTCAAGATCTTCGCGCAATGTTTTGAAAAAGACGACTTTGTGTTTCAGTAGCTCCCAATTGTTACAGTCTGGAATATCATAATTCATCATATACTCAATCTAATTTAATAAATAGACTTGTGTGAATTATTCTATTATGTATAATTTTATCTTTATGATTAATTTTATGCCGGGGGGATAACAATGTCATCTGCAACAGCCTCTCTTTATTCGGATGGAGGAATTGAGCTGCGGAGACCCGCTTCTCCTTTGGCTAGCGGAGCTTTAGAAATTCGGGTTCTGCAGCCAGGCCAAGATGAGAAAATCCATGAGAGAATCTATCTGGTATTGCAGAATCTTGCCAATTACTGGAGGTCACCTGGTCCAAATGCAGCACCACTCGCTCGCGCCTTCTTTTGTCTGGAGCGGCGCGATGCTGTCCATTCGAAGATCATGCGTCAGGTGATTCCATATCCTTCTGGAGGTCTCTGGGGATATCTCAGGCAGATTCAAGCGGTCTGGAATGCGAATGTGCCCAATTTCATGAGCTTGGCCAGTTCCAGACTTCTTGGCCAGCAGGATAGCCTGGAAGCGGCTTTAAGAAAAAATCTGCCTGTGAATGAAGAAACTGCTCCCAGCGGATCCGATCCCTTCTGCAATGATGCGCAGCTGGCGAAGCAACAGGTTTTTGAAGGGCGGCATGTGCGGGTTCTATTCAATTTCAAACCCCTTTCGCCGCTCGATTTTCTTATCGTCACTAAAGATCATTGCGAGACGTTTGATAAAGTCAAGCAAGAAGCCTTTGTAGAAGCTATGAGGATTGGAAGCTCCCTCTCAGAACATTACAAAGGGCGCTATCCCATCTCCTATCTCAATCATGCCAATGGCAAAGCGGCCGGTCAGACAGTTTTTCACTGGCATCTGCATGTGACCATGGCGGCCGGCAAGGTGGATGAACTGTGGGGATCTCTCAAGGTCATCGGCAAAATGCTGGGACTGGTCAAGCCTCTTTCAGATCGTGCTCTGGAACAGTGTATCGATGGTTTACAAAAGGAGCTATCTGATCTAATCAACACACATGGCCAGCCTTCTACTTTAAAAAAATCTAACTAAAAATAGAAATTCCTATGAGCATCATTCAAAGGTGTACGCATTTAAGTCTAATAAAAGCAGAGATTGTCAAACAATGCCAGCAAAGCAGATGGTACCATCTCTCTCGGACTTACATCGTCCAGGCAGATTCCCAGTATACCGCTCTTTCTTTGAACTGCCTGCAGCGTCTGGAGGCTGCTTTTTTGCGCATCTTCAGCGTCAATTACTTTGCCAGGGTGCTTAAGACTAAGGTCAAGCTGCTGGATAATAAAGCGATTGCAGCGGCCTTGGATAAGCAAGACAAAGTGGATCGGGCACTGGATCATGCCGTCGCAAAGGCGACTGAGGCGAAAAAGATGAACAAAAAGCTGGGTCTCTTTTTATGCCGGGGCGCAGAACAGTCGGTCCCAGCTAATGGCGATGAAATCTGGATCACGCTCGATCTGACCCAAGGCAAGCCTCTCGATCCCGCTCGCGTCCACTTGCAGATGGATGCCAACGACAAACGGTTGGAGAGAATTTACCATCTCTTTGACAAAGTGATTCTCGATTTTTCCTGCTGGGGAATTGTGGGGGATAATGAACCATGGAAAAAATTGCGAAATCTTCTCAAAAATAGTCCAGAGGCCGAATTGATCACAGAAATGAACGGAAATGGAAGCAACTGGAGGCAATATGATTCCGAGGAGGAAATTCAGCGCAATCCCATCGATCTGGATGCTTGTGCCAGACATGGTGGAATGATCGTCCCTTGGATTCCAGCATGGGGAAGTCAGACGCGCAGAGTACGCCAGCACGAAGTGGTTTTGCAAATCAAAGATAAGATCGAAGAATACCTCAAGACCTTGTTTCATACAGTGATTAGAGAGCGCAACAAGCCTTTCCCTTGCACCAGCGTCATATGCGACTATCTGGTGATGCGGGGGCCAAAAGCTTAAACGACCGTGGCGTGTTCGTAGTGGTTGCCGCCATTGTACCAGACGTGGACGGGTTCACCTGGAGCTGATGCATTTAGATCAAGAATTCCAACTTCCCCGCCGTTCGGATAAGGCTGATAAAGAATCACGTGCTTTTTAAAGTATTCAGCGGCCAGCTGGACCTCTTCCTGAAGCATATAGCGGTTTGTATTGCGCAGGTCGGTCAGGTAGGCCTTGAAAACGACTGGGTCATTGATGAAGGCATTGACGATCGCTTCCCTTTCCTGCAGCTGTTTGGGGCTCATCGGCGGCCCCGCCTTTCCTTTTTCCTGTTTGGGGCTCACCTTGTCAAATTCTGCCCTGTACCTGTCGTACTGGGATTGTGCGGTATTCCGGAAAGTCGCTGTTGTGGAGAGGTCGAAGTTGATGAAATAATCCTCTAAAATGCCCCGCACGCTTTCTGGCAGCTGTTTTTCGCGCTGTTTTTGTTCCAGCCAGTCGCTCAGATCATTTCTTTGCTTGGCAGCATCGGTGCGATATTGTCCGTGGTCATCTGGACGGCCTAAAAGGGCGTGGATGGCGCAGGAACCATCTCCCACCGTGGAATAGACAATGAGCTGGCGTCCATCGGGCAGACCAAGGAAGTTGCTGACATCGGCCTCAAACTGGCCATTCTGGGAAGGTTTTTGCACCGGTTCATGTTTGGGGTGCTCGTTGCTGAGCAGCTGGGCGCGAACGGATTGGATCAGCGATGAGCGATGGGAAGCTGTGATGGCAAAGGTGGGGTTCTGCTCTTCCTTAAATTTAATATAATGGTCGATAACCCGGGCTGCGACAGCTTGATGGTCGTCGCCGCCGTTGATTGCGGCCATTTCCAGAAAGCGGTGCAGTTTTTCGTTGCGAAATTGGTCTTCCCAAAAGTCGCTTTCCACTTTGTTGTAATCGCTGGCAGGCTTTCTCACGGGTTTGGGGGCTTGCTTCGGTTCTGAAACGGCAGGAGGCTTCAGAGCAGGAGTTTGCTGCTTGATGACAGGCGCAGGAGGAGATTGCGGAGCTGGAACAGGAGTTTGCTGCTTGACGACAGGCACAGGAGGAGGAGGAAGGGGCTTATTTGGAGGCAGATGAGCTGAGCTTGGCTTTGTATCTATAGCAGGCGTTGTGACTGAAGTGAAGTCGGCAAGAGCATTGATTTTCGTGGCGGAATGTGTCGTGTTTTGTTGAGCCAGCTCGAGTTTGCGGAATCTCCCCACGAGTTTATGGAAATAGGAAGTGGTCGCCAATCCAAGCGTCGCCAGCGTAATAGCGCCTGTGGCTACGACCGTAATCACCTTGTGAATCTTCGTCATTCTGGAAAATTCGGTTTTAGAGTCAAAATTTTCAATCGAAGGAAAATTATTATTAACAGGGCTGATTAATTTTAAAATATTCATGGCTTCCATGCCGCCTTTATTGCTTTATATTAATAATAAAATATGAATATTAATTTGTAAATAAGGGAATGTTAATATTGTATAAATGAGGAGCAGAAGCTCCTCATCTCAATAGCCTAGCAGGTGGAGAGCATCTGATCGAAAGTCTTTTTTTGAATCTGGCGGTCGTGGGTAGTCACGGGAATGGGGGCTTTTGCGACCCAATCGAGCACAGCTTCGCGGGTCATGTTAGATCTCTCTTGGAATTGGCGATCTTCCCATGTCGCCTCGGGTCTTCCGCTCAATCGCGTAAACACATGGAACCGGGAGTTGATAGGATAAACGCTGACGCTTCCACCTGATCCAGGCTTTACTCCTTCATGGATCAGCTTATATCCATCGGGATTTACCGTTGGATCGCCCTGCGATGCCCATACAGTTAAGTGAGTGTCTCGCGGGAGCTGGATGCCAGCAGATAAGGCGCGCTGGACTCTCCATGTCAGATCATTTAAAGAATGAATCGTCGTAAATGGACGATTGCCGTACCAGCAGGAGAACTCCTCGGGACTAAAGGCCTGCTGAGGGGGATAAGAGCGCTTAAATATAGCTAAGATGCGTATCACTTGCCTCATCATAAATCCGCTTGGCTCTACAATTGGATCGATCAAAAATACATTATGAGGCGTCACATCCTTACTATAGGCTCCCTTGTTGAGCTGCTCGAGGATCAGGGCGCAGGCTGTCGATGAGCCAGCCAGGCTGATATTGGTAAAGCCCTTTGCGACCAAAGCCTGATACTCCTCCAGGATGGGCTTGCCCCAGTCCTGCCAGTTGGAGTTTTTAAAGTCTTCCAGGGAGCGCCCATGCCCTCCAAGAAGGATTTGAGAATAGCGAACATCTCCGTTTGCATTCTGATCGATGTATCTGGCCAGGTCATCCCATTCATAGGTCGTCGCGGTATAGCCATGTGCCAGAAGAATAACCGGCTTCGATTTATCAACACCTCTAAGATCGGATTGCGAGAGGAAAAATTTTTGGGGTTCCCTGATGCTGAGATCGGGAGTTTGGCCAGAATCTAAGGTGAGAGGTTGATAAACTAGTCCGCGCTGCTCCACCAGCCTTTTGATCACATGAGAGGATTCGCTGCTTAAATTAATTGCAGGCATCGGCCACGTGTGGGGATTTAACGTGGAAGGAGACCAGCGTCTCTCTTTTGGTTGTTCAACGGTGAGTGGGGAACTGGTAAACCAACTTTTTATCCCCCGCCGATTCTATATCCAAGATTTTCGCCCAAGCTTCTATTTTGGCCTCTATGTTCTTCACTCACCTTCGGCAAAGAGGGTATTTCGCGAAATAGATCTGCAATAGTATTTAAATTCATGGCTCCTCAAATTTAATTTTGTTTCTAATAGTTTATTGTTTAGTTATATATTTTATATAAAGAAATTTTAAATAAATCTTTATTGTCGTAGGTTATGAAGTTTGCTAAAGTCAAAACATGGGTCACCTGTTTGATTCTTTGATCGAAAAAATCGGCGCGCGCCGCCTGCAGGAGGTGCGTCCTCTACATCTGCAGGGTTTTCATCAATTTTATCTTTTGAAAACTGACTTGGGGCTGATTTTTGTCAAAGAGAGGCCACGCCAATCTTTAAAAGACTATGATGCAGAGCTGAAGGGCCTTCAGGTCATGGAAAAGACCAATACCGTGCGCGTGCCGCATCCCTTCTGTGCTGTGAGGATAGAGGATAAGGCCTATCTGGCTTTAGAATACATCGAGATGCATCCAGGCTCTCCCAAAACGGATCGCATCCTGGGTGAAAAGCTTGCCTTGATGCATCTGAAAGAGGCTTCTAGAGAGTTTGGCTTCGACTGCGACAACACGTTAGGCCCGACGCCCCAATTGAATCCATGGACAGGGGATTGGGTGCAGTTTTTTCGCAAATCCCGCCTGGAGTTTCAGCTTGCTTTGATTCAGGAGCGCTATCGGGATGCAGAGATCGTCGAATTGGGAAATCGCTTGTGTCATCATCTTGAGACATTGTTTCAAGGCCTTTCCATCCGACCCAGCCTTCTCCACGGCGATCTTTGGGCTGGAAACGCAACTGTCGTAGCTGATGAACCCGTTATCTTCGATCCTGCCTGCTACTACGGACACCATGAAGCCGAGCTCAGCATCATGCAGATGTTTGGCGGCTTTTCCAGGGAGTTTTTTTTGGCCTATCATGCGAGAATCCCAAAGGCGGAAGGATTTGAGGAGCGCCAGCTTTGCTATCAGCTCTACCACTACCTGAATCATTACAACATTTTTGGTCCAGGCTATCGCCAGAGCTGTCTCAGCATTTTGCAAAAGCTAGTGTAGAGGTGGACGCGACAACAACCGATTGACGACTCTCCAGAATACTCTCAGCCTTATCTCCTGCATCATCCGATTTTCGGTTACGATAGCTGGAACCAATAACATGGATAATATCAGCTTGATTTGAAGCGGACCAAGGGGGATGCCTTGTGTATGACAATGGAGGATATAGAGGAGCGTGTAGAAGGATGGCCCTCGGTCGGCGGACATAAAACAGGAAAAGCTGGCAAGCGCTGGTTTTTCAATAAGCAATTTGTGGTAGGCCATGAAGAGCAGCGCAAGTTCGTTCAAATCGTTTCTTTCTTCATCGGTAAGCATGGCGCTGTTGTCGAAGTAATGCTCGTGGATGCGATTTTGAAGCATGGCGAAGTGCTTGACCCAAAGCTCTTTTTCTTTGTCGTCAGTCCAAAAACAGTTGTCCTCTTCAGGATCGTGCTGAAGATAATCCAGCTGTTTTTTTTTAAAGAATTCCGGGGATGTCAGTTGGTCATTCTGCTCCTGGCTGTACTGATTGACCTGGTCATAGCGTTCGCTGTCGCGGTCGATCCGGAATAATTTGATACCGGGGAGCTTTTGCAGCGCGCTGCGGAGGTACTGGCGTGCACAAGTTTCTTCCGGTGTCGCCCGCAGATCGAAATAAAGATAAAAACCCTTGAGATCCTTCAGCATCTGCTCAAATTCCGGCAAAAGCTGGCAGGGCAATGGGTGCACTCTCTGTGCGGCATGAACATGATAAAGCACCGTGCATGTTCGGATGATGCGTGTGACCGATCCGTCGGAATGGGTCATCTCCCACAAAAAAGAAGGCAGATTTCCTGCGCTCAGCATGTCGAAAGACAAGCAGGGACGGGCTTCAGACAGGGAGGGATTTTGAGCCAGTGCCTGGACATACCATGGGAAAGCCTCAAGGAAATTCGCAGGTTCTGGCATTTGAGAGTTAGTCAAATGCAGAAGCAGTCCCCACCATCCTGAAGAGAGGTCGCAGTGATTGTAAAGCCAACTTGACACTGACTTAGCCAGACTGTCAGAACGGCGCAGCTCCTGAAAAAAAATATCATGGATAGCTGGCCTGTGGATAGCATCGCAGGAGGAAAAGAGATTCAGCACCTGCTGAAGCCTGCTTTTGTCTGAGGAATCCGCACATGCAGACAGGTGATCCCGCAACTGCCTGAGATAATGGGTAAAGACGGGGGTGCGAAAAAGGGGTGTGCAGCATTCGTTTAAAGGATCTGGCGTCTGGTGACTGTGTTCAAGAAGTGTATGGATTTCAAAGGCATAGACGAACTCTTTTATCGCAGCCCCCGTTTCTTTGGAAAAGAAGCACGAGCGGGGCCTTAAGCCCCGGCGTGTCGGCTTAAATACAGCGATCTGATTTTCTCCAAATTTCACATGGAAATCGAGAAAGCTCTTCGGAGTAACTTTAAACTGGATGGCCTCAAAGGGGTGGGCGTGCGGCAGAGGCAGCGCAATCCAGCTGACGCTGAACGAACAGGGCTTTAACCGGTCAAATTGCGGACGCAGTTTATCGAACAGCTGGCTTAAGTGGGGCGATTGTTGAATTTTTGAGTGGATTTGGGAATGGGAAAAAACGGCTGTGCTCTGTTCATCCACAGCAGTCATCACATAGGCAATTGAATGGCCCCGCATAGCTGAAGTCACTGGCAATGGCCCCCAATAGGTTTCTTAAGTTTGTATCACCTTTATAATTATCTGACAAATCAGGATAGATAGTGATTTGCAAAAATGTATCAAAACAGCTAAATCTTGATTCATACAGAGTTTTAGGTCAGCATGCAACCAGAAGAAAAAACCTCCCAGTCAACGCCATCCAATCTCTTTCTCAAGCGGATGACGCGCAATCTTATCACTGGGTTGACGATGATTCTTATCTCGCTGGGCATCGGGATGACCGGATATCATCATTTTGAAAAGATGTCCTGGATGGATGCTTATGTCAATGCTGCTATGATCCTGTCGGGGATGGGGCCTGTATCTCCTTTACAGACAGATATGGGAAAACTGTTTGCGGGCACCTACGCCCTGTTCAGCGGCATTCTTTTCCTTGTTATCATTGCTTTAATCTTTGGTCCCCTCGTGCATCGCTTCTTTCATAAAATGCATCTGGAAGATACGAAGAAGTAACTCTTTATTCTTCCTTGACCCTGTCCCAGGCTTTCGTGTAGAGGGCCTGTGCTTTGCCGAGGTGCTCGATCTGTTCAGCCTTCAGGCGTACCTGCTCGGGTGGAAATAGAGTCTCATTGCTTTGCAGCTCTTTTGGAAGGAGGGCATAGGCCGGTTTGCAGGGATGAAGGTAGCAGGTGAAGAGGATATTTTCCTTTGCGACTTCAGGCTCGAGGAGGTAATTGAGGAAGGCGTGGGCCAGATCGGGCTGAGGGGCACCTTTTAAGAGAGCCGCATAGTCGACGGCATAGGTGGTGCCCTCTTCAGGAAAGGCGAAGGCGACCATGGGATTTTCGCGCATCACTTGAAGCATGTCCCCCGTATATCCCTGCACAATGAGGTATTCGGCGCTGGCGATACCATTTTTATACTGTTCGCTTTCGAATTTGGCCAAATTGCGCTTCCAGCCGATCAGGCGGTCGACAGCCTGTGAGATTTCTGGAGGATTGGTGGAGTTGGCGCTGAAGCCAAGCGAACGCAGGGAAGCTCCCAAGGCTTCGCGGAAGTCGTTGAGCAGCGTCATCCGTCCTTTGAAGCGGCTGTCAGCGAAGATTTCCCAGGTAGGATTGAATGAAACTTTGTCCTTGCGATAGCCAATGCCTGTGTAGCTGACCAGATAGGGGATGCCGTAGGTCTTGAAAGGGGGATAGGAGGGGTCGAGATAAGAGAGGTTAGGGATTTTGCTTGCGTCAAAGGAGAGGAGGAGCTGGTTTTGGGCCATCAGGCCAATGAGGTAGTTGCTGGGAAAGATGAGGTCATAGCCTGTGGCGCCCAGTTTCAGCTTGGCGTAGAGGGCTTCATTGGAATCGTACGTGTCGACTACGACGCGGCAATGATAGCGCTCTTCAAATTGCTTAAGGAGATGCGGGGCGATGGCGTCGCTCCAGATGTAGAGATGCAGCACAGGCTGATTAGACTGGCATCCAAAAAGAAGACAGAGCAGCAGCAAAAATCTATTCATGTCCGAGCTCTTTGGCAAGGGTGTGGATGACAGCGACAATGAGAAAAGTCACCAGCAGGATCACAGTTGCAAGGGCATTGATGACAGGGGTCGAGCCAAATTTGATCATGCTGTAGACATAGAGTGGAAGCGTGGTGGCCCCCTGGCCGGCGACGAAGAAGGTGATGACAAAGTCGTCGATGGAGAGAGTAAAGGCGAGCATGGCCGCCGCGGCAAGTCCAGGGGCTAGTAGAGGCAGGGTGACGCGCCGGATCACAGTCCAGTTGCTGGCGCCAAGGTCCTGGGCCGCTTCAATCACTGAAAAGTCGAAATTCTGCAGCTTGGAGAGCATCACCATGGTCACATAGCTCACGCAGAATGTGGTGTGGGCGATGTAGACTGTGAATAGGCTCAATTTGATGGAAATGGCCACAAAGAAAAGCAGCAGGCTCATTCCCATGAGGATGTCTGGGATGACGAGAGGGGTGTAGATCAGCCCATAATGGATTTTCTGCAGGGGCGTGCGATAGCGGTGCAGAGCAAAGGCGGCCAGGGTTCCCAGGAAAAGCGATGATAGAGTAGCGGAGAGGGCGATGATGAAGGAATTGCGCAGCGCTTTCCACATGGCGACCTCGTGCCAGAGGCGGGAGTACCATTTGAAGGTAAAGCCTGTCCAGACTCCTCCAAAGCGCGATTCATTAAACGAGCTCGCCACCAGAATAAGGATAGGTAGGTAGAGAAAAACGATGACGAGGGCCGTGACAATGGAACAGACGGGGTTGCGTTTCATTCTCGGCTGGTCGCCTCTAGCTCATACTGTTTGGATCGCGTGGAATAGAGCGTCACCCCAATGAGCGGAATCAGGATTATCAGAGCGAGAAGAGCTGAAAGGGCGCTTGCCTGGGGCAGGTTATGGTCGACAAAGGTGCGCTGAGCGATCCGGTTTCCGATCATCTCGCTGCTTGTGCCGCCGACCAGGTCGGGGATCACGTAAGCACCGATCGCAGGGACAAATACCATCACCATGGCGCTGAGGATACCTTTTTTAATGCCGGGAATAAAGACTTGGAAAAAGGTTTGTGCGCGTGAGGCTCCAAGATCCATCGCAGCTTCGATCAGTTGGAAGTTGAATTTGGAGGAGGCGGCGTAGATAGGCAGGATCGCAAAGGGCAGGTAAGTGTAGACCATCACCAGAAGGACTGCCCAGGAATTGTAGAGCAGCGAGGTCGAGGGATCGATGAGATGCAGAGCCACTAGCATCTTCTTAAAAAAACCTTCAGGATGGAGAAGCGTTTTCCAGGCGAAAATGCGGATGAGGAAACTGCTCCAGAAGGGCATGACGATCATGAGAAGAAGGAGATGGCGCCAGCGCTTGGAAATGGTGGCGAGCTGGTAGCCAACAGGAACAGCCAGAAGGATGGAGAAGCATGTCGTCATGGCGCTGAGCCACAGCGTGCGGAAGATGAGGCGGATATAACTGGGGTTGGCTAAACTTTGAATGGATTCGAGCGACCATCCCCTTCCAAGACCTGTCTCGAAGTCAAAGGGCCTGAAGGCGTAGGCAAAGACAATTAAAGTGGGAATGAGAAAGAAGGCGATCAGCCACCCGAAAGAAGGAAGAGTCAAAAACCACTCATTTGTGCGCTTTTCCATGATGCGCTTATCCATTATTTGGTCCTTCCCAGCATGAAGCCATCGTCGGCATGCCACCAGATATGGACGCGGTCATCCCATCGGATCGGCTTTTCATCCAGGAGGAAGCGGCTGTGCTGCTGGGTGACAGAGATTTTGTATTGGCCGACGCGCACGCCAAAGTGGGTATGGTCGCCTTTGTAGATGACATCTTCGACGATTCCTTCCAGATTGTTGCGCAAGGGATGCGGCTGGGGCACCTCGCGGGAAATGTGGATTTTCTCGGGCCGTATGCTGAGATGGAAGGGATCGCCGGGTGTCAACTGCTTGTCATTGAAGCAAAGGACTGAAGGAAATTCGGGAATTTGAAGTCGAATGTAATCCTGCTTCACTTTTTCAACTACAACGCCATCCAGGAAGTTAGTATCTCCGATGAAGTCGGCGACAAAGCTGCTGGTAGGCGCCTCGTAGATCTCCATTGGGGTGCCGATCTGCTCCAGCCGCCCCTGGTGCAGGATGGCGATGCGGTCGCTGACGGCCATCGCTTCGGTCTGGTCGTGTGTGATGAAAACAAAGGTGATGCCGACCTTGTCGTGGATAAGATCCAGCTCCAGAAGCATTTTCTGGCGCAATTTTAAGTCGAGTGCGGCCAGCGGTTCGTCGAGCAAAAGGACTTGAGGATGATTCACAAGGGCACGCGCGATGGCTACACGCTGCTTCTGTCCGCCGCTGATCTGATCGGGCATTTTGTGGGCATGGGCCGTCATCTGGATCAGGACCAGCATCCGCTCCACCTCTGCGTTAATATCCTTTTCCGGACGTTTGGCAATCCGCAGGCCGAAGGCGATATTTTCCCAGATCGT
>JAJFUZ010000170.1 GCA_021372155.1 Parachlamydia sp. | reverse complement strand
GAACATTGTCGGCAACCTTTAGAAGGAGCGTGCGTACGCTACACTAAAGATTCAAAAAGACACAATCTGCATCAACGGTGCGATGAGCAGTGGCAAAATACACAACCACAAAGGATAGAAATCGCCCGACAAGCGGAAAACCGACCTTTTCAAATAGCGGCTAAATGGATAAAGGAAAATAAAGATGAGTTCTTGTTAGCATGTTGGGCGGCGGCTCTATTTGCAATAGTATTATTAGCACCTAAAGCTTGAGTGGGCTTTGTTGCGGAAATGCCCCCTTAACAATAAAAGGGCGTTTCCGCAAACATTATGCATGAGGCGATTATATTAATTTATGTTTCCCTTGGATATAGCACAACAAAAGACGGTCTGAAACATCATTATGATCAAAAACATAGTTCTATCGCACACAATACATGAAAATTGTGATAAGAGCAAGAGAGCGTGCCTGATGGACAACGCTATCTAGCCTCGGCCTCAGTATCAACGCTTTTCGCCGCTGCGAATAGGGCTGCAAGATAGCGCATTTTGATGCCTTCCTTGATGGGATATTCGCCATTATTCTGGCCTAAATCGGAGCCATTGCGCGGACAATAAGAATAGCCTAAATCTTCTTTCATAAATTCGCCTTGGTACTTTATTTTCTCTGCGTTCATGACTTGAAATGTGTTTGAAGGCAGGACCCAGTGCGGTATTTCTCCACGCTTCAGATAGGGCACATACAAAGCGGGGTTTGACCAGAAAAGGAGCTGGCGCGCATACAATTGCCAGTCAATCGCCTCTGATAACAGCACACGAACCTGTGATTCCTGAGACCCGGTCTCATGCATCATGTTATTGACGGCGGCTTCTAAGAGCTGTTCACTTACGTTGGCAACATTGTCGGGGGATAACGGGTCGCTGGTTGGATTGTTGAGGTAGCGCACAAGCTGACGATGCGCCAGCATGAGTTCAAACACTACAAGTGTTTCAACGCGAAGGTTAGCTTCGATGAATGGCGTCAAACCAGGTCCTTCACGTCGTCCATGACGCAGGTAGGCAGCTCTGACGCGATTCTTCGGATTATCGAGGTCATCATAAAAGATGATGTCGCCAAAATCGCGCAATCCGCTTACAGCCACGTTTGGATATTTCAAGCTACGTATCCAGGCGTCTATAACCCCCTCGGGAGAGAGGTCAGAGTTAACCAGACTGTACAGAGGGAAGTAGCGACGCTGGTGTTCCAAGGGATTGCCTACGCCATCATGAAAAAGGCCGGCAACGGAATAACCAATATGGTGACGACGAAGGATCGCCAAATCGTGCAGGACATTGTTCCATGCGGCCCTAAACTGCTCATCATCGATATCGGTATTGCTTAGATATTGAAAATAAGTCTTAGGGCTTTTGTAGACATAGGCGCGGCACTCATTCTTTAGGGTACCGCTAACGCGGCGTTTGAGATCCTCTACACCCTGCATTTCTTTTGCGTGCAAAATTTTAAAGAGATCCTTAACTTTATAAAGGCCCACAGGCTCAGGCAGGTCGCTGCGGAGACCCAGTTCCTTCTTGTGGGAGCGAAGGACGTTTAAGACTGCACACTCGTTAGCGAGGTCGCGCAGGCTTTCATTTTCGTCTTGTAGCTTGATACACAACAGGGTCTGATCTGCTTGTTCTATCACAAGGGTGCGTCCAAAGCAGCGGATTTGATCGCTTGTGCATCTGCCTAAAAGTTCTTCGGCTGTAATTGACGCCACCGGATCATTCCCTACCTTCTCCAGAGCTTGATGGATGTCCTTGAGGACAGGGCTTGGCGATGTGGGCAGCGGCCCTAAAGCTTTTAAGCCCTCTTTGACAAAGGGGGCCCAATCTGATTTGGAGCGTGATTTCCAATACTCTAATGAAAAAGTTTGCAAGCCGCATATCTTACGGAGAAGAACACCGGCGCGCTGCGGCTGTTCTAAGAACTGGGTGGCAAGCGCGCGTACTTCGTCTTGAGTTGCATTTTGCAATAAGTTGAAACCTGGATCCGTGGGTTGAGTGCAGGGCTTGGCGTTCGCAACGAAATCTTCCAGGGCCTCCAAAGTGAGGGGTGTGTCTGGCTTTAAGCAACGGTATGCGCTGAACATCCGGCCTCCATCTTTTACCGCTTTAGCTGCAGTATCCCTATCTTTGGGGTCAACGGCTTTTTCCAAGGCCAGTTTCAGAGGAGTGACATCTTCAAGTTCAGCAAGTGCCTGAAGAGGGGTGCGCCCAAGCTTATCGCGGGAAAGGATATCTGCTCCCGCTTCGAGAAGGATGCGCGCGCAGGCTTCAAGATCCTGGGTCAGAATGATCATGCCAAGGCCCTTTTGGTCCTGTCTTCCCGTGCCGAGATGATGTAAGGGGGTACGACCTTCCTTGTCCTTTTTGTTGATCGAATTCGGATCCAAAGAGAGCATTCGCTTCAAGTCTTTCGGAAAAGTGCTCGCAGCGGCGATATGCAGCGGTAGACGTCCCGTCTCGTCAGGTTCTTGTTTGAGGCCGGATTTGAATAAAAGAAGAGCGTTAGCGTCAAGTCCACCTCTGGTTTGCGCCGCTATGTGCAACGCTGTTGCACCTTCGCGATTTTTGGCTTTGCAATTGGCTCCCCTGTCCACAAAATACTGCAAGAGGGCCGAATTATCTTCTTTAGCAGCAATTCGCAATAGAGGGGTGTGTCCAGTCCTGTCTAAAGCTTCCAAACTGGCTCCGCAGTCCAGAAGGTCCTGTGCCTGTTGTTGGCTTTTTGCAAAATGCAACGCAGTCTGGCCATCATTGGCACAGCGATGCACATCTGCGCCAAATTTCGAGAGAGGCGCATCTCCTGTCATGAGAGGCGTCAGGCCTTGGTTGTCCGCTATGTTTAAATCCAAATTTCTTTTAAGCGCATTCCACAATCGAGGCTTTATCTGATGCGGATGGATGACATGCAGGAGCGTTTGTCCGCTTTTTGTGCGTGCGGTGATGTCAGCACCCCTTTCCAGAAGGCGTTCTTTTGCCCGAGATGAAGTATACTCACTGAGGAGCGGTGTTCTTCCTTGTCTGTCACGTGCTTCGATGTCAGCGCCTCCAGCCAAAAGAATATCCACCTGTTCCGCACTTGCTGCAGAGTGAAGCGCCGTTAAGCCCTCTTTATCGACAATTTTAGGATCTGCGCCCATCTCGATCAAGCAACTTAAAATGGAAGCGGATTCTTCTTGAATCATGATGAGATGCAAAGGTGTATTGCGAGATTCAGCACACGAAGCATTAACGGACGCACCGGCTGCCAGCAGAAGCTTGATGCATGAGATGACACGCAAAGTGTCTTGAGTATCTCCACTGACAAGTCCATGTAGAGGAGTATAGTCATTAAAATCACGCACTTCAGGATCGGTGCCATTCTCGAGAAGGACTGCCAGGATATCTGGATTTCCCAAACTGACGTGGATAGCTGTTTCTCCCGTTTTCCCTATACGAACATCCGCTCGGGCTCCATCTGACAGACACTTCCGAACTTCTTCGATGTTGCCCCCAAGGACTGCTTGATAAAGCTCTTTGTGGCTATGGTTG
Source organism: Parachlamydia sp. (assembly GCA_021372155.1). Lineage (GTDB taxonomy): Bacteria > Chlamydiota > Chlamydiia > Chlamydiales > Parachlamydiaceae > JAJFUZ01. The sequence continues at coordinate 16,225 of JAJFUZ010000170.1, read as the reverse complement.
ATATTTCTAAGGAAAGTGGGGTCATCTGCCACAGTAGGCAGTTTCTGGATCGACTGTCTATTGTATAAGGGGATGTCATTCAAAGCGATAGGCTTAGGACACATAGCATCTAAAGTGGCCTCTATTCTTTTCCTTTGATCTTCATTGAACAAAGGCGGCTGTGGAACGCTGCGGTTGGCTCCAAATGACCCCGATTTAGCGTTACTGGATAAAGGCAAATTTGGCATCATCTTCGTTACATAGTTTTTACGAAATATTATACTAATTTAATTGATTTATGTAAATGTATTTTTAATATAATTGCAAAAGTCAGCCTTAGATTCCAAGCATGATCTATGGATTTTAGATCAGAAAATCATCTTCCTGATAAAAAAGAAATTTTACAATTAAGCCTGAGCTTCTTAGAGTGCAAATTATCAAGTATCTCGGGAGGAGATATGTTCCCTGTAAAATGCTCACTGGCCTTGTTTGCCTTAAGCCTGAGCTTAAACCTCTTTGCGGAAAACAAGGAGAGAAGGGAGCCTCCTAAAGCTACTCCAAGAGGCCGCGTTGCTGAGAGCGGATCTGGAAAAGCCAAAATCAAACTGACCAACTGTGCCAGCATTACGGATGAAAGCCTGCTCATTCTGGCCAAAAACACCCGCAACATCGAAGAGCTCGACCTAAGCTGGAGCCTGGTCAACGACGAACAACTGCAGAAAGTTATTCCCGCCCTTGCCACTAGCAGCCCCGACTTGAAATCCATCAATCTAAAGGGCTCCTATATCAGTCCGGATACCTTCCGATGGCTTCTGGATGCCTTTCCTCTACTGGAAAAACTGAACATCGACTGGGTGGATATCCCCACGGAACAGCTTCGGCATATCCTGCTTCCCTGGATCAAAAATAATTCCAACCTCAAGAGTTTGAAAAGCTATGACGTCAAAACCCCGCAGCAGCTCCAGGAGCTTGTCGACGCCATTCCAGTAGGATTACAGGAATTGACACTCTATGTTTATCCCCATCCGATTACACCCGAGATCATGGACAATGTGTTTCCAAATTTAGCTGCCAAGTGCGGACAGAATCTGCTTTCGCTTCACATCTCCGGCGGTTACTCGGTTGGCACCCAGGGCAACTACTATGCCATCGAACCGCGCCACTTCAAAACGCTTCCACAGCATTTACCCTACCTGGAAGATCTCCATTTTGATGGCGGCTGCACCCTCACATCTGCGGAATATCGCGATACCTACCTGCAGTGGCAGCAGGCAAAAGTCCTCAACTTTTCAGACCTCTACGAGTTAAATGGGAATGACGCAGCCCAGATCATCCAGCATTTCAGCACTATTGAAGAGGTAAAATTCTGTGGATACAGCGAGGTGATCACGACTCAGGAACTTCAAACTATTGCCAGCGCCCTGGTCAACAGCCAGTCGCAATCCTTGCGCAACCTTGCTCTGCCAGACCTTACTCCGTTTCAGGAAAAAGGGATTGATCCGTCCCTAATCACTCTTCAGCCCCTTTTTGCTCAGCTTGAATCCATCGATCTGAATTGGTTTGGGATCAATAATGAGGATATGATCTATCTCGGAGAGGTCTTGGGAGGTCCAAACCTAAAAGAGATCTGGGTCAGTTTGATCTCTTACTTAAACCAAAAGCCGCGCATGACCGGCAATGTCTTCACCCCAGCTTTTCAAAAGATTGCGGAACGCAGTCGCAACCTTCACACACTGGGGCTAAATGGCTTACTTTTCAGTTATCAAAATGATGACAACAAAGAGCAGTTCACCAAAATTATCCAATATTTTACAAAGCTGCGCCACGTCAACCTCTATCGATTGGAATTCTTTATTCCTGATGAACTTGTGCGCCCGCTGGTGCTGCTGATTAAGAACAACCCCGACCTGGAGTGTATCCAGACCAGCCTCACAGCGGATGAGATTGAGACGCTGACGAAATTGAGTCCCTCTGTTGGTCACACTGTTTTCATCAGCGGCGAATAATTGACTGGACCCACTCGACAAAACATTGTTCCAGCTCGGAGGGTTTTAGCAAGGCGTAAATCCACCAAAAAGTCCCGTAGCAAGGAATTCCTTTTCGAAGATCCAGAAAATTTTTAAGCCATATCTCTTTTTCCTTGGCATATACAACAATAGCTTCTAAATCATTTGCCCCACAGAGGTAACCGGGAAATAAACCCATCTTGAATGAAAAAAGAAATCAGATCACTGCCTGTTACGAATTAGCAGCCACTGATCTGGGAGTAAGGGTTTTGCATTCGCCTCATAAAACCTAAATATTTAACATAAATCGATTTTTAGGCATTGTAAAAAATCATTTTTAGGAAAATAGTAGGAAAATACACGGAGAAATCAAGGAGGTCATAGATGCAAACAGCAGCACTAGGAAATTCCCGTTCATCTACACCAGGGCTACAATCGATCTTGGTCGCTGTAATCTCTTCACCTGCAAGTACACAGAATTCGTCTCCTGTGTTACGATCTTCGTGGGGAGCAACACCATCGGCCACTTCGACTTCGTCTCCAATGAACTGGAAAAATCGAGGTGATTGGCTCTTAGCCCGCAGATCAGCCAACCCTGCTATAGAAGCTTATACTAAAGCTTTAGAGACAGCAGAGAAGCAAAATAACCAAGAAGAGGTTGCCAACGCTCTGAAAGATTTGGGAAAAGCTTTTTTAGAAAATGAAGATTGGTCCATGGCGGCCAAGATCTTTAATGGGGCTTTAGCCATTTATGATCGATCAAATCAGACAGGGGTAGCAAAACAGGCCGTACTTGCTCTAATGGCAGAAGTAGAAAGACGTTTTTTGGATAAGGTGTGTAGCGTCAGACATAATCCACAATCCTCTCTTTATTTAGAAAGACGACAAAAACTCCAAGCCCTTCGTCAGGCTGTGAAGTTTAAGCTCAAGCATGAAGAGCCGATTCCCAACATTCTTTCCGACTTTACTAAATCTATTTCTGAATTTATCGGGAGGACAATACTGCAAAGTGGTTTTGCCGTTCTCGGCCCTCCGCCTTGTGATTACACATTGATTAGCTTAGGCTCCTTAGCACGAAAAGAAATGAGTCCTTACTCCGATTTAGAATTTGCTCTACTCATCGAAGAAAACATTGCAAAAAATTTGGATTACTTTCGCAAGATGGTCCAGTGGCTTGAAATTCAAGTCATCCATCTTGGGGAAACGTCATTGAAGATCCTCGATCATGGCTATGAAAGCCCTGTTGTGCGCGGTTTTTCCTTTGATGATGGGGGCAATACTCCTCTCGGCAAAAAGGATTACGTAGAATTAATCAGAACACCTGAAGAGATGGCTCAATACCAATCAGAGCGGTACTACCAAGAGGATCTCATTTTGTCTAATGTTCTTCGCAGTACTGACGTTATCGTGGGAAGCGATGCGCTCTATCGTGCGTATATCCAGGCTATCCAAACAATTTTGTCCGTCCGATTGTCAAAATCTTCCCTGACTCTTTCTCAGGAACGGGCCATGAATATTTTGAGAGGTCACCTTGTGGAATTTGAGCCACGTGTCGATAAGCAGAAGGAAGATAATCCCATCTTTAACATCAAATTTGAGCTATATCGCCTGCCCTGTTTTTTGATTGCAGGTTTAGCTGAATATTTTGAGATAGGAGAACAAAACACCTGGAAACGGCTTGACGAGCTTGTGAAGAAACATGTGTTAAGTGCTGAAGGAGCCAAACATTTACAAGAAGCTCTAGTCAAGATCATGAGCTTGCGCATTCGCTGCCACAATTACTATGGCAAAGAATGCGACGATGCCTATCACCCTTTGATGCAAGAGAAGGGCGTGAAAAGTCAAAACGTATTTCTCCTCTCTGATGATGACATGATCCAAATTGTCGAAGTTTATCGAGTAATATTCCCGCTACATCGCATTTTTAAGCAGATTTGTCAGACATTCAGGTTCGGAGAGCTTACCACAGAGACCTTTTACGATAATAGCCCCTACGTCCAAGCAGAGGCCTATGAAAAGCTCAATCAATTTGACGCTGCAAAAAAAAGTTATCAGCAAGCCATTGCTCTTAATCCTGATAATCCCGATCCTCAACTAAAATTGGCTAAATTGTTATGCGAACTATGTGAATATAGTGAGTCACAAGAATATGCGACAAAAGCTCTAACGTTGGCGAAAAAACAAAACAATCAAAAAATTGTGTGTCAAGCCTTGGACCGCTTGGGAAATATATGTCAAGGGCTCGGAGAACAAATGATGGCACGTAACTACCTCGAGGAGGCGCTCAGCATTGCCACGAAAATCTATGGCAGAGAACATCCTGAGGTTGCTACTTACCTCCACAATCTAGGCTGTTCATATCATGCGTTAGGGAATGAAAAACGAGCCATCAGCTTATTAGAGGAAGCTCTTAAGATTGACAAAAAGAGCTATGGAGAGTCTCATACATCAGTCGCAAGAGATCGAGCTAACCTAGGCATGGCATGGTTACTGTTTGGAGATGCAAAGAAAGGGCTTTCTTTTGTTAAGGAGGCTTTAAAAATTGATCTTAGAATAACTGGTGAAGAACATTTTTCAGTGGCTGAACACTATAACCAGCTTGGCGCGGGGTGGTCTAATTTAGGAGATTCAAAAAAAGCTTTTGAAAACTATCAAAAGGCTCTGAGAATTTATATCAAATTATATGGTGAGGAGCATCCTAGAGTAGCCAAAAGTCTGGAAAATCTCGCCATCTGCGAAGATAATTTCAAAGTGAAGGTTGATACCTGTGAAAAGGCTCTGCGAATCATGAAAAAAGTCCATGGAGATGAACATCCTAATATCGTTAGATATGTTCATGCTTTAGGCAAGGCATATCAAGGTGAGGGGGATTTCAAGAAAGCCGTCGAATTAGGCGAACTAGCTCTCAGAATAGTCAGAAAAGCGCATGGTGGTGAGCATCATTCTACAGCAGAAAGCCTTAATTATCTTGGACATATTTGGAGTGCAAAAAATGATCCTAAGCAAGCAAGAAATTATTATGAGAAAGCGCTTGCCATCTTGAAAAAGATTTATGGTGAGGAACACCCATTTGTAGCTGCTTGCCTCACTTTTTTGGGCCTCGTTTTTCAAGACGAAGGCGATCCGCAGCGTGGAATTGTTTTTTTTGAGAAGTCTCTTAAGATTCACAAAAAATTCTATGGCGATGAACACCCATCTATTGTTCGGGATCTCGATGTTTTGGGCAATTCCTGGCTAAATTTCAGTGATTATAAACAAGCGATGAACTATCTAAATCAAGCACTCAAGATGTTAACTTCGATGTACGGAAATGAGCATCCTGACATAGTACCGATCTTGATGAAGCTTGCCAACGCGGAGCATTTATATGGCTTTGTTAAGGCAGCTTTCGAGAAATACGAGGAAGCGGTAAGGATTCAAAAAAAGATTTATGGTGATGAACATATAAATGTGATTGAATGTGTGATTTATTTAGGTCAGGCTTGGCTAAGGTACAAGAACTTCGAATATGCCATTTCGCGTTTCGAAGAGGCATTGAATATTGTAAAGAAAAATTTTAATTCTGATCACTTTCGGCAGGCACAATGTCTCATACTTCTAGGAAAAGCATGGAGAAATAAAGGAGACGCCCAGAAAGGTTTAAGTTTTTGCGAAGAGGCGCTTAGAATATATAGGAAGTGTAAGGGAGAAGAACATTTTACAGTTGCTGATGCTCTTAACGAATGCAGTTTCGCATGGTGTGCGTTGGGCGATTACCAGAAAGCGATCAAATGCGACGAGGATGCACTTTCACTAGCGAAAAAAATCTACGGCGAAGAACATATTTTTGTTGCAGACTACGTCTTTAACCTTGCAGACACTCTGCAAATCGCAGGGGATAAACTAAAGGCCGTTAGCCATTGGGAAGATGCTCTTAGGCGTAATAAAAAATACTATGGTGACGATCATCCCAAGGTGGCTCAGAGTCTAAGCGGTCTGGCGAAAGCTTGTAAAGATGCTGGATATATGACCAGAGCCATTGGTTACTATGAGGAAGAGCTAAGAATAAACAAAAAAATCTATGGTGAGAAGCATTCGTATGTAGCTAATACTTCTAATGATCTAGGTAGAATTTGGCAGGCGCGTGGGGATTTGAAACAAGCCCTTAAATATTACCATTTTGCATCTGACGTCATAATCGAGGTTTTCGGGGAATCAAGCGAATGGATGGGAAATCAAGATTATCTACTTGGAGAAACTTATTATAGTTTAGGAGATTTCTCAAGAGCCATTTTTAGTTATAATGAGGCCTTAAAAACCCACAAATTTATTCAAGGCAATGAATATGACATCCGTGTTGCTATGGATCTCAGAGGCCTAGGGAAAGCCTTGCGCGAATTGGGAGAAATAAAGAAATCCATCGCTCATTTAGAAGAAGCCTTAAGGATCGCTAGATATATCCAGGGCGACGATCACGTTAGCCTAATCGATTATCTTAACGAGCTAGCCATGACAAGATTTAGAATGCGAGATGCGAAGAAAGCTGTAAAAGGTTTAAATGAAGCACTCATCATTCGCAAAAAAATTCAAGGGACTCATCCCATGCACGTAGACACCCTTCTCCTTAATCTTTGCGCAGCATATCTATTGTTTGGTGATTCCAAGAAGGCCATCGAATGCTGCGAGGAAGCGCAAAAGATTCAAGTTCAAAAAGAGGACAACGATGATTCTGAAACCGCTAGGTTACTGAGCCATCTGGGTAGTGGTTGGCAAGCTTCTGGGGAACCTCTCAAGTCACTAGATTTGCAAAAGCAAGCCCTTGCCATTTTAGAGCAGAAGGATCCCAATGAGCACATGCTTATTGCTAAATGTCACCTTAGACTTGGAGAGGCATATCGGGACTTAAAAGAATCGAAGCAAGCCGAGCAAAACTTTTGGCATGCGCGGCAAATCTACGGAATAATTTTTAAAGATCCAAATCTTCCGGAAAACACGGATTTATCATGTGATTGGGGCCTGGTGCTGAGCGAAAAAGGCGAAATAGCAAAAGGGTTAAGTACAGTCAAAAGGAGTTACGAGAATTACAAAAAGCAAGATGAAAATCATCCAGCAATTGCTAAACCTCTTCAGTACCTGGGGATGATTTTACAAAAAAGAGGAGATCACAAAGAAGCTCGAAAATATTATGAGAAGGCCCTTAAAATTTACGCTAACTTCTATTGTCCTGATCACCCAGAAGTCAAAAAAATCCAGCAATCTCTTACCGCTCTCGGTAAATCTTAAGGTTCTTAAGGCTTATATGAGATAGTCTAGACTTTATCTGACACCCATGTGAGGTGCTTCCCAAAAACTGGACAAATGATTAGCCCCCTAGGTCTTCGAGTGCATTGTAAATGTCATTCACCATACCGTCATTATTGCCAAATTGTGAAATCCCATAGCTGGCGGCATTGATCATGATCTCGAAGATCGAGATCGAGTGGGAGGGATCCCATAGTAGGGGATCCCGTCCTCTCACAGACTCGGAGAGGTCTTGAGAGGTCCAAATCTAAAGGAAATCTGGGTCAGCCTGATCTATTACTTAAACCAAAGGCCGCGCATGACTGGCAATGTCTTCCCACCAACTTTTCAAAAGATTGCGGAACGCAGTCGCAACCTTCACATACTGGGGCTAAATGGCTTGATTTTCAGTTATCAGGACGGTGACAACAAAGAGCAGTTCACCAACATCATTCAGTATTTCTCCAAACTGCGCCACGTCAGCCTTTATCAATTGGACTTCTTTTTTCCTGATGATCTTGTGCGCCCGTTGGTGCTGCGGATTAGGAACAACCCCGACCTGGAGTATATCCAGACTAGTCTCACAACGGATGAGATTGAGACGCTGACGAAATTGATTCCCACTTTCGGACATACTGTCTTCATAAGCGGCGAATAATTTATTCTTCGAGCAGTTGCCCGAAATCGATGATCCTGGCAAAAAAGTCGCTTTCCAAACAGGCATCCGTGACCCCATTGACGTGAATGAGTACGGGACGGATGGAAAAGCCTTTTGGCTTAGTTAAGCGTTTGATCTTGATCTTCATTTCCTCGATGACGCTGGCTCCAAGCAGCTCTTTTGAAAATTTCACTTCGCACACATAAAGCGTGTTAAACTTCGTCTGGATCAGATAGTCAATCTGGCACCCTGGGTGCCCTTTTGTGGCTCTCTGAAAATAGGGATTGTCATACACAACCTCCCCAGGATCAATTCCAAGCAAACCGTAAATGCGATGAAAGTTATTCAGAACCAGATTTTCAAATTGCAGGCCCATGATTGTCGCCCATGAAGGTGGCGTCTTAATCCGTTTTTTTTCAATCTGTGTGCGATTCGGTTCAATGTATTTGAGATAGAAGCGCAGATAATTATCTTTCAGACGAAACTTGCAGAGATTGGACTCGATCGCGCGTTTGACATTCCAGGTATGGTCGCGAACAACATAACCCGTTTCCACTAAATCTTCCAGATAGTCGCTTAGAGTACCTCCCTTTTCCAATGCTAAAGCATCTGCAATCTGTTCGAGGGTTGCGCTTCCATCGACAAGCCGTTCGACAATTTGCTTATAGCGCTGCGACCGCTTGGAAAAAAGGTCAGAAAAGATGCGATCAAACTCCTCCACGAGCAGACCACCCTTGCTGAAAGCCAGGCTTTGGAAGTTTTGTTCTGCAGACAGCGAAGTGTCTATCTCTTCCAGATAGCGGGGCACGCCGCCGGTCACAGAGAGAATCTTGAATTTTTCATAAGCTGAGACATACTTCGCTCTTTTCCTCCAAAACAGATTGCAGACTGGCAGTGGCAGCTCATCCAGAGTCAATTCCAAGGAAGTTCGGCCCAAGAAGCCCGTGCTGTTGAGAATATTCTCATCGATCCAGCTCGACATCGAACCGCTCAGGATGAGAATGAGTTGCGGATTGTTTTTAAAATACAAATCCCAAGCCGATTTGAGTTTTCCAAGAAAGGTTGGATCAAAAGATCCCATCCAGTTGATCTCATCCAGAACAATCAGGATGCGTCCCTTTTGTGTCTCTTTTGACAGATTCCAGAAAATATCGCCCCAGTCATCATGTTTGATTCCTCTAATGCCGAGTAGACGCTGCATTTGCTGCACAAAGTACTCACGCTGCATATCGGCTGTGGTCTCTTTTTCTGGAGGGAGCCCTGTAAAAATCAGGGATTTAATTCCCTTGCTGAATTCCAGGATGAGGCGGCTTTTGCCAATTCGCCTTCTCCCTTTAATGACGATCAGACTGGATGTTTTCTTGTTCAGCAAGGCTTTGAGTCGATTGAGTTCCTCTTGTCTTCCATAAAAAGGCGTTTCGCTCATTTTCCGCTTCTGTTCAAGTGCCGCTATATTATGATACTCGCATCATAAAATCAAGAAATTTGAATTCCGTGAGGCGAATTGAGAAGGGCAAAAAACATCATGGAAATGAGATTTCGGCATTTCATGATATTTGAGTAAACAATTCTATAAGCTGCTTGAATTCGCTGTGATTGCATTCGGGATAGGCGATCAATTCTAAAGTGCGCGCGATTTTAGACGGGCTCTTTTCCAGCTGCTGAGAAAGCGAAACGAGATCTAAAATCGCCTGTTGTGCCAGTTCCCAATTGTCGCCAAAACCAAAGAAGCTTGGAGCAAAATCGGTATTCAAAAGCGGAATCAGCTGCTTCATAGGCACCTTGCGGAAAATCAGGGCCAGCTTGAAAATCCGCAGATGGTAGCGCCCCTTTTCCGTCTGCTCCACCTGCGCCTGTCGGGAAAATTGGCAAAGGAGCGGGCCATCGCCCTCATTGGCCCCATAGGGGCTTAACAGATTAAGCAGCGCGGGAACTGCCGCCGCAAAGCGTTCGCCCTGCAGTCCCAGCATCTGATCCTGGCCCAGGCAAAAAGGCTTTTTGCAGACAGCTTCAAAGCGCTTCCGAAACTGCTGCATTTCACCCATGCGTTGGGCTGTTGCCTTCTTGATCTGTTCGACGTTTTCATCAGAAGGTTCCTTGCTGGCTGGAAGCGTATGCGGATCGATGCCAAACAGGATCTTTTTCGACAGGAAATCCTCCTTGACGAGATGGCGATGCAGCTCCAGAAGCTCGCGGATAGACATCTGCTTGAAGACCTCTTTGACGCCTTGAGCTTTCAGATATTCTTGCAGACGAGCAAGTTCTGAACGCAGCTCTTCACGCTTTGCGGGATCCTTAGAGGGATCAGCCGCATGCTGGGGAACTTTTGAAGTTTCTGGCAGGCGTCCAGCAATAGCCAGGAGATCCTTGCGCCAGCTTTCATCGAGATAGATGCGCTCAAACTGATAGCGGCTTCTGCCGCCAAAAACCACTAGATTAAAACTTCTCTCCCGCTCCATGCGCGCATTTAAAGTCTGCAGCTCCTGATTCATGCTCGCACCGCTGGCCTCCAGGAGCGCCCCATCGACGGGGTGATGATAGAGGCCATTCAGCGCCATGGAGAGCCGGGTTGTAAAAAAGCTTCCGCTCAGCTCCTCTTCACGCTTGCTCCAGTTGCCATGGTCATGCGAGCCAAAACGCAGGTCTCGCGGAAAGCTGCCCGACAACAGGGCTTCCACTACGGCAAACTGTGCGGTTAGATTGCCCTGCTTGGTTCCTAAAGCGCGGTATACAGGTTTATCGGGCAGATGCAGCAGAGGGATGTAATAGATATTGACTGGCAAAATGTCGAGATATTGCTCGCGATCTGAAGCATTCACATTCCCGTTAGCAGGATAAAGTCCAGTAAAGAGATGGAGCAGAGCCACGTTCATGCGGTAGCGGTTGCGCTCGAAGGGCTGCGGGATGGGATACTGCAGGTGAGCAGTCTCTTGGGGCATTTTAAGATGTTCAGCTGAATTATCCCGTGCATAATCTCGATCCCATGGACTCCAAATCGCACTGTCGACGATCTTTTTGCAATGAAGAAGCATACGGTCAAAGATCGGCTCGCCGATTTTATCTGAGCGGCCCCCTGCTTTGCCGCAAGCCACGATGCGCATCAGGCTGAAGACCCCTGCCTGATTGAGCTCTTGCTCCTTAAATGCAGAAACTTTGGAAAACAGAGCTTCCAGAAGCTCCTGATCGCGATTTTCGTCAAATTGATAAGTCGCGATTGCCCTGAGCAGCTGTCTCTGAAGAAGCGCATCCTCTGCCTGGTGAAACTGCTCAATGAGAAAATGGCGCGCCGCTCTGTCGCTTGCATTGAGATGGGTCGCATGGAAGGCCGTGACGGCGGCCCGCTGGATCGGCAACGAACCTGTTTTGATCAGGGCAGTAACCCTTGCTTCATCTCGGGGTTTGAGTTCCTTTTTCACTGCGGCAATCCAGAGCAGAGCGTCTACCTTAAGTTCTTCGTTATCGGCATGCTTTAAGGCCCAGCTGGCAAGGTGTGTCTGCCGCGTGCGCATCTTAGCGTGGTAGTGAAGCCATTCTCGCTTTTCTTCGGTCGGCAAGGCTGAAAAAGTGGCTTTATCGATCCGCAGCTGATCGCGATGCTTCTGATAAAACTGAAAAAGACGCTCCGCCTCTTCGGGTGGAAAAATGTCGATCAGCATCAGCGCCTGGCCAAGATCCTTCTTCTCCTGGCAGGCCTGCAGCATATTCAGAACGCAGTCAAAGGTCTTGGCATCCGAAAGGCGAAATGCGGGATTCGCTCTCGGTGTGAACTGGCAAAGCGCTTTGAGCGTGTTTGCATCGCGGTGCCAGTGGTGCGGATCATCTTGAATCATCGCCAGGAACTGATGCAATTTTGCCAGCCTGCTTTTGAACTCATCGCATGTCAATCCCTTTTCAAACAGGTAGTCATCCATCATCCCGTTTTTTTTCAGGTTGTCTTCCAGCCATAAGCCCGATTCATAGCGCCTGTTGGCGCCTGTGCGGTCATATTCATGCTTGCCAACCCGGACATTGATGCTGCTCAGCGCATACAGCCTGACCATGATCGCGAATGCCTCTTCAGGGGCCATTGCATGGCAATCCCCTTCTGCAAATCGGATGAGAAAGCCCCTCAGTGGGTCACTGTGCGAACCCCAGCATATAGGGGAAAGACGTTCCGATTGCTCCTTAGCGTCAAGCCCATTCAGAAAATCAAGGAGCTGCCAGACTTTGTTTGTCGCGCTGACATCCGGGCAGTGGCGGAAAAGGCAATAAAAGCCTTCAATAAATCCTGCAAACAGGGAGTCATACGAACGGAATTTTTCACCGATAAACTGATTCAGCCACTCCAATCTCCCCGCTTGTTTTGCGCTCTCTAAAAGATTGACACAGGGTCTCGGATTATCTGCGATAATATTGTTCTGCAAGGCTGCCTGAAGTGCCGGATAGGCGGACCATTCGGAACTGAACAACGTGGATTGCAATCCTGGCGAACCTGCAGGCAGTCGGTAAATGCTTTTGGTATAAACATCGTGCGCATAGAGAGCCTCGGCGTACTCACAGGGAGCAAGCGGGGATGCTTTTAACCTGTTCAAAGCCTCTTCGACTAACTTTGTCTCATCTGGCCTCACGTAGGCTTCTGTCATTTTCCAGAGAAACAGCAGAAGCACAATGCCTTTTGCTGTTTGATGGGGCTCGGCCTGTGAATTGCCTAGAAAATCCAGCAGCGGCTGGAGAAGCCGCGGCAGGTCGAATTGGATCCCTGCAAAATTTTCCTGCGGATGGAGCCGAAAGCGTTGGTTCAGCGCGTGCACGTCCAACCTGTCGGCAAGAAAATCGCTGACCGCGCGCGTGAAAACAGCCCGTAGCCTTCCCCCTTTCTCTTCGTTCGTATTTCTGCTGAAATCATACAAAAGATCCTCTCGGATGGCAGGATCAAAGCCCCGTGCTGGCAAAAGCGGAGGTGGAGCAGATGGGGGCGCAGAATAATAGGATGTAATATCGTCAAAAGCAGAGAACATACATACACTTTATATCAAAAAAGCGAGATTTATACAAATAATTTATCTAAATCATTTATTCACTTGCAGCACTTTTTTGATTCATGACTGTAATCAGCAAGGAGGTAGATATGTCTGAGGAGGGCAACATGCAATAGCAGGGTGCAGGAGCGGGAAGACCACAAGGAGCGGCCCACCGCATCTGATCCTACCCCCGACACAAACTAAAATTGTTTGTTATAAGCTTGTTCCCACGTTGTAAGCCGTCCATGGATATCTTCCCATGGCTCTATGGCATAAGGACTTGCTTTTTTACTTTTCATGGTATCAATTAACTCTTCAATCAATTTTTTCGATCCAGGGGGCAATTGCAGCAATACATCCATTGAATGGGTGTCAAATTCATCTTGGGCGTATCTCTGGGCCTGAAAAGCAAAATTCTTATCATCTTTTTTGTTGATAAGTTCACGAATTTCTTGTTGGAAGTACTTAAGAAACTGGTTAGACATTATTGTCTGACTTTTTTTCTCAGCCGCTTCTGCATCAACTTTAGCCTGTTGAGCCTTTGCATGAGCGCTTGCAGCTTCCTTCACTTCGTACTCGAATTGTCTTTTATGCGCATCCATCGCCTCAGATCCCCGATAAGGCTCCCTTTCGTATTCTTCAACCAAATGTTCTTCATAGAATTTAATTACCAAAGATTTGGGGTCAACATTCTTCAATTGAGTTATCAATGATTTTAAAAGGACTTGAACTTCTGGATGGGGTGTTGTATGAAACACATCAGATCTAAATAATGTATCGATATCCCTTAATAATTGAGGATCATCAACACCTCTTTGAAGTTCCCCAATCATTCCCGCCAGAGTACCTGTTATATCCTGCTCGGCATCCGAAGGCGTCGGCGCCACTTTGCTTTGTTTTGAAAGCTGCTTTATTTTGTCGGTGATATCTTTGGACACACCGCTATCGGCTTTTATTATTTGTTTTAATTCCTTTAAGGATTCTCTCACTCCGGGTTCAGAAAGAGCTCTTTCGCTCACACTATTCAAAATTTGCCTTAAAGGGGCATAGACTTTCTCTTCTTTTTTGAAGAATTTGCCTGGGGAGTCAAGCTTTGAATCTTGATCGATTTCACGTAGTTGATTGCTAAAATTTTGTAATTGAGTTGTCAAATTGTTTCTAGCTGGTTCCATTACTTCTCCATGGTTGATCTAGACAAATTTAGTAGAAGCAGTATTGAATATTTTTAGCAAATTGTCCACTTAAATTCACTTGCTCCATTTCTTTGATTCCTGTACACTAATCACAGAAGAGGTAAAGTTATGCCGCGAGGAGGACAACGTACAGGAGCGGGAAGGCCGCAAGGGAGCGGCAAATTCGGAGAGCCCACTCAAGCGATCCGGGTGCCCGTCAGCCAGGTGGAGAGAGTGCTGGAGTGGGTGCAGCATCAATGCTATCGCCTCCCCTTCTTTCAGAGCGCTGTCGCGGCAGGCTTTCCCTCGCCAGCCGAAAGCGAAATGGATGGCAAGCTCGACTTGAACGAGCTGCTGATCAAGCATCCGGCCGCCACCTTCTTTGTGCGCGTCGCCGGCTCCTCCATGATCCAGGCTGGCATTTACCACAACGACATCCTGGTGGTGGACCGCAGCTTAGAGCCTACCAGCGGCCGCATCGTCGTCGCCGCGGTCAACGGTGAGCTGACCGTCAAGAGGCTCCATCGCGCCCAAGGTTGCGTGCAGCTGCTGGCGGAAAACGATGCCTACGCCCCCATCGACATCACGGACGGAATGGAGCTGCACATCTGGGGCGTCGTGACGAATGTGATCCATGCTGTCTAGGCGCTAACACCTTCCCGCTGCTACAGGCGCGTTGACTGTTGTCGCATCGACCTTTAATTGTCCGTTAAGAAAGATCTTGAAAGGAACGGTGTTAGTAGAAAACGGGGCAGCATATGTTGTCCAGCAATAATCTGGTCTTAAGTGTGCTGGACAGCGAAGATGGAGTTCTTTGAGTGACGGATATTTGAGCAGAAAATTGGCAAACCAATTTGGATCCTGACCCCATTGGCCAGCAAGATCTGTGATAGGAATGTCCATCACTCGGAGAGTAGCTGAAGACATCCTTGAAAACGGACCAGCGCCTACCTCATCCCCGCCCTGGACAGAAAATTCCTGCAGATATTTTAATTCACTTAGATTAGCTCCATCTCCACTGGGTCTACAGCTGCTCCTTTCAATGCGACGAGTTAACTTTTTAAGAGCTGTCAAACCACTTAATCCCTTGATGTAATTCTGGTTGAAGTAGGAAGTTGCCGTATACGAACGCATTTTCATCCACTCCCGATCTGGCAAACAGCTTCGTTCAAAGGCTTGAAGCGCATGAAAGTGGGCAGAGGGGTTTTTCCCCAAACAATTAAAGTATTCAGAAAGCAAACCATCGCGGCCTTCCATCCACAAATCGCGTGCAGCCGCATCTGCCTCTAGCTGATGCACCAATAGATCTTGCTCAGACAGGAAGTCAGCAAGATCTTGCGGAGTCAGCCCAATCATCTTGACATGCACCACATTCAATAGAGGTCTGAAGTCGTTTAGATGTACAAAGTGCGCGAAGCGATAAAGCTCCACCCAATCTTTCCAGCTCAGTGCCTCTTTGTTCAGCTTTCCCTGAATCAAGGCAAGAAACCGATCAAAGCACGCCAAAGAGGTATCACAGGGCACATTTCCTTCCTCTTTCCATAAAGACTTTCCTGCTATAGCTCGAAAAAAACCGGAGGCTGCCTTCAAAGCACGGATTTCTATGGGTGTCAATAGGCGCTCCGCATTTCCCTGGAGCTGAACTTTGAGTTTGCCTAGCTCCTCCAGCATCGCGCGCTGCTTCCCTGCTGCAGCCCAGGCATGCTGTTTAAAGTCCTTCAAATCGCAAGGCTCGGCACCAGGCCAAATCGTTCGAAGAATGCGATGACATTTCTGCCGCGTCGACTCCTCCAGCAGATCCTCATCCACTCGCACAAAATCTTTCAGAAGCTCATGAAAATCTTCTTTTGAGAGATACTTTGCGTTTTCAAGTTCTTTCATGACAGGGCTGAGAACCTCCAGCACACGTAAAAAATGAGGTTTTTCAGAATCGTCTCGACGGGGACGCTTTGTGCTTGCCGCTGTAATGTCTGCATTTACCCAATCAGAATTTCTAATCATATATCACCATTAAATCAATTATGATAATATAATAGAGCGCTACTATCAAGCATTCTTGTTTGTCACCAGCATCAAATTGTGTTCTGATGCCGTGGCAACGACAAGCGCGTCTCCGCTTCTGAGGAACCTATCCTAATAAAAAGTTTCAGT
>JAJFUZ010000169.1 GCA_021372155.1 Parachlamydia sp. | reverse complement strand
ATTCGACCATCGCCTATCAGGGAACCGCCCGCAACCTCAACCTGGATGAAGTCGCCTCCCTTTGTGAAAAGGTCTGCGGAGCCACACTCCCCACTCTCACAATCCTGCTCGACATCGACCCGCGCCTTGGCCTCAAAAGAGCCAAAAGCTCGCGATCTGAGATCGACCGCATGGAAATGGAGACACTAGCCTTCCACGATAAAGTGAGAGAGGCTTTCTGCACCTTGGCAGCCCAGCATCCCGACCGCATTGTGCGCATCGATGCCAGCCAGGCTCCCGATCAGGTCTTTGCCGAAGCAATTAAGGCCATTCAAAAATGACTATTATCGGCAACCAGCCTATCCGACATTACCTCGAGCACATGGTTGCCACGCAGGCTGTCAACAACTCCCTTCTGTTTGCGGGCCCTGACGGCATTGGCAAAAGCCTGTTCGCCCTCGAACTTGCCAGACAGATCCTTGGCGAAGAATCACACCCCGACCTGCACCTTTATCGCCCTGAAGGGAAGATCGGTCTCCACAGCATCCAGAGCATGCGCCAGATGAGCGAAGAAGTCTACATGGCTCCCTTCAAGGGAAAACATAAGGTCTTCATCATCCAGGATGCCGAGCGCATGCTGCCCACCAGCGCCAACGCTCTGCTCAAAACCTTTGAAGAACCCGCTGCAGACACCCTGATCGTCCTCATCTCCAGCGCCCCTGCTTCTCTGCTTCCGACAATTCTCTCGCGCTGCCGCAAAATCTACTTTCACCCGCTCGAAGAGCAGGAGATCGCCCAATTCCTGCAAGAAAAACGCCAACTGTCCACTGCCGAAGCAGAGCACCTGGCTCAACTCTCTCAAGGATCGCTTGGCAATGCCATCCGTCTTCTGGAGCAGGGAGGAAATCAGGTGCGCGCAACCATCCTCAACCAGCTGGCCAAAGGCAAAGCAGCCTCCTACACCGCTTTGTCAGACCTCGCCTCCGAGCTGGCAGGCCTGGTTCAAGATTCGCTGAAGCAGATGGGCGCTACTTGGCGCACAGAAATGCTGGAAGAGAGGCGCGACCAATTGACGTCCGCCCAGCGCCAGACTCTCGAAAAAGAGGTCGATGGCGCCTTGGCCATGCGCGAACATCAGGATGCACAGGCACTCTTCGACATGATCTTAGGCTGGTACCGCGACATGCACCTCTTGCATGTCAACGGCAACCGCGCCTATCTCATCCATCGCGACTATGAAGCTGACATCGAGCAGGCGCTGCAGCGAGGTGAAATCCTGCCGCTTGAAAAGGTCCAGCAGGCTCTGGCTGAAGCCTCTCTCACACTGGAGCGCTCCACACCGCTGCACTACTGTCTGGAAACGCTGTTGTTAAAGCTGCGGCTCTTTTAGTAGTTCCTTCAGCGTACATTCCGCGCCATTTGTGTCATATTGATGTTCAGGATAAGGCATTGCGAGTGCCTCTCTAATCAATTCCTGCAGGCGAGCTGGCACAAGATCATTTGGGGTCATCGTTTTCACTAATCCCTTCGCGGCAAAGCTGAGAAGCCTGATCTGCTGCATGGGGCTTCCAGCGGCGAATGCAATTCCCGGAGTCCGCGCATGCAGCATATCGATGAGATGGGCATTAGCCAGACTGATGGAAAGAGCGCTTTCCCGCAGCAGCTTGTCCAGGCTCTTCTGTGGGGGAAGTATGCGCATGGCGCTTCCATTATGCTGTTTTTGCCAGGCCTGCAGAATCTCTCCCAGAAAAGCGGGGGCAGTGCGCGGCAGAACAAACACAAATTCATAGTCGAGAAATTGGGACATCACTGGCAGGATAGCGCGGACCAGCTCTTCGCCAAAAAACTGCCAGGAAATTGGTATCAAGATGCTCTTGCCTCTTTTTGTTTCAAGGGAAGCGGGCTCCAGGCTATTGGGTACAAATCCTGTGTAGATGATTTTATCGCGAATACTCGCAGCTGCGGGGAAACTGTCCTCCAGCCGGATCAGATTCGGATCGGAATGGACAAAGACAGCATCAAAGTGCTCTTGAAATAGACGAAGAGCCTTTTCTTGCAGTGAAGGTTTGACGATTTCAATGGTGTCCGGAAGTGAACAGACCATCCGCATCGCAGGCTCGAGGCGTTTCAGCCATGTCTTAAGAAAGAGAATCTCTTCGCGCAGAAAGATCTTGCCAAAAGGAAAAATTTCCGTGATGAAAAAACTATATGGGGGCTTTACCTCTTTCTCCAGAAAAGCGATCCGCTTTTCATGCTGCTCGTTGTGCTGCTGAAGGTCTTTCACATTTAAGTCCAGCGGCGGCATCGTCAGCAGATGAAAATGGGGATCAGCGAGCAGATGACGCGGAACGGGAGAGCCATAGAGAAAATCGAGATCGATCTCCTGGATAAGTCTTTTGCAGAGCGACAGGCTGAGGACAGGCGGTTCAGCAATCAGAGCAAACTGGCTGTAAAAAAGCCCTTTCATGCCTTGTAACCGATCAAGATCGTCGCTGTTCCGAATGTCAGGGGATGAATGGTTGTCCTGGCAAAACCGGCTTTAAGAAGCATTTGTTCGAGATCCGCCGGGGGTGTAAAATTCTGGATGCTGTTGCAAAGATAGCTGTATGCTTCTCGGTTATCTGTCAGACATTTTCCCAGCAGCGGCAAAATTCTTTTGAGATAGATCCCATGGGCCCAGCGAATAAAGGGATTGGTTGGCTGCGTCAGCTCCAGGATGCCAAACATACCCCCCGGACGCAGGACGCGATAGACTTCATGGAAACACTGTTGCGTGTTTTTGACATTGCGGATGCCGTAAGCCATGGTTGCAACAGAAGCGCTCTGATTTTCCAGGGGTAGATTTTGCACATCTGCCTGCACAAAGGAAATCGTGTGCCACCTCAGCAACTTGCCAGCTTTATCCTTGGCGCAGGCAAGCATTTCGGGGCAGAAATCGATCAGCGTCGCTTTCTTTTGTGATCCTGCACAACTCAGGTATTCAAATGCGATATCCCCTGTTCCACTGCACAGATCGAGCCAATTGTCAATTTTGTCCGACACCACCCGCCTCACCAATGCCCGATTCCAGAATCTGTGCAATCCCAAAGAGAGCACAGCATTCGTCCGATCATAACGTTTGGCGATGCTGGCAAACATCTTCTGGATTGTCTCGGGATTGCTTTTATCGTACATCAGTCTTATCCTTCTTTTCGCAGATACTGCAGGATGCAGATGTCCCGCATCCCTCCTCTTCGCTGCGCTTCTTATGTGGGGCCCGGCCGCATGCGCCAGGCTGGATGCGCGATTTACCAGTAAACAGCCAGCCAATTGCCAGCAACGCCAATGCGATGATCACAATCACAAAAGCTAAGACTAAAGTCAGCATGAGTGTCGACATCGCATGTTCCTTTGTATTATGTTGATTTTAGATTTATTTAGGTTACCAGACTATGCCGAATGCTGCAATTCGATTTCGAGGCGGAAAACTCCTGCGCAAAGGTTCTCTGGTTGAGGAGGATCTCTGGATCCAGGGCCCCCAAATCATCGAACCGGCAGAACATTGCGATGATGAGGTCGATGTCCAGGGCCTGATCATTGCTCCAGGTTATATCGACCTGCAGATCAATGGGGGATATGGCCGCGATTTCTCCACCGATTCCGATGCCCTTGAAACGATCTGCTCCGCGCTCCCACGCCATGGCGTTACAAGCTTTCTGCCGACCATCATTTCTTCAACACCCGAAGAATATCAGCGTCTTCTGCCTCCCCTTATGCAACAAATGGAAAAGCCCCCTAAAGGCGCCATCCCATTAGGACTGCACTTAGAAGGCCCCTTTCTGCATCCCGACTTTGCCGGAGCACATCCCAAAGAGAAGCTCACCAGCGTTCACAATTCTTATGGCTCGCTCGATTGGGTAAGGATGATCACCCTGGCGCCAGAACTAAAACAGGCTCATGACTATATTCTCATGCTAAAAGAAAAAGGAATTGTCGCATCTGCGGGTCATACAGGAGCAACTTATCATGAAGCCAAACAGGCCATTGAAGCAGGAATTTACGCAGTCACTCATCTTTTCAACGGCATGGCCCCTTTCCACCATCGCGAGCCGGGGTTGATTGGCGCCGCTCTCACGCATCCTGGACTTGCCTTTTCCTTGATCCTGGACGGCATCCATGTGCATCCTGCTGCTGTAAATATGGCCTGGAGGGCTAATCCTGAAGGGCTCTTTCTGGTATCTGACGCCATGGCTGCTCTGGGATTAGACGATGGAACTTATCGCCTCGGAAGCCGCACAGTCACTGTCAAAGGGAATATTGTCACTCTTCGGGGCACCCATACTCTTGCGGGAAGTGTTCTGGGCCTTGATCAAGCGGTGAGAAACCTGCGGGCCTGGACGGGATGCTCAATTGCCGAAGCCCTTGAAGCGGCAAGCCTCAAACCTGCGAAGCTATTGGGACTGACACAAAAAGGACGACTCGATATAGGCGCCGATGCGGATCTTGTGATATTGGACAGAGACTTGTTTGTGCAATCGACATATTCAGGTGGAGAACTCCTAACAAACTAAGGGTGATTTTAGATCGCTCTTAGATTTTCCAAGCCTTTGTCGACTATGGTATCTAAAGTTTTGCTAATCGATTTGTGCATCATATGAGCGGTTCTGGCAATGAGGTAATGACGTTCGCTATCTGTTCGGTACAAGATTTTGCCTTTATATTGGTCTCTAGCGATCGGTTCTGGGACAGGCTCGCCCTTTTCCTTATAGATTTCAACAGCACATGCGATGAGATCCTTTATTTCTTCCATTGCCTGATCTAGACTTTCTGAATCCGTGCAGATGCCCGGCAATTCATTTACCCGAATGATGTAGTAGCTAGAACCTTTGTGAGTTTCCGTTTCGATCGTATAAGTCCATGGAAGGCTAAGGTAATACTTTAAATCTTTGCTATCCTTCTCTTGTTTTTTCTTACTCATGGTTTTTTAAAACCTCCTCCAGCATGCGGATCTGATACGGTAAAAGTTTCGACCGCTTTTTAAGAGATATATTTTTCTCATAGCCCTCTTTCCAGAAAATGAAATGAGAGCTTCCAGGCGATCTCACTTTGAACCCTAGTTTGAGCAATAAGCTTTCAGCTTCATCGAAGGAAATGTCTTGACCATTCTTAATCTTCAGCTTGAGCTTCTCAAATTTACTCATATCTATATGATAGCGTATGCGATATCAATCTGTCAACAAATTGCCGAATGTGTCACCAGGGTTATATTATGCTAAAACTTATAAACCCAGAGCAGCTCCACACCAAAACTCTTGATGCGAGTATCAAGGAAATCGAATGGGAAAGCAAGGCGGCGGCCATAATGGCGGTATTCATAAAAAGGGGCCAGGCAGAACTCAGAACACTGACAGAAATAGGAGAGCGGGAGAACGATGCGGCAGTTGACCTTCTGCTCATACTTGAGGGTCACGGGCTCCCCTTCGGGATCATGGGAAACATGGACCTCTCCCTTCATGCTGAAGCGGGCGGTCACATTGAGACCAACATAGAAACGGGGTAGCGGGCAGATGCGCGACAGGCAGCCGACAGCAAAGTAGCCGAAACGGTTGCGGAAATGAAGATGTTTGGGGCTGGGATGAATGTAATCATTGTCTTCCCAGAAGTAGCCTCCTCCCACAAAAGGGGTGAACCAGCCGCAGCAGCCGGAACAACTTTTCAGGGTATAGCCCAGGCGCCCTTCCACCATGCTTTCAGTGAAATGGGAGCGCAGCTGTTCTCCTCCCCCTGATCTGCCCTTGAGGGTTCCTGTTCCAGCAGAGCCTTCAAAACCCACATAAAATTTACGGGGAACGATGTAGTCATAGATTGCTCTGACGCCGATGAGAGTGCCTCTCTGGTGGGTGCCACCCTCTCTTTCCCGTTTAAGGGTATAGACTTCTGGGCCCAAGGAAAAACGATGGGGAGAGAGACAATCCTCCTCTTGCGCGAATACCGTGCAACAGATCAACAGAAATGCAGCAAGGGCAATCGTAAGACATTGCTTGATCATATGGTGGCTTATAAGCAAGCTGCAAACTATTTGTCAATATTTCGAATGGGAAAGCCTCCTGAAATGCTGACAAAAACCCCTGAGCAAAAAGTTCTTGTCATCTGAAATATAGATCGTCTATATACACGAGAATACTTGATCCGGGAGGAATTTTAATATGCTGAAAGCTCTGCTGTCCATCACTTTAGCCACAACCTTATGTTATGCTGATGAGGTTCTGGTGCGCGCGCCAAATGGCGAAGAACTATTTGTGGATGTCGACCCGAAAGAGAGCTTTGGCGATGTGATCAATCGTCTGCACTCCTGTCTTAGAGGAACAGAAGATCTGGAGACCTTCTGCCTCGATTTTCAAGCCAGTACTGCCGAGCATAAATCTGCTCAATGGCGCGATTATTATAGAGAAAATGCCAAAGAAGATACCGAGCATCTCAGCTTCATCATCTGCACGATGGGCTTTAAATCCATTTTCAAAATCTTCAAGGAGCGCAAAGCACTCAAAAGTGCGGGGGACAAAATCGACCATCTCCACCCTTTACGCTTTGTCATGGGCATATTCACCGATGAAGAGATGAAGGCAGCCATGCATAACATCAAAGGGCGCACCATGGTCTGGGACGAATTTAAAAAGGGGCTCTACACAAGCCTCACCGAAGAGTCAAAGAAAGACAATATGCACGTCGAATTTATCGAACACTTTGCCAAACGGGTGCGGGTCGACAGCAATCTGATCATTCGTCCTCTGCAGCAGCAAAAGTGGGATGAATTTATCAATGTCCTGCTCAAGCATGTGCCCCGAAAGGGAGACCCCAAACGCTACGATATGTAAGGCCATTTTGACTCCTTTTTTCTCCAGGCTCAGCTACAGTTTCGGCAATGAGGATTGGCGCACGGAATTACAGGCGTTGCGCATTGCTCCCGGCAACCGTGTTCTGTGCATTACAGCCAGCGGCGACCGCCCTCTCCATCTCCTCCTAGATCCATGCGATGCGCTCGTCTCCGTCGACGCCAATCAGGTTCAAAACCATTTGCTGCAGCTCAAGCGGACTGCCATGGAGCATTTGGATTTTGAGGACTACCTGGCCTTTCTTGGAGGCAGCTTCAGTTCTTCGCGTGGCACCATCTTCCAACGCCTGACTCCCTATATGGATCCAGGCGCAGCTGCCCATTGGACCAAGCATCTCAAAATGGTAGAAAAGGGCATCCTGTTTCAAGGTACCACCGAACGCTTTGTCAAACTGGCCAACATCGTCTTTTGCTGGCGAAGAAAGGAAATCCAGGGACTTTTTGCCTGCAGAACTTTAGAGGAACAAAGAGCCTTTTTGCAGAAAAACTGGCGGCATGACCGCTGGAAAAGAATCTTCAAATGGTCCCTCAAACCCTTTTTGACACGCTTTGCCCTGCAGGATCCGGGTATGTACTCGCATCTGGATAACAGCATGGAACCCGGTCTGTACATCTACGAACGCATGATGCACAGTTTCGATCAAACCCTGGCTCGCGAAAATGCCCTGGCTTCGCTCATTCTGCTCCAAACGATCAATGAGGAAGCATTTCCTCCTTACCTCAAGCCAGAAGGCTATCAGATCATCAAGCCAAGACTCAACCGCCTGACGGCCATTACTCAAGATATTATCAGTTACCTGGAAGACATCCCGGAAAAGTCCTTCGATCGCTTCTCCATGTCAGATATTTCCTCTTATCTCGACCGTCCAAGTTTTGAGAAGCTCCTGCGGGCGATCTATCGAACAGCAAGGCCAGGAGCAAGATTTTGTTTAAGGCAACTGATGAGCCGCTATACCATTCCTGAAGACCTGGGTCCTCATTTTACTAGAGAAAAAGACTTGGAAAAGAAGCTGGAATTCGAAGACCGCGCCTTTCTCTACCACTTTACGGTGGGCACAATTAACAAGTCATGAAGCGCACCATCGCGATCATTGGTGCCGGCTTTTGTGGCACACTTGTCGCGGTTCATCTTCTCAGGTCCAAAAAGCCTCTGTCCCTCTATCTGATCGACAAAAGCGGAGCCTTTGCCGCAGGGGTCGCCTATTCGACCCGTGATCCCCACCATTACTTAAACGTCCCTGCAGGCGCCATGAGCGCTCTGCCGGAATCTCCCCACCACTTTTGCCAGTGGCTGCGCGAACATGACTATGCGGATTGGGACGCTGCCCGTTTTATGCCGCGCTACTTTTACCATCTTTATCTGCAAGATCTCCTCCAAAAAGCGCAACATCCTGGTTGCTCTCTGGAATTGGTGACAGCTGAAGCCCTGGAGACAGAAGTGAAAGACAAAAAGGTGGAATTGCTTCTCTCAAATGGCCAAAAGGTCCTAGCAGACTCCCTGGTTATCGCCACAGGAGTTCCCACAACAAAGCAGCTAGGAAGCGGGGCAATCGAAGGCTATACACCGGACATCTGGAAGCCTTCTCCACAGAGTTTGTTGACACTGCCAGCACTCTCGCATTTATCCCCTGATACGCATGTGGCCCTGATCGGCAGCGGACTCACGATGGCTGACGCCATCATGAGCCTGCTTTCACGTGGATTTCAGGGCAAAATGACCATCCTGTCCAAACATGGCAAGATCTCGGAGTCCCATCTCAATTCCTTTCCAACCTTTCCCTCTTTCATTGATCCTGCACATATCCCTCGTACATCAAAGGGATTATTTCGCATGGTTCGAGAGAAACTGCACGAGGCCAAAAAGGCTGGCATCGACTGGCGCCCGGTGATTGATTCGCTCAGGCCTTTTACTCCCACCCTATGGGCGCAACTCCCCAGCATCGAAAAAAAAAGATTCCTTAGCCATCTTTACAGCCTCTGGAACCACCACCGCCACCGCATCCCTCCGGCGACCGCTCACACCATCGAGACAGCTCATGCGGATGGGAAACTCCGCCTGCTGAAGGGGAGGTTTGTTTCTCTTACTAAAAACACACATAGTCTTAGCATCTCCTACCACGCCGAAGGGCAGAAGCACACCTTTGAGGCCGACCATGTCCTCAATTGCACTGGGCTTGACTACTCCTCTATCCAACGCAATCCTTTTCTCAGTCAGCTCTGCGTTCAGGGCCTGGCTGCCTTCGACGATCTCAAACTGGGACTGCGCTGGCCGACAAAAGGACCCGTCTATGTTCTTGGTGCTCTATTGTTTGGCGAACGATTCGAAACCATCGCCGTGCCCGAATTGCGCAAACAGGCAGCTGAAGTCGCTCAGCATCTCCTCGACACAAATTAAATTATTACGTATCAAGTAAGAAATGGATTGCTGGTAGCTAGTGACTATTCCAAATCGATATCCACAGTCCATTCGCATCCATCTTAAATATATTCCTGGGCCTTCAGTAACGCTTATTAAGCCCTTCGACCAGGCTTAAAACCATAGGTGTGGTTGGAGAAGGGTGGTTCGACTGTCTGAGCAAGCTCTTAGTAGAGCGCCTGTTGGATGATCCTATCCAATTGGAATCCAAAATTCCACTTCCGTCGGTTTTGGTATTTCTACCTGGCTCGCGGGTTTCGGGCGGTGTAGCAGACTGTCTCTTAAAGCCTAGCCAATGTTTCGAGATGCCCTCAGGATACCCCAAATTGCCTTGAAAGAAATCGTCAATAATGTAATTATGCGGTTAAAAAACGAGTTTTTATGGCTAATATTCAAATTAATAATTTTATTTTACCTGGAGATGCTCCACCTGGGCCATCGATTAATTTTTTGAATGGAGATAATATTCAAAATCTTATCCAGCATATCGACATGCTTGCTATCAACACACAGCAAAAAATTGAAAAACTTTTAGATTGTCTTTCACAAACAATGGGATTGACGGGCATTTATCAGGGCAAATGCGCGAGTGAACTGACAAATCGCATTTTGCAGTATACTGTCACAAACGTTCAGGAAGCAGAGTCAGCAATAGCCCAACCCTCGATAACATTCAATCCAGGTTTACAAAGCGTCATTAGCAAAATGAAAAACCTTATTCCCCTCTATCGCAACGGAGTATCCTTACAACATATTAGAATGGATAACTTTTTTCCTATCCCGCCTTTTTTGCCTGGTGTTTTGCCCGTGATACCAGTTCCTATCAATCTATTCGAAATAGGAGATCTGCACCAAATTTTGAATCACATCGAGACTCATATCCCTCAAGCAGTTGATAGGCTTCCAGTCTATCTTGGTTGTCTTGCCCAATCTATGTCTGCAGGGGGATCGCATCAAGGAACATGTGAAAGTCAATTAAAGCAACGGATCTACGCCTTAACCAAAGAAAATCCTCAGCAGGCCCTCCGCTTGATCGAAGATACCGCATTTAAAGAAAATTCCAAGCTCAAACCTGTTCTTGCTAAAATGAAATATTTGACAGCGGGTTGGCCGCAAAGAGAGTGGCACCATTTAAAGGAAGTTGTTGTGAATAATAGACGTTACGGCGTGAATTACCTGACAGCCGGCTTCACACTCCTGTTAGTCGGAGGGATGCAGGTTGCACTAGGAACTCCCGCTGACACAGATGAGAATCGAAAGAAAAAGATTGCTGCTTGGATTACAGTAGGAGTTGGAGTAGCCATGATTATCCTTCCTTTATTTGAATCCTTTGTTCTCTCCAAAAAGGATGAGCCATGATCATTGAAATCTGACCCTTGCTAAAAGATCTTTCTTCAGGTAATCTGACAGACGGGAAAAAGGAAGGGAGGTGTAACATGGCTATTTTTTGTGGTCTATTGGGTTTTGCCAGCTCAAATTATGATCTGCTTTCAAAAAGAGATTGTGATTATGGATTAGAGGAGATTCAAGCCTGGAAAAGCCGAAACAAAGAGAATCCGCTTATATCAAAGGAATCGGTAGAGAAGGTGGATCAATATGCAAGAAGGGTGATTAGAGATCTTCCAGTTGCATTGACCTCTTCAAATATTCAGCCGGCTTTGGAACATCTGGTTATATTAGCTCGACAAGACGATATTCTCCGACAGAAATTGATTAATCATGTTGAAGAATTCCGTGCTGACGACAACATTAAACGGGAAATCCGAACGAAGTTAATTTGCACGTCATCGCGTAGGTAGCAGCCAACAAAGAAAAGCACTTGCTACAGGAATCAAATGCCTAGTTGCATAAATTAGAGATAGTACTTAAGTTGAGAGCCTTTGACTTCGCGCTTTTTCCATACAAACGGTTTAGCATCCTTATGATAAGCCTTGGTGAATTCTTTGATTGCTGCAGTAACAGCATCGATATTTTTTTGAAGCTTGCCCCTCGCAAAGCCTTTTTCGTTAAAATACCAAGCAAAGATCCCCACTTGATTCTCCCAATTGACTGATGTTGGTGTGAAGCGAAATTTCACGTTCGGATGTGCAGCAAACCATGCCTCATTTTTTGTGTACTTCCCAATAAGGGCCTTGGCAGCCTTCGATGATCTCAAACTGGGACTGCGCTGGTCGACAAAAGGACCCGTCAATGTTCTTTGAGCTCTATTATTTGGCGAAAGATTCGAAACCATCGCCGTGCCCGAATTGCGTCAGCAGGCAGCTGAAGTCGCTCATCATCTCCTCGACACAAATTAAATGATTGCTTATCAAGTAAGAAAAAGGAGTTCTCCATGATCGAAAATTTCCGCGCAAACCGACACTTGATCCTGGCGGAAGGCATCGTCTTTCTGATTCTGGGTGCTTTGGCCATTGCCCTTCCCGCGGTGTTTACCACGGCAGTTACGCTTCTATTTGGCATCATTCTCCTTATCGCAGGTGTATTTGTAGCCGTGCGGATCGCCAATATGAGATCCTATTCCGGAAAATGGGCCGACTGGCTGTTTGCCATCGCCCTGTTAGCGACAGGCATCCTTTTGATTATTTCGCCCGAAAAAGGGGCTCTTACCCTCACCGCCATGCTCATCGCATTTTTCACCGTTGGCGGAGTAGCGAAAGTGTTGGTCTCTCTCTTCACGCGCGACCTGCCCAATTGGGGCTGGATCTTAGTCAGCGGCCTAATCTCCCTTGCGCTGGCTGCTGTTATTATTTCGGGTTGGCCTGGAACTGCGCTCTGGTCTTTAGGTCTACTGTTGGGGGTAAATCTGTTTGTGACGGGATTTGCGCTGACAACCGTGGCGCTTTCGTTAAAGAAGATCGAACAGAGGTGACCCCTGATTGCAGCCTAAGTATTCCAGAGGAAAATTAGGTCTCAATCAGTTCTTTGCTGCCAAATTTAGAAATGATTTTGACTCTTGTGCAATTTGGAGAACGACATGCGCGACGGAAGGCCATCAATTTATTCTTGTTTCGTAGGGAATTTAAAAGTATAATATATTTGAGGATAAGGTTAAAAATGAATTCAATGAGATTTTTTCCAATGCTTTCTGTACCCCCTGAAAGCCAGACTCATCATCTCCCTCAAAAATTTGCCTTCGGAAAGCTGCCCCGAAAGCGGCTGAATGGAGTCGAGTACTATCATGTGCCCTCTCGTTTTGAGAGCTATGAGGTTGTTGTAAAATGCTCGGCCCCCTATCTTCATGCTTATCAAGATGCATCGACAGATAATCGATGTGGATATTACGCTGCTCTCTGCTTCTTTGGTCAACCTATTCCTTTCTCAAAATTTGCAAGGGCGCTTATTCATTATCTAATAAAAGAAAAAGGCATACAGAGTTTTGAGGAAGCAAAAGCAATCGTTCACACAATCGAATTTGGACGAATAAATGAAGAAACTCTGCATGATGTGGACGTCGAATCCCTAAAGGGAGCCATTGAATTCTTAGCCAATGATCAGACTATTTCGCCCTATTTTTCCTCGCCCTCTTTGTTTACATATGACCTGCAAAAACAATCATGGACAGATATAAAAGATACTTTGTTACCCCTATTGAAAAAAAATGACCGAGCCATCGTGGGCATCGCTTCCCCCTTTGAAAATCATCTATTTTGTTTAAGAAAAGATCTTATGAATGTATGGTGGAGGGTAGACAGTCTTCTCGATACACAGGAGGGGATTAAAGAGGATCAGATAGTTTCAGAAATCCAAGCATTGTATGGATCTTATACACAAGGTTTGCTTTTTATCATTCTTCCTAAAATTTAAGGAAAACAGGAGAAGTTTATGTTTGAACCCAGGGTACCTCG
The DNA here is from genome assembly GCA_021372155.1 of Parachlamydia sp. Lineage (GTDB taxonomy): Bacteria > Chlamydiota > Chlamydiia > Chlamydiales > Parachlamydiaceae > JAJFUZ01. The sequence continues at coordinate 2,606 of JAJFUZ010000169.1, read as the reverse complement.
AGTGAATGGCCCATCATCGTATCCACAAGCAAACCATAGTGGCAAAGATAGTATTCACCCCCTAACAGAAATCGCTCAACAAACCTTTCAGCCTTTAAAGGAATTTCCACCGGCACACCCAACAGAAAGGCAAATGGTGGCTCAGCTACATCCCGACATGCAAATCCAAATGACGCAAAAGTTCATGTCAGACGCTGCTGTAAAAATTCTCGTAACAGCCTATCCCTCATTGACTTCGGTGAATTTAGCCGGGCATCTCTTCATCACGAATGCAACTCTTGAAGCTCTAGCCAATCTTCCTCAACTGCAAAAACTTAATCTTGCTTTGACCCAGGTTACCAGTCTGACACCTTTGATTGAGCATCGATTACCTAATCTGAAAGATGTGAATTTTTATAGTCTCCGTATTGAGTCAGAAAATTTAATAGCTTTTTTACAAAATTATGATCAATTAACTCATCTAACCTTGCCAGAAACTACCCCTAAAGGAATTTTTAAGACAATACCCTTGCATCATTTAAAGCAGGTTACTTTACATGTGGGTAGATCTATGACTATAGAAGATTTGATTTTTCTTATCAAAAATGCTCCTGAACTTACTTCAATTCGCGTGCGTCTTTGCTCACCCCTCACAGAGTCCGAACTCGAGCAATTTGCTGAATGCCTACCCAAATTATCAGAAGTGGATTTAATTGGAGACGAACGAGCTGTCAAACCTCACCTTAAAGAAAAATGGCAAAAATCTCTATTCCAGGTTAATCAAGGAAAGACAAAAATTGTAGGAGGATTATATGATTGGCTCAAAGAATGAAACTTATACTTTTATCACACTTCCTTGAAGAGGCAGATGCGTTCTTGCAGGATCAGGAATGATAAAACTTAAAACATACGGATGCGGATAGTCCTTTTTTATTTCATCCAATAAAGAATTCAGATTTTCGAACGATTTTTGCTCTTTTGATTTGCTGTCAACTTTCCACCATTTTCCTTCATCATCTTTTCGGAAAGTCAAAAAGTGGGCTTCTATCCCAGCTAATCCTAAAATAAAGCGATCTACATTATTTATTGAAGTTGTTATTGACGGCTCCACGACATTGATGGGTTCACCCAAAGAAGAATTTGAAGGTCCATTTCTTCCTCGACAATTAATTATTTTTGTTTCACAAACAATACCCGGATGAACATGAGTTTTGGCCATCTCATCGATTACATCTTTTAGCAATGGTACTTCCAGTCCGATAAAATTCTCAAAATTCAATTCCTGGGTTTGCTCATTTCTAGGAAAGAGGGCCTCCTCGGCCTCGCGTTGTGAGAATTGATTTCCCTCTAGAATAGCTTTTGTGACCAAATTTCCAAGAGTTCTAGGAGAAAACTGTCTGCAACCAATGAAAGCATTGAGTGCATGCAATCCACATAAACCTGAGGATGCTTCAGGTTGTGCTTCATGATGAAAAGGTGCTAGTCTTTTTGTTTCGATAAAATTGGCTGGTCTAAAGTGATAAAACTTCCATACTTTAGTCTCCCCGGGGAAGCTACGCTCTTCGGCAGTAAGCCGATAATAGGTCCTCGTACTCGAGTACAAAATGGCATATTCGTTGGGACCTTTACTCCACCGTTCCACAATTTTGTCTCTTTGTTGCTCGCTAAAGGGCAATCTAGAATCATCTCTTTGGACCGCACATAATTCGTCTTTGTCATTTATTGTTAGTAATTTAACTTCTAAAATATTTAATTGATTATGTCGAATAAGAATACAAAACTTTACTTCTTTGTTTGATTTCATAATATCATAGGGATCGACGGACAAGTTTACTAACCAATTAATGTTATACAGTGGGTTTTGTTGGACACCAGGTAAAATATAAATTTGACCTTGATGCTGCTCGATTTTTTCAGCGATTTCTTTTGCAAGAGGTTCTAAGTTTCCCTCTTTAATAGCAGCTAAATGTTTCTGAATTAGACCCGAAAGATTGATCCTTTCCGCAAATGCAGATGGGACTTCAATGGGTCTGTCCTCTATTGGAATTTTTACAAAATTATGGGTAGTAGTCGGATCAATAGGATTCATAATAATTATTATATATTATTATATATTTAAATTTTTAATTTTAATTAATAATAATTAAAAGTTTATTATTTTCTTATTTTTATTCATTAAACCCTAACTTAATGACAGGAAAACTAACATTCTGAGCTTTAGCAATATCCAAAAACATCTGATAAGCGAGGCAGCACGTCACCTCGTTCGAGAACATCCGAAACAGCATAATCCGCATCTAGCGGCAAGGGAAAGCTTTTCATTGAAACATACTCGGTGTAAGGGTATAATTTGAACCCCAACCTTTAAGGAGTTTCGATGGCGGAGAGCGTTGTCTTTGAGCATGTTTCAAAACAGTTTAACAACAGCATCGCTCTCCAGGATATTTCCTTTTCGATTCATAAAGGCGAATTCTTTTCTATCTTAGGCCCAAGCGGTTGTGGCAAGACAACCCTGCTGCGCCTTCTTGCCGGATTCGAACAGCCCGACAGCGGCCGCATCCTGCTCGACGGCCAGGATATCACCTATCTTCCTCCCAACAAAAGACCCGTCAACACGGTCTTTCAGA
>JAJFUZ010000167.1 GCA_021372155.1 Parachlamydia sp. | reverse complement strand
GTCGGGAGCTCAAAACTCAGGATGAAAAGGGGCTGCTTTACGAGGACAAATCCAAAACCCAGATCCTGCTCAAAATCGACAAACAGGCCCAATGGGAGCCTATCTTAAAAGCGCTTTTTGCCATTCGCGATGAGGGCTTTGAAGTGCGCCCGGTCTACGAGCCCTTAGACAATAACTAATCGCATAAAGCCGAATGTCTACGAACTTATGCAGTTATAGAACTAGACCGGATTTGTTTTTACGATCTTTCGCTTTGGGTCGGGAAAACATTTTTTTAGACCAACATCAACTAAAGTAACCGTAAAAATGCCAATAGCGGCAAACGCGACTAACTTGATTGTAGAGAGCTTTGTTTCACGGCAAAAATCTTCGACAGTTTTAGAAAGGTAACCTCCGTTAGCTAAGCCTCCCATCATTGCCACAAATCCTGCGCCCAAAGCAGCAGGCACTACATATGCTATCGCTCGCATATTTCCTCTTTTTTTTAAATAGTAGTACTCCCTTCTATTTATTTCAATAATTAAAATTGTTCCAGTAACGTATTTTAAATTAGTATTAGTTGTATAATATAAATATAAATATATGATTACTCCTATTTCTATTGCTACGCATGTTAATTATGATAAGCCCACCGGTAAAAAACAAAGGGCTGCGGCACCTATCCCTCCCCAGGTTTCTAATGTCGCGGAAAAACAAGAAGCCTTTGCTCGAAAAGCAGCCCAACAAGTTAGAGCGACGGTAGATCAAAGACTCCGTTTGCAGGAGGTTCCCACTGTCGGCTATGATTTCGGAAAACTCAAAGGGCTTTTAGAGCCTGGCGACCTGATTTTGAGTTATTATCCGCAAAACAAAAGTCTGGTCGATGTCGTGATTCGTACAGGCCAGGGAATCAGCCAGGCAATCACCTCTGGAAATCTCCCAGCGGGAGCGCTCAATTTTGTCCATGCTGCCTTGTATACGGGTGAAGGCAATATTTCTGAAGCTGTGTCGGATGGTGTCGTCAGGAATCAGCTCGATGGGGAGAGGTTTGTTCTTAAACCGGGCATGACCCATAGCTTTTTAATCGTTCGTCTGAAAGATCCGAAAATGGCCAAAGAGGGTTGCCGCATATGCGATTCCATATCAGCAAGGAAAGGAGAAATTGTCCCTCTCCCCTACAACATTTTGCAGGCTGTGGATGCGAATTTCTCAGGTGGAAAACTGGATGATCGAGGCATCAGGCGCTATTTACAGGGGGCCTATTATGCGCATAATGGCATGATGCCAACCAATAAAAATGGGAGACGTTCGTTCTTCTGCTCCTATTTTGTGGCTTGGGCCTGTCAAGGGGCCGAATCGGAAGATGTGCTAAAAAGAGTCAACGATAAGCTGATCAAAGCTGGCAAGCATCCCATCAAGTTTCCCGAGCTTAGCCATCTCTCAGAAGCGGAACGCGGAGCCAGGTTATCACTATGGGCAAAAAGAAATACCGAAAGACATTATGATCTGATTAGAGATGAAATCAAGCTTGACTTTGATCCAAAACGCCTGACTCCGCAGCATTTATATAACTTTATTTTCAGCCATCCGGAACTGTTTACACAGGTCATGAGAATCGTCGCTCCTGGTGCTCAGTTATAACTGAGCAATAATTAAGGAGTCAGATAGACAAAAGTATAGCGGTCCGGCTCTATGATTGTCTGAATAGATTGCCTGAATTGCCTGGCTGTCGGCGGTGCTTCTACTTCTACAGTCTTGCGCAGTTCATCCCATTCCCAACCCCTAAGAAAATAATCCGACAGGGCTGAGAGCCAATATTGGTTATCATGATGCCACAATCCCTCTTTTTGTCTGAACTGCTTCCAGCCACCAGCCAATTCCGCCTCAGAAGGCCCTTCCGCAAGCATCTTTTTGATCTCTGCGCTAACAGCCTTCTGCACCATTTCCACTTTATGCGGCGGGCAGCGGAACTGGATGGCAAGCCAGGTCAGAGTCAAGTCGGGATAAAGCGGCAATTCCAAAGAGCTGGCAATTTCCTGCAAACCACCTATCCCCTGGCTGGCTAGTGATCTAAGGCGTGTGTCCAGCACTTGCGCCATCAGAGAGGCCATGCGCAGCTGTTGGGGATTCTCAATGGAGGCCAGCGGGAATGTCAGGCGCGCCAGGCACTCTTTGCTGCCAGGGGCCGGAATTCTCTTCGTAAAAGTCCTGTCTGGAAATGCGGGAGGCTCAGCCGCGGAAAGCTGTGTGGGACCTTTAGAGGGAATATCTCCAAAGTCTTCGACCAAAAGCGGAACGATCTCCTCGACCTTGAAATTACCCACGACGACGCAGACAAAATCGGCGGGATTGGTGAAATACTCCTCGAAGAATTGCTTGGCGCGGGCAAACTCCATGCTGTTGAGGTCCTGGAGTGTGAGAGGTCGCAAAGCCGCAACATCTTGAGTATGGACAAGGCGCGACCATTCTTCAGCCGGAGAGGAGCGCGCCTGCTCGCGCAGACGCACTAATTCTCTTGCAACCTTGGAGATCCTGTCAAATCCTTCGCGCGTCAGTTTTTTCTCAGCGGAATACCCCTTGACTAGGTCGAAAAATACCTTAATCCCCCCTGCCTCCGTCGTCCCCTCCAGGATCCTGTGATAGGGCAGCACCTTGGCATATAATTCGATCGAATGCTCGTAGATCAGCGCTGTCAGTTTGTCCGTCGACATTCCCTCCAGACCTGATTCCCAAGCCATCTGGGCGCTTAACTCGCCGGCCGCGCGCTGTGCTGCGGGGAGGGCGGCATAGCCACCCGAAGCAGTCAAGCGAATCAAGACCTCATCCTCTTCAAAGTTAGTCGGTTTCAGGCAGAAGCGCATGCCGTTGTTCAAAATAATCTGTGTAATGCCTAGCGGCTGGTAAGTGCTTTGCTCCCTAATCGGTGATTCGATCGGGGATTCGCCCGCTGCACTGACAAAAACCATCGTCACTAGAATCGACACAAAGAATCTTGTGAGCATTTGGATCCCCTTATGATAAAACACTATAATCGTAAGAAATAAAGATTAAGATCATATTAAGGATCACTATTTGACGAAAAGACACTGAATCCATTACTCTATTCTGATTAATGCCCAGGTGGTGGAATTGGTAGACACGCAAGACTTAGGATCTTGTGCCATTTGGTGTGTAGGTTCGAGTCCTATCCTGGGCAATGTTTCATACGACTTCTGAGGGAATCGTCTTTGCCGTCAAAGTAAACCCCAAAGCGCGCTCTAACCAGGTTGTGGGTTGGAAGGAGAATGTTCTCGCGGTCCGCATTGCCGCAGTCCCCGAAAAAGGCGCAGCGAACGAGGAGCTGGAACGTTATCTCTCATCTCTGCTGGGAGTGGGTAGATCTAACATTCGCGTCATCCAGGGGCACTCAAGCCGCAATAAGCGTCTGTGCGTCACAGGAATTACCTTAGAAAGTCTTAAACAGAGATTGAGTTGATGTCTCTCCATAATGAGGCAAGCCTCGGAATCATTTTTCGGCCAGACAAAAAGAGCGTTCTGCTCATCAAGCGCTGCGATGTGCCTGTCTGGGTATTGCCTGGAGGGGGTATAGAGCCAGGAGAAACCCCCGAACAGGCTGTAATGCGGGAAGTCTGGGAAGAAACGGGATTGCGCGTCGCGCTGACCCAAAAATCGGGAGAATATCTCCCCATCAATCGGCTGTCAAGCCCAACGCATGTCTATGAATGCGCCATACGCGATGGAATGTTGCGCACCGGATGTGAAACGAGCGATATTGCCTTCTGGCCTGTTGCTCAGCTGCCTGACAGCTTTTTCATTGTGCACCGGGACTGGCTGGAAGATGCTTTAAGCGATAGAGAAAAGCCGATTAAAGGGGCGATTGCGCGCGTGACCTATGGAGCTCTCGCGCGCTATGTCTTGCGTCATCCCATTATTTTTTCTCGCTTTCTTTGGACGCGCCTGCAGCATGAGGTTTTTCAGCGCTTTTTTCGCTAGCCTTCTTTTTAGCGTCTGCTTCGCGCTTCTGCTTTTTCAGCAGTTCGATCTGGCATTCATAGCCTTCGACATGGAACATGGCTTTGAACTCTTCCCATTCATCCATGAACTCTTTGACAAACTTGACGTCGGTGTTCTGTTTGATAGCCACAATGAGAAAGAGAAGCTTATGGCAGCTTGTGAGGCGCTTGCAGGTATCCGCTTCGCCTGGCTTGATCTTCTGCTGGAGAAAATAGGTTGTCAGGAGGGTAGCTGTTGCATCGGATTCCTTCTCTTTGAGCATCACCCAGCGAATCACCTCATTCCAGTCGTGGACGCCATGGAATTTGCTGGAGTTTAGGATGGAAATGCCTTTGTACATGGTTTCGACATACTGATCGATCTGATCAAAGACCATATCATCGTGATAGACGCCGCAGGGCATCTGGCAATGGGCGCCCAGGTCGCCACAGGCAAAAATCATCAGAGAAAGCAGACAAGTCAGGAAGCGTTTCATGGTTTCCTCGCAGGATGTTGAGTTAAGACAGGTAGGTGTAACGCAAAACTTCTCCCATTGTCAAGAGGTTTGAATTTACGTATAATTGTTCCATGCAGATAGCTGGTTATCTATACACAACACTCCCCCGCTTCTGGTGGACCATTCTTTTTATGCTTGCTTGCTATCTTGCCTACGAGCAGGGAATGCGCACCTGGTCTAAAGAGTATGCCATGCTGAGGAAACACTATCTGGAACTTGATGATGACAAGCAAAAGCTTCTCAGCATCCAGGAGGACCTGCTTTTGCAGATCAACAGCCAGAGCGATCCTGCCTGGGTAGAATTGATTTTGATTAAAGGCCTGGGGCTTGTTCCCGAGGGCCAAACTAAAGTATATTTTGAGCAGCATCGCTGATGGACCTTATTTTTTACATTCTGATTTTAGCCTTGCTCACATTCTGTTCAGGCTACTTTTCGGCATCTGAGACTGCGCTTTTTTCCCTCTCTTCCATGCGCATCAAGGCATACCGCGATGATCCCAATCCCCTTCGGCGCCTGATTGCTCAGCTTGTCCTGCAGCCCCGCGATCTCCTCGTCACGGTCTTCATGCTCAATACGCTGGTCAATATCCTGATCCAGAACGTCTCGTCGAACATGGCAGGACCCGACGGCAACCTCCAGTACAAAATCCTGCTCCCCTTTTTCCTGACACTGCTCTTTGGCGAAGTGGTCCCCAAATATATCGGCCTGCAGAACAATGTTGCCTTGTCCGATCTGGTCGCTCCCTCGATCGATTTTCTTCAGCGCATGATGCAGCCTGTGAGAAGGCTCGTCATTGCTGTGACAACGCCTATCTCTCGAGGCATGTTCTTTTTTCTGAAAAAAGAAGAGAGCCTTTCGCGCGAAGAATTGACGCATGTCCTTGAAGCTTCTGAAGCACTCGGCGTGATGACATCCGATGAGGCGGAGCTTGTCTGGGGCTACCTGGATCTGCAGGAGATCCTGGTCAAAGAACTCATGCGCCCTCGCCAAGATATGCTCTGCTATAACATCGAGGAGCCTCTGACCAAGCTGCAGCACCTCTTTGTCGACCGCGAACGTTCCCGCATCCCTGTCTATGAGAAGGACGTCGATCACATGATCGGGATCCTTTCTGCCAAAAAATATCTGCTGCACCAAAGCCAGTTCAGCAAGCCTGAGGATGTGCGCTCCTTCCTTTCCAAGCCCCTTTTCGTCCCCAAAAACACGCCTGTGCGCAACCTGCTGCGGCGTTTTGAAGAGCACAGCGAGGAGATGGCCATTGCTGTGGATGAGTATGGCGCTGTGACCGGTCTGATCACACGCGAGGACATAATCGAAGTGGTCGTGGGCAAGGTGATGGAGCAGCATGATCAGAAATCCCTCTACACGCGAGCTGGTGCCAATGAGATCATCGCCAGCGGCAAATTGGAATTGGCAGTCTTCAATGAGCTTTTCGATGTCGAGCTTGTGAGCGAGAACAATATGGCGACGATCGGTGGCTGGCTCATTGAGCAGATGGGCGATATCCCCAAAAGTGGCACCAAATTCACGACAGATCAATTCCTCTTTCAGGTCCTGGCTGCCGAACCCAGACGCGTACGCCGCATTTACATCCGCAAACTCGTCAAGCGGAGGGATAAATGACCCATTCTGCATTCATTTGGCTGCTCCTCAATCTCATCTCGATCTTCTTTCTGGCCTTTTACTCCATGCTGGAGATGGCCTGCGTCTCTTTCAACAAGGTGCGCCTGCAATACTATGTCAGCAAGGGAATCAAGCGCGCCGAATGGCTCAACTGGCTCCTGCAGAATCCAACGCGCCTCTTTGGGACCACTCTCATTGGCGTCAATATTGCCACAGTGGTCGGCTCCGAATTTGCGCGGGAATTTCACAGCGCCATCGGCATTAACCCCGATTTCTCTCCCATCAGCCAGGTTTTCCTCGTCGTGATCTTTGGCGAATTGGCGCCGATGTTTGCCGCCCGGCGCTATGCCGAGCATGTCGTCATGCTCGGAGTGCCGTTCATTTATGCCTCTGCCAAACTGATGACCCCCTTAATCTGGGCATTTGGAGGTATTACCAGAATCTTTAATTTTCTGTCAGGCGAGCGTGAGGCCTCAAGCAACCTCTTTCTCACTCAGGAAGAGTTGGAAAAAATTCTGGAAGAGCAGGAAGAGGACAAGCCTTCTGAGACCAACACCGATTTCAATGCCGTGTCAGGCAACATCTTCAATATGCGCCTCAAAAGTGCGCGCCAGGTCATGGAGCCGCTCAATTCCATCCCAACCGCACCCTCCAATGCCTCCGTTGCCCAGGTGATCGATCTGCTGCGCAAATCGGAATCGGACTATGCCACGATCTACCATCGCGACCCCACTAATATCATCTCCATCATTCAGGTGCGCGATCTGCTGCGCGCCTCCCCCTCCAAACGTGCCCGCGATTATGGCCGCCCGCCCTGGTTTGTTACCCAGAGCAGCAGCGTCATGCAGATCTTGAATCAATTCCGCAACAACAACCACGAACTCGCGATCATCCTCGATCCTCAGGGAGGCGCAGAAGGCCTTATCCACATGGATGACATCGTGGAAGAGATCTTTGGCCAGACCAACTATTCTTTCGACCAGAAAAGCCCTGCGCGCATCACCAAGCGCTTCTTCATCGAACGCTCCTTCCCAGGCGATACACCCATCGGAGTCTTCAACCGGCAATTCCGCGTCGTTTTAGACAAGCGCGAAGAGCTGACTTTGACTGAACTGATGGTCGAACAGCTTGGCCATCCACCTGAAATGGGCGAATCGATCGAAGTGCCGCCCTTTGAATTGACGGTTGTTGAGGCGAGCCTGATGGAGGTCAAAAGTATCAAGGTGAAGGGTTAAATTAAAATAAATTACTCAAAGGAGCTTAAAATGCAACCAGCTGGTTCAAATCCCTGCCCTATTTGTGATAAAGCTTTAACATCTCGCTCGTTGTTTCACCCTGCAGGCATCACTCATCCCATGCATTCTAAATGCTTCTTACAGATGATGAAAACCATGAAAGAATGTCCCATTTGTCATCAGTCAACGGCCAACATTTTGCAAGGGTTTAAACTCCATTCAGCCCAAAAGCTGGCAGAGCTGGAGGCATTTGAAAGATTGGAAGAATTGGATGAGCAATTAAATGATGAATACGATCTTATTAATGGCTACAACGAGATCCTTTCTTTGGAGAACGAGTCGGAAGGAATGGGGATTGATGCAGAGTCTGTAATTCTAAAAACACAAAGAGAACAAGTTGAGACTAGGCGTGATGCTCTCCTTAAGCGACGGAAAGATCTTGTAGATTTACTGCGTGTATCACAATTAGTCGTGGATCTTGTGACGAGTCCTGATGTGATCGTAATAGAGGGCAGGCCATATATTCATAAGCTTTCCGATGTCGTGGGCAACATGAATGCAAATCTGGCCAGATCAAATACAGACAATGTAGAAACAGACAATGAGCAAAAGAAAACGGCATTGCAAGCTTACAGACATTTAGGTGCTCTGGCAAGTGGGCAAATCCCAAGAAGGGAAATGCAGTTGAAAAGGATCGATACATTTATTGAACGCTGTACTAATGATTATAATGACAGCTGCCAATTGCAAAACAGTTTGAGTGCTGTTGAGCCAAAAAATGTTTCAGATGGTCAAAATCTTGTCAAAAAACTGCAAGAGCTACTCCAATCAGTTAAACAACTCAGCAAAATGATACTGGATGCCGAAGGTCAACGTAAAGAACTGAGTCATGCCGTTGTCTTCTGCAAGTACTTACAACGGTTAGATCAAACGCCTTAAACTAAACCGACAAAGGGAATCACCCTAACATCATTTTCACATTTTCCTGACCAGCTGCACCGTTATTTCGATGCATCGGTCGATCTCCTCTTCCGTCGTCATCCGGCTGAGAGAGAAACGAATCGAAGAGGCAGCCACATCGGCAGCGAGGCCCATGTTGCGCAGCACGCGCGAGGGCTCTAAGGCCCCAGAGGCGCAGGCGGAGCCGTGGCTGGCAGCGATCCCCTTCAGATCGAGCTGGGTCAGGAGTGTTTCCCCTTCGATCTTGTCAAAGGAGAGGTTAGAGGTGTTGGCAATTCGAGGGCCGGATCCGTTGACCTGCACGCCATCGAGCTCTCCCAGCAACCCCTCTTCAAGTCTGTCACGCAGTTTCTGCATGCGGGCAGCCGCCGCAGGCAATTCGGTGTGGAGCAGCCTAACAGCCTCCTCAAGTCCCACAATACCTAAAAGGTTTTCTGTCCCTCCCCGCTTGCCACTCTCCTGCTCGCTGCCTCCGATGAGGAGAGGTTTGAGAGTCATCGTGGAGCGGACATAGGCAAAGCCTATTCCCGGAGGGCAATGGAGTTTATGACCGCTGAAAAACATCGCGCTAACGCCCTCTGGAATAGTGAGAGGCTCTTTTCCCAGCCAGGCCACACCATCGACAAGGAATGAAATGCGCCTCTCCTTCGCAATTTCAGCGATGGCGACAATATCTGTTTTGACGCCGGTCTCATTGTTGACGGCCATCAGGGAGATAAGGCGTGTGTCAGGACGCATGGCCTCCTGAACAGCCTCTGGGGTTACAGCACCCAGTAATCCTGGCGAGAGAAAGGTAGCTGAAAAGCCCTCCTGCTCCATCGCCTGGACTGTGGCAAAGACGCAGGCATGCTCCGCGCTTGATGTGAGGATGTGGCCTTTCTGATTCATGAGGCCTCGGAGGAGCATGTTGGCGCCTTCCGTCCCGCTTGAAGTAAAAAAAATCTCCGCTGGCTTGACTTTGAGATAGTCTGCGATGGTTCTTCGCGCCTGGTTGAGCGCAGCCTTTGCCGCTCGGCCCCAGGCATGGATGCTGGAAGGATTGCCACCGCCCTCTTTCAAGTAGCGGGACATGACTTCGATGACCCGAGGATCGGGTAGCGTCGTGGCGTTATTGTCCAGGTAGATGTTTTTTTCTTGGCTTTTCATTCACTTTGGCAATGACAACCGTGATGTTGTCATATCCCCCTTTTTCCTTAGCAACAGCGACGAGTTCATTCGCCGCCTTTTTGAGGGAGGACGCTGCCAGGAGAATTTCCTCCATCTCTTTGCGGCTCAAAAGATCCGAAAGGCCGTCCGTACACATCATGTAAAGGTCGCCATCCACCGTGTCGCAGGACTGCACAGCGGGATCGACGCTCGGCTCCGTGCCGATGGCTTTGGTAATGATGTTCTTATAGGCATGCTCTTCCGCCTGCCTTTCGGTCAACTCGCCTAAGTCAACCAGCTCCCGCAGCAGGGAGTGGTCTTTGCTCACTTGTGTGAGCTGATTCTCATGCATGCGGTAGATCCGGCTATCGCCGACATGGGCGTAAATGACCCCCTGCGGATGAAAATAGAGGCAGCAGAGCGTCGTACCCATGCCGCGCAACGCAGGATCTTTGCGCCCCATGCGATAAACATGGATATTGACTTCGCCGATCGCGGCGGCCAAGAGGTGGCGCGCCTCTTCTAAACCAACCTGCTCCATCTGGGACCCCAGATCGTCGTTGATCAAAGCGATCAGCTCATCGACTGCCTCGCGGGCAGCGACCTCCCCTGCCAGGTGTCCGCCCATTCCGTCGGCCAGGATATAGAACCTCTTTTGAGGAACTTCCGCCCAGACATCTTCGTTGTTTTCGCGCACCAGGCCGATATCGGAAAGACCCGTGGCTAGAACTTTTGGCATGAGTGAAGCAACCGTATGAAACATTGGAGTAAAGTCTATCATATTCAAGGATATCTTTGAAAGGTGATTTTTAAACAACACCGATGTTCGAAAAGGCTGCAAATTGTGCTCGACTTTGCGTAATTTGGGTCATCCCATGAGAAATCTTGGCATCTGTCCATTTTCGTCCTGAAATCAATAGTCGATAGAATACGGCCCGGGCACTGGCACAAATCTTGCATCTTCTTCTTTTAAAAAATTTAATTGTTTGTTGTATAATATAAATATTAGTTGATTTTTATTTAGTTAAATCTGAGGTTGTATGGAAATTAATAGATTTAAAATGAGCGCAATAGCTCAGTTAGCCCAGGATGCAGGACCCCAGGCTCTGAAAGGATTAAATGATTTGGAACGGAAAGTGCTCAAAGCCATGATGAAGGCGCTACAAAAAGGTCATGATCCTGTCAGCGTCAAAGATCTGGATGAGCATCAATTCAAAGAATTGAAGGAATATTTGAAAAAAGCGGCAGCTGAGAAAAAATCGGGGCACATTTTCGAAATTCCTAGTGAAAGGAAACGCGACAAAGAAAAATTGAAAGGTTTCAAAAACATTTTTCGTACCAGGATTGGGACCTCGACTTTGGAAAAGGAGATCGACAAGGCGGTCCAATCCACAAAGCCTGTTGGCAAAGGCTCAGATATCGAACGCAAAGCTTCTGAATATACACGCAAAATCAAAGATGCACGAATGCGCATTGAGACCATTAAAACGGAAGCTCGCGTGCAAGAACGCGAAAGAATTCTTGGCTTCTTAAAACCGCTGGAGAGAAGGTTAAGGGAGCCAAGAAGAGATTTCGATGTCGTGCTTGAAGAGCGAGCTGCCCTCTTCGGCCGCATGCGCAAGCTTGCCGAAGAGGCTATTCCTCACATGCCTGACGAAAGTTTGCAGGTGGCGCTGGAACATGCGTTAGCTCTTGCGTATGATCACTCGATTTTCGAAGCGAAATTGACCAACATTGCCTCGTTTTTGAAGCATTCGCCCGGGCATGCCAAAGAGCTCGAGGTTCTACAAGGTCACGCTGAAGTGTTGAGCAAGCTGCTCGCATCAGGGGCAGAAAAGCGCGATCTCATCCTTCAAGAGGCTATAGCCGAACATGAGGAGTTCCTCGAAGGGACGCATGCTGAAGTGCAGGAGTTGGAGGCGACAATTGCCAAAAACCTTGCCGCCTTGGAAGAGCCCCTCAAAGCTAAAGTTAAAACCAGAGGCGCTGCAACGACAGCCAAACAGCGAAAGCTGGAGCAGCTGGAAAAAGAGATCGACCTGTTGCAGCGCCATGTGCAATTTCTGGCTGAGAATGGAAAGGAATACCGCGAAAATTTGAATGAGGGATTCAGACAAGAGTGGATCGAGATCCGCAAAAATTCCAAGGAAGAGCTGAAGTCGAAAAACCTCACTGTCAGAATGCGTCGAACTCTGAAAGAAATACGTGCACTCGACAAGATCAAGGATGATCCTGCTAGTGCCATTCGCCGGAAAGAGTTGGTTAAGCATCTCAGACATTTTGTGAGCCTTAGGCGCGCAAAGTCTGACGAAGCCAAACTGTCTATGATCAAGACATGGCTAGAGTCTCCTATTAGAAAGAGCAAATTAAAGCAGGACGCTACTGAAGACAAGCTAATGAAGCAATATCTCAAGATAACCGACACATTGCAGAGACGAAAGGCTAAGTTGGAGACGAGATAAACAGGAGGCTCTTATGCGTATCGAGGCTGATCAAATGAAATCCATCGAACAACTTGCCCTCAAGGCAGATCAGGGTTCTTTGAAACAATTGAGCCAGGCTGAAAGGAAGGCTCTTCAACTGGTGATGAAGGCTCTGCATCAGGGGCAGACTTCCATAGAGGTTGCCGGGTTTGGGGAGCGCAAACTACAAGCGCTCACATCAAAACTCCAGATTCGCGTGCTCAAGCAGCCAAGCTCAACTGTAGAACGGATGGGAAAAGGATTTGCCAATATGTTGGGATTGCGCTTCAGCAGCGCCAAGCTCAAGAAGGAGCTGGGAGCCGTCTCGGCTAAATATGCCCGCCTGCAGGAGATCCCAAAAAAGATCAAGGATTTCCAGGAAGCCATTATCGACTTCGTGGAAATGCTGCGCTTTACAGAGGCTTTCTCCAGGCCGGTTTATGCGGAGCAAGCTAAATGGATCGATGGCCTTCTATCCGCTGCTGCCGATGCGAAACTTCCCTATATTGTCGCACGAAAAAAGGAAATTGAAGGGCAAATCGCTGAACTCAAGGTGTCGAAAGACCCGGACAAAGAGTCAAAGCTATATATTCTAGAAAAAGAGATCCTGTCCAGCCTTAAGAAATTGGAAAAGTATAAGGGGCCAAATTTTGGGAATGAGGTCAGCATTCAGAAGGGGAAATGGACAAATGCAGCCGCAGATTTGATCACAAGGGCAAAGGAAGCCATTGAGGAGGATCAGAAGTTGCTGGATTCACTGATAAAAGAACAATCGCGATTGGAACGCGAGCTCGGTCTTGGAGGTCCAAAAAATCGCGCCGCACTCGACAAGCAGATCGCATCTCACCACAACCTGATCCAGAAGGCGCAAGAACAGATCGAAAATTTGCACCAGGTCGACTTACACATCGCAGATGAGATACAACAGGTCTGGTCCCGAATTCGCAGCTCACCAAAAGCAGTTGATATCATAGACAAGGCTCTTCAAGATGTTGAAAAAAAGATAAGCGAACTTCAAGGGAAAAAGAGTCCAGCCGAAAAAAATAAATTACCCTTTCTGAGAAGATTTAAAGTGGGATTGGAAGGTGCAAAGAGGTCTAATTTGTTTGATCGCAAAGAGATAGCAGATTACAATTACACAGTGCTTGAAACCAGCAGAAATAAAGCTAAGGAAAAGATTCTGGATCTGAGTTTAGGAATTACAAGGCGCGAATTTGCGATTGAGCAGCTTAAAAAATCATCCTGATGAGACTTGAGGAAGCAATTTGGCTATGAATCGCTTCATGTAAGGATCGCTCTTTTCAAAAGGGATCTCTTGAGATTCAAACCATCTAATCGCATGGAATTCTTCACTATCGAAGATGAGCTCTTCATTGCAACTGCCCTTAAGCACATACCAGAGTGTGACATCGGTGTGGATAGCGACATTGCCTGTTGTTTTCGTCACAGTAATGAAAAGCGGGCTTTCCATTAGAAACTGCGCCACAACCCCTAGCTCCTCCTGCACTTCTCTTTCAACCGTCTGCCGCGGATGTTCACCCGGCTCCACATGGCCGCCTGTGGGCAACCAAAGACCTGCTTTCTTATGGTCGCATAACAGAACCTTTCCCCTTTCAGGATCCACGAGCATAAAATAGGAGACCAGGTGCATGTCTGGAGTGGCAGGTTTTGCGATGCGAAAGATCCCAACTCCAGATCGAATCCAGCATAATGCTTTCTCAATATGCATTTGTTCAAGACTGTCGTGAGGAACAAGTGTCTCAATCGTTTGATAGATATCTTCGCGGATTAGATGTGATTCTTGGAGCGAAGCCATAGATTTCCTTGACCTCAATATGAAATTTGGGCAAAAATCGCCGGTTTTTTCGTGTATTTGAACAAAAAAATTCTAAGGTTTGTATTTGTTCCAATCAATAAAAATTGCAAAAATATGCCTGTAATGGCATACTAAAGATAGGAGTATGTGTGGGGGTACCCAGCCGAGATTTAATCTATCTAGGATCTACTGAGAAAGATGCGAAGAGGCTTCCAGATGAGGTTCGTGAGTTATTTGCATATGCCTTAGCTGTCGCGCTTACTGGAGGCCAACATGAAAATGCCAAGCCGTTGAAGGGATTTAATGGCCGCAGTACTATGGAGGTAGTTGACGACTATCTCAATAATACATTTCGAGAGGTATATACAATTCGATATGAAGAAGCTATTTACGTGCTTCACATATTCAAAAAGAAAAGCAAGAAAGGTATTGCCACACCTAAAGCAGATATCGAGTTAATCCAGCAAAGGCTCAAATGGGCTGAAGCGATACATAGGAAAAAATATGGTAAAAAGAAAACAAAAAAAGGATGAATCGATGGAATATACGATGAGTTCGGGGAATGTTTTTGCAGATTTTGCTATCTCTAATCCTGAAGAAGCAAAAGCAAAGGCAGATCTTGCCATGCAAATTACTGCAATCATAAAAGATCGCAAGTTAACTCAACAGCAGGCTGCAGACCTGATTGGCATTGATCAGCCCAAAATCTCAAAAATTATCCGTGGCTTACTTGCTGAGTTTACAATTGAAAGACTCATGCGCTTTGTGCTTCATCTCGGGTTTGATATCGAGCTAAAGTTGAGACGGCATAATGCAAAGACCCTTCCAGCCATTCATGTGGCCATGGAAAATAAACTTCAACAAAGACCAAGAGCATCTTAGGAATTGCGATAGGGAAAAGCCATTTTGGCAGGATTGACGAGGCGGTCAAATTCCTCTGCCGAGAGGTAGCCGAGCTTCAAACAAGCATCTTTCAAAGAAATATCGTCTTTGAAAGCTACGTGGGCTACTTCCGCTGCCCGGTCGTAGCCAATCGCCGGGTTTAGGGCTGTCACGAGCATCAAGGAACGGGAGACCATCTCTTTGAGCCGGGGCTCGTTGGCTTTAATGCCACTCACCAGGTGATCAGAGAAGGAGCGGCAGCAGTCGGAGAGCAGCTCAACGGAGTTGAGAAAGCTGTAGAGGATCAGGGGTTTGAAGACGTTGAGCTCGAAATTGCCCATCGACCCTGCTGTGGTGATGGCGTAGTCGTTGGCCATCACCTGGACAGCCACCATGGTCATCGCTTCGCATTGCGTGGGGTTGACCTTGCCAGGCATGATCGAGGAGCCGGGTTCATTTTCAGGAAGCCAAATTTCATTGAGTCCGCAGCGTGGGCCAGAGCCCATCCAGCGCAGGTCATTTGCGATTTTCATCAGGGAGACGGCCAGGGTTTTAAAAGCACCGCTGGCAAAGACCATCGGGTCGTGGCAGGACAAGGCGGCGAACTTGTTGCAGGCTGATTCAAAAGGAAGTCCTGTTTCGCTGGCGATATTGGAGGCTGCTTTTTCGCCGAAATATTGAGGGGCGTTGAGCCCTGTGCCGACGGCGGTGCCGCCCAGGGCCAGTTCATAGAGGTCTGGGAGTATGGCGTCGATGCGGAGCAAATTGTCGTCGAGCTGAGCCACATAGCCGGAAAATTCCTGCCCAAGCGAGAGCGGGACAGCGTCCATCAAATGAGTGCGTCCGATCTTGATGACCTCTGCAAAGGCCTCGCTCTTTTCCAAAAGGGCATCGCGCAATTTCTTGACAGAGGGCAAAAGCTGATGGTGAATGGCCTCGGCAGCAGCGATATGCATGGCTGTCGGAAAGACATCGTTTGAGGATTGACTCTTATTCACATCGTCGTTGGGATGGATTGGCTGCTTGCTGCCCAGGATGCCGCCTGCCAGCTCGATGGAGCGGTTGGCGATAACCTCGTTAGCGTTCATGTTGGTCTGAGTCCCGCTGCCGGTCTGCCAGATGCTTAAAGGAAAATGGTCGTCCAGCTTGCCAGCAATGACCTCTTCGGCAGCCTGCTGGATCAGGCGACCTTTGGATTCAGGCAGCACGCCCAGGTCGACATTTGCCTGCGCGGCAGACTTCTTGATCAGACCAAGAGCGCGAATCAAGCCGCGCGGCATGCGCTCTCCACCGATATCAAAGTGTATCAGCGCGCGTGCGGTTTGCGCACCATAATAGCGGTCGTGCGGGACTTCGATCTCACCCATGCTATCGCGCTCGAGGCGCGTCGAATTGTTCATACTTACCTTGGGCTTCACCTTTGCAGATTGCGCTATAATTTTGCAACGCCAGTTTGTGAGGGCAATACTTTACTAATAAAGCGTAAAAAGTGTTGATTTTATTATGCTTTTATATAAATTTAGAATTATGAACTTTAATACCGATCTTAATGGTACTAACAGCTGGCCGCTTGCCTCAGCAGCTGTTTCTCCTGCGATTCCAAAAATTCCTGCAGCTGAACCAATCAAAAGAAAAAAAGTTTGCGTGATTACGGGAACCCCTGCTGACAACAGGGAGGCTCAACAGGAATTAGTCAAACGAACCCGTCGCATTGAAGAGATCGCTTTTATTCCCTTAGAACGTCCGTCCGCCCCCCGACTAGAAAGAGATTCAAACGCGCCTATCAGGCTATCCACTTTGGCTGTATCCTCAGATAGCCATGAAAATGAAGAGTTGGCGGGTATTGTGGAAGGATATGTAAATTCCCAAATGTAAATCCTCTAATCTTCGACTTTGTACAAAGTCGAGTCAAGCTAATAACTCTCGACAACTGCTGGATTGTGACCAAGGATCACTAAAAATTCATGAAGCCAATCGAAGGCCTCCGCAAAGACGTGCATATGGGAGAGATGGACCTGGTGATTGCAGCCATCGATGCGGCGATAGAAAAAATTGGTTTTGCCTGTCTGCCGCAGGATTTCGACGGCCAGATCGGCACTCTCAATCGGAATAACTTCATCTTCAGTCCCGTGGGCATAGAAGAGCGGACATTCGATCTGCAAGAGATCGTCAAGCGTGTGATACTTTAGATGGCAGGCCCACCATTTATAGGTGTAACCGAGGAAGCTCTTATAAGGAGAAGGATCCTGCATCATTTCGGCAAACTTTAACTGAATCTGACGCATGTAATAGTTGAGCTCTTCATCGGAATCGCATTGATCCTCAAGATGGCGTCGCAGGGCGAGCGTCACCTCCTCGATGGAGGACAAGCCACCTCCGCTCGACATGATCATGGTTGCGATGATCTCCGGTACCCTTGCAGTGAGAGCAGCGGCAATCATTCCCCCTTCCGAGCCTCCCACGACAATCAACTGCCCATTCCATCCCTGGATTAGTCCTTCGCGCAGCTGGCGGATGAAATGGAGGTGGTCATGGATGCGGAACTCGCGGCTGTTTGCGAAGTCGTATTCTTCCAGATTGATCTCATCAATCGAATAGACTCCAAATTTTTCCAGAGTAATAAAGCCGACCTCATTGCGATGCGCCTGAGGTTTAAGCATTTGGTGCCATTCCGCAACGCTGTCGCACTGGGAACCCAGGATGAAAATGACGATCGGGAAGTTCTCGGCATGGGGAGGCGCATCGTAGTAAGCTGTCAGAAGCGTGCCATTCGCTCGCGTCAAATGGAGCTTCTGTGTGGTAGCAAAAGCGGGAGATAAAACAGAGAGGGCAAAAAGAATGAAGGCAAAGCAGCGTTTCATGCAGAATACCATTATTTTTAGAGCTTCTAGTTTAACGCTTTGGCTCAAAAATGACAAGGCGCTATATTTACCTTGCGGCTTTGCGCGCCTTTGAATAGAATAAGGGTGAGACAAAACGACACATCATGCCTGTTCCGCAGCAAAAATTCCGCGAGATCGTCTTTCAACTCCTCTATAGCCATGATATGGGCAAATCCGAAGAGCGCGATATGCTGGCTCTTATGATGGCGGAGCTCGCCGTTTCGCGCAAAGTGGTCCGGGATGCCCAGGCCAAAATGCGCGAAATCACAGCACGTCTATCTGAAATTGATGCGCTGATTGCCAAAAGTTCCCATGGATATTCCTTCGAAAGGATCCAAAGCGTCGAGCGCAATATCCTGCGCATCGGCGTTTATGAACTCCTACACGATCCAGACATTCCTCCCAAAGTCGCCATTGCCGAGGCGTTGAGGCTGGAGCGCAAATTCGGCTCCCCTGAGGGTGGCGCCTTTATTAATGCTCTCCTGGATAATATTTACAAATCGAGCCAGGGCTTAAAAGTGGACGAACACCAGATAGAAAGAACCCTGCAAGTTCTTCAGCAGAAGGAAGAGACGATCAAACAGGAGATCGATCGCGTCAAACTGAAGGACGAAGATGATGACGGAGATTGATCGCCTCTTCCAGACTGGCAAGTTGATGAGCAGCCTCTCCACCTTTGGCATCGGAGGCCCTGCCCGCTATTTTGCTGAAGTGCGATCCATTGAGTCGATGCGCGAGCTCCTTCGCCTCTGCAAAGAGGCCACTCTCCCCTATCTGATCCTGGGCAAGGGTTCTAATTGTCTGTTTGACGACCGTGGCTTTTCGGGGGCCATATTATTGAATAAGATCGATTTTATCGAATCGTTCTCTCCTGGGGTTTTTCATGTGGGTGCAGGTTACAGCTTTTCGCTACTGGGTGCTCAGACGGCGCGCCAGCAATGGGCTGGATTGGAGTTTGCCTCTGGCATTCCAGGAACAGTTGGAGGAGCTGTCTTTATGAATGCAGGAGCCAACAAAAGAGAGACCTGCGAGAGCCTTGTCAGCGTCGATTTTCTCGATGAAGAGGGAACTTTGCACTGTCTGAAGCGCGAAGATCTTAAATTCAATTACCGCACTTCCCCTTTTCAGAATATGCCTGGAGCCATTGTCGGCGCTACTTTCTCGCTCGTACACGACCCCGCAGCGCGCACTAAACAGATCGAGATCATCAACTATCGCAAAGATACGCAGCCCTACAGCGACAAATCGGCCGGATGCATCTTCCGAAACCCTTCTTGCGGTTTCGCTGGGGCCATGATCGAGCAGTCGGAGCTGAAAGGTACCGTGGTGGGCGGAGCCAAAGTTTCGGAAAAGCATGCCAACTTTCTCGTTAACACAGGCAGGGCAACTGCAGAGGATGTACAAGCCCTGATCGCCCTCGTGAAACGCTCCGTTCTCGCTAAACACGGCGTTGAGCTGGAAAGCGAAGTGCGCTGCATTCCTTACCAAGGTTGCCATGCAGCCCTTCCGCGCTGATCTGCACTGCCACTCGACCTGCTCTGATGGAAGTTTAACCCCCCAAGATCTTATCCAGGAAGCTATCGCTGCTGGTTTGCAGGGTCTTTCAATCACAGACCACGATACGATTGCCGCCTTTGCCCTTGCAACCAGTTCTGCCCAGCAGAATCATCTTGCTTTGATCCCTGGAGTCGAATTTTCAGCGATGCTGGATGGAACAAGCGTCCATCTCCTTGGCTACGCATTCTCCCTTTCCAGCCCAGCCATTCTGGAACTCTGCAAGCGTCATGAGATCAGAAGAGAGGAGCGCAACAACGAGATTCTGGAGAAGCTTAGCCGCCTTGGGTTGCCCCTGACGATGGAAGAGGTGCGATCGGCTGTTCCCGCAACCGTTGGCAGACCCCATATTGCCCTGGCAATGGTGCAAAAAGGCTACGTCCCCAATATCCAGGACGCCTTTAAACGCTTTATTGGCGATGGTCGTCCAGCCTTTGCAAGAGGCCGTCCTATTAGCGTCGAGGAGACGATCGCGGTAATCCATGAGGCTAAAGGGATGGCCATCATCGCGCATCCGCATCTCATCCAGGATCCTGCGATCCTCAAGAAAATTCTTGAAATGCCCTTCGATGGGATTGAATGCTACTATGCCCGCTTTTCGCTTGAATCCAACGCTCCCTGGATTGAGCTGGCCTCCAAGCGTGGTTGGCTTATGACTGGGGGTTCCGATTTTCACGGCGCTGTCAAACCCACGATCCCATTGGGTGCCTCATGGGTGGCCGAAGAGACCTTTCAACGCCTTCAAGACAATCATCTGAAAAACAATGTATTCTAAACAGTTAGAACGCCTCTATGCCATCAGCCTGTACGGCATGAAATTCGGGCTGGAAAACATCCAGAAACTAGACGCATCTTTAGGATATCCCTCCCGAGCCTGCCCGGTTGTCCATATTGCAGGAACAAATGGGAAAGGATCAGTCTCCACCAAAATCGCAAAAGCCTTGCAGGTTTCTGGGAAAAGGGTGGGCCTCTACACATCGCCCCACATCGCCACTTTCCGCGAGCGCATCCGCATGCAGGGGGAGATGATAGCGGAAGAAGAAGCCGCATTATTTTTACGAGAGATATTTGACCTAATCGATCGCACAAAAATTCCTGCGACCTTTTTTGAGGTGACGACTCTGCTCGCCTTCCTTTGTTTTGCCCGCCACAATCTGGATATCGCGGTACTGGAGGTGGGCCTTGGCGGCCGCCTGGATGCCACCAATATCGTCTCCCCCATTCTGAGCGTGATCACCTCGATCAGCCTGGATCACACCGACATGCTTGGGAGCACCCTGGAAGAAATTGCCCGCGAAAAGGCCGGAATCATCAAGCCCTTTGTTCCTATCCTTGCTGGACCGAGAACGCCTCAAAATACTATTGAAAAAATCGCCACAGTTAACAAAAGCCCCTATTTTCGAGTCGATGGCATCTTTGCAAGCTATGACGAGGAGAATCGCGCTGTGGCCAAACGTGCCATGGAACTCCTCGGCATGGGCCCGCAAGCTATCCAGGAAGGTCTCTCCGCACGCCCCCCATGCCGCATGGAGGAGGTCAAACCTGGCGTTATCCTCGACGTAGGCCACAATCCCGATGGTCTCGAGCAGCTTTTTCACTCCCTTCGACACATCTATCCCGATTCTTCCATGAGGGTCGTCTGCGCGCTATCAAAAAATAAAGATCTGGCCGGATGCCTCGCCGTTTTAAGGCAAAACGCCTCTTTCATCCATCTTACTGAGGCTCCCGGCAGCCGCGCCGCAAAAGCCAGCGACTTGGCACGCCTACTCTATCAGCAGGGCTATCATCATTACTCCCAAGAGGTTTCGATTAATGCCTCTATCCATCAGGCGCTTAGCTCCCTTCAAGAAAAGCAACTTCTCGTCATTTGCGGCACCTTCTTTATGATGGCCGACGCCCGCGGGACCCTGGGTCTTTGCGACCCGAGGGATGCAACTCCTGTTTCAGAAAAACTCTAAAAATTTCTGGCACACTAACTGCCTTTCCTACATGATGCGGTTAAATAGCGGAGGATATCCATGCAGGAATTTTACAACTGTCTCATCAACGTCAACGGGATGGCATTTGGTACCGGAGTCATCATCTTTCTGATCACGCTCTTTCTTGTCGCTAAACGCCTGATCGGCTTTACACTGACACTTCTCTTTTTGCTTTTTGCCTTGGTCGCAGCTTTCGGCGTGGCTAATAAAGACCTGGTCCGCAAATATTTTGAAAATCTGTCAAAAGGCAAGACTGAAACCTACCAGGCCAGTGGAGCAAAAGCTGGCGAAGCTACAATTTCGGAGCAGCTGCAAAAAGCCTACGATGATCTGAAGTCAGAATTTGATATTCAAAAGAAGAAATTTCAGTCCTTTCTAGAAGAAAAACGCGCCTCTGAGGGAAAAAAGGAAGAGACAAAACCTGAGCAAAGATGAAAAAGACGCTGAAAACTTGAGAATCCTCAAGGTTTCCGCGCCGCGAGTCTTAAGCGAAGTTTTTCATAGTCTGAACAAAAGCCTGAAGGCCTTGATAAATAGCTTGGACATAGGCCGTGTTATGCTTGCCTACATTCATTTGATTACATACCGCCCAAATTTCAGTATTAGTAATACTTAAATAGATGATTCAGAACAGGTTCTAAAAAGCAATCTCCAATTCAGGAGAATCGGGATTTAAACCGAGCAATTGAAAAGTCGACCGCAACGCTTGTTCGAATAGCAGCTGCAACAGCGATCATTAAACTTCTACTTCTCCCTACAAAAAATAAAATAACTGTTTACAAATAGGCAGTTATTTTATATAATATATTCTAATTATTTTTAAGGAGTTTTGTATATGGCAGCCCCAGTTCAGCCCGCCCCACTCAATGGCATCTCAGGTTTTGACTCTGTAACGTATGTCACAAATCAGAGCGAGACTTTTGTTAGCATGAAAAAAATGGAAGGTGGAAAGGAGTATTGGGTCACTTTAACCTTCTATAAGCCTATCGATGAGGCCAACATCCGCAGCTATCTGGCCTCCAAAGAGACCAAAGACAAAATTGTGCAGATGGTCAAGCAATATGAGGTATTCGAGGCTGTCTATGCGGGGAAAAAAGATTTCAAATTGGAAGCGACGGGCAAAAAGCTGTATCTTGTCTATACGGGGAAAAATAATAGCAAACGTCTGAATATGAGTGAGGTTGACTTTGAACTGTCATTCCAGGGCAAACTGGAAGCCTACCAGAAAAAAATTGATCAAGCGCGCGATGCAAAAAAAACAGATCGCCAAAGGAAATTTACAACCAAGAAAGAGGCTTTTGGAAAGCTTAGGGAAGGATTCCGACCAATCTCCAAGATTCTCGAAGCTCCAGCACACCCCGATCCGAAGCCAACTGATCCTGCGATCCATGTCGGGGCTGCTCGTCCACAGACACCTGCAGGGAATCCAGCAGCACCAGCTCCTGCTCCCGTAGCACCACCTGCTCCAGTTCCTGCAGTTCAACCTGCACCAGCGCAACAACAGGCTCCTGCACCTATAGCACAGCCTGCACCAGCGCAACAACCAGCTCCTACAGCAAGCCCATAAGTGAATAGTTAAGGTTCGCCTAAAAGACGTTCGGCAAGCTTCAGGCCATGGGGAGTGAGGCGTACCTCCTCTTCACCGACTTTGCGGATGAAGTTAGCCTGGACTAACAGGCGGCAGATGGCATCTACTGCTTTGGGGTTGAGGTTTGCTTTGGCGCCCACATCATAGCGGTTGAGGGCCATCTCTGGGTCTCCGGCCTCTTTTGCTGTGAGGTAGAGCCAGAGCACAAATTGTTCATCTTTCGTTTTGCTCATTTACTGCTTCTTTAATCTGGCCCCTGCGGGGGTATCTTCGATGGTATAGCCGCGGCTGTGGATCAGATCGCGGAGAGAATCAGCGAGCGACCAGTTTTTATCGCGTCTTGCCTGGAGTCTTTTCTCCAGAGCTTCGAGAAGATCCTGTGGAATGGAATCGCCTACGCGTTCAAAGATGAGGAAGCCAAGAACCTTGTTGAAGCGCTGCAGGAGATCTAAGACCTTCGAAGCTTCCTGGCGACCAAGGCGGCCGCTGTCGCAGAGGATATTGACTTCGCGCACCAGATCAAACAGGGCGGCAAGGGCGGATGAAATATTGAGATCATCGGCAAGGGCCTCCGAAAAGGAGCTATCCGTTGCTTTTAACAAGGACTCCGCACTCCCCTGCTCCCCTTCTGACTGAATTTCCTGCAGGCGCTGGATAAAATCATCCAGGCGCTGGAGGGATTGTTTGACTGATTCAAGCCCGGCAAAGGTAAAGTTGAGCTGGGTCCGGTAGTGGGTATGCAGGAGCATGTAGCGCACCTGTCGCCCTGTGAAGCCGCGCTGAAGCAGGTCGCGCAGGGTATAGAAATTGCCAAGGCTTTTCGACATCTTCTTTCCATCGACTAAGAGATGCTCAGAGTGCAGCCAGCATTTGACGAAGCGCTTTTCGGAATAGGCTTCCGACTGGGCTATCTCGTTCTCATGGTGAGGGAACATGTTGTCCACCCCACCCACGTGGATGTCGAGTGTTTCGCCAAGCAGGCTGATCGCCATGGCGGAGCATTCCAGGTGCCATCCCGGCCTGCCGCGGCCAAAGGGGCTCTCCCAGAATATCTCCCCGTCTCTTTCCGAATCATACTTTTTCCAAAGGACAAAATCAGATACGTGATCCTTATCATATTCGTCGGCCGCCACCCGTTCAGAAGCGCCTGCCTGAAGTTCGTCCAGGTGAAGGTGTGAGAGGCAGCCGTAGCGCGGGAATTTGCGGATGGCGTAATAGACACTGCCGTCGCCGCCCGTGTAGGCGATCCCCTTTTCCAGGAGCACCTGGATCATCTGAATCATCTGTGGAATATAGCCTGTGGCCGCAGGGTAGTGCTCGGCGGGTTCAATCCCAAGAGTCTTCAGATCTTGAAAAAAGGCTTCGATAAAGGGCCTGGTATAGTCTTCAAGAGTCATCTTTCCCGCCCAGGCGCCTCGGATTGTCTTATCGTCGACATCCGTCAGGTTCATCACCTGCGTCACCTTCATCCCAAAGTATTGCAAGGTTCGCCTTAAGAGATCCTCGAACATGTAAGTGCGGAAGTTGCCGATATGCGCATAGTGGTAGACTGTCGGCCCGCAGGTATAGAGGCGCACCTCAGGTGGCCGCATGGGTTGAAATGTTTCTTTGGCACGCGATTCAGTGTTGTAGAGTTTCATACTATTTTGGCAAATATTCTGATTCCAGAAGGCGATAGTTTGTTTTTCCAGTTCCCATGACAGGGATTTCATCCAATTTGATGACCTGCGAGATCTTTACCAGGTTGCTGAAGCCAGCATCTCTGAGGGTTTTGTTTACCTCGTCAGTGTCCAGCCCAAGTTTAGTGAAAAGGTAGAAGCGCGGCTTTTCGCCGACGATCTCTTGTGCACAAACCGCAAGGGAAGGTCCATCACTGTGGATTGGCCACCCTTTCTGCAGGCCGATCTGCAGAAGCCCATCTTCAACAGACGCCAGGCTGATCATCTCAGCGCCTATCTTGACAAATCGCTTGAGCCGTCCAGAGATCGTCAGGTTCCCCTCTTCATCCAAGAATCCCAGGTCGCCTGTCTTATACCACGAAAGACCGCGATGGTCAACAAATGGCGAACTGAGTCCCGGGTTGAGGTAGCCCGAAAAGACATTGGGTCCGCGGGCCAGGATCATCCCTTGAGAGCCTGTGGGCAGGTCTTCGTACGTATCCGGGTGCACGATGCAAAGTTCAACCTCTTGTGCCGGCAATCCCACACCGCGACGTGGTTTGCCCTGACGATTGAAAGTCAGGACAGGCGAGCACTCGGTGATGCCATAACCTTCGACGAAGAAATCTTCGCCACCATACTGATGCATGATGGCAAAGAGTTCCGGCGGTGCCTTTTCAGCTCCACTAAAGCAGAGCCGAACGCTGCGCAGCTGCTCAGGTTGAGCTGACTTGAAAATGGCTTTGAGAAAGGTTGGTGGTCCGCAGAGGATCGTCGCTCCCCAGCGTTCGGTGGCCTGGACCAGGCGTTTGCCGTCAGTTGGGTCGGGTGAAAAGGCAACTCGGATTCCGGAGAGCAGAGTCAAGAGACCTGTCACGGTAAAGCCGAAGGAGTGGAAAGGCGGCAGCATCCCCAGCAGGATGTCGTCTGAATAGAGTTTCAACCCATCAAAAGCTGCGCGTTGATTGGACAGGACGTTCTTATGGCTGAGTGGTACACCCTTGGGCATGCTCTCGGTTCCGCTCGTGAAGAGCAGAACAGCGCGGCCATCTTCTGACAACTGATCCAGTTTCAGCTTTTTGAGCAGTCTCTTAGCCGACTGCCTCGACCTCATAAATGCCTTTAGCTTGTCGCCAAGTGAAAATTCGCGGCGCAAATCTTCCAGCATGATCAGCCGGTCTTCGATTGGTGTCAGATCGACATTTTCCATTTTGTCCAGAAACGACCATGCAGTCAGTACAGTTTTGACCTGGGAAATCTGGATGACTGATTCAAGATGGCGCGGCCCGATGGTCCAGTTGATCATCATAGGCACTTTGCCGGCAAGCTGCACCGCCAGGATGAGAAGGTTTGCGGCGACAGAAGCTGGCAGCATGATGCCGATAAAATCGCCAGGCTGCTTGCGAATATACTCGGCTAAAAGAAGGGCGCGCATTTTAAGCTGTGAATAGGTCATGACCCCTGACCGCATATCGGCGCAGGCGACAGCTTTGCCCATGCGGTCGCAATTGTTAAGGAAAACTTCGGGAATGGTCTTCCCTTCAGCAAGCCGCTTGCGAACTCTTTCCCCTACCGGCTGAAACCAGCGGGTCGTATCGGTCACCTCTTCCTGCATCTCCTCTTTACAGACCACCTGCTTCGATGCGATGGCCATCACTCTGCCGACAGATGTCATCTCCGTGCCTGGCACGCCTTTGATGTCGAAGTAGTCCTGGAGAAAGATGACCATTTCGGACATATCGAGCGAATCCATGCCAAGATCTGTCGCCAGCTGCATTTCAGGGGCGATCTGAGGAATGGGAAATTCGGTAATTTCGGAAATCTTGTGCAGCACTTTTTGTTTGACATCTTCAGGAATGGCCGTCAGATCGATCTCTTCCTTTTCGCGCCGTTCGGCTGCGTGCGGTGTCGCATAAATCGGCTTCCAGCGGCTATAGGAGACAAGCATCAGAGAATCACCAGGAGCCTGCCCCTGCTGTTTGGATAGGCCATCGGGACGGTTGTACCAGGCTTCCAGATAGTGGTTTAACTCCAGGCGCGAACCTTTATAGGGAAAATCGGCGGGGGCGGGTTCAAATTCCAGGATGACATGGCGTCTCGGTGTGAAAAACAGCAGATTTTTCAATGCATGCTTGACGCCGCTGAAGATTGTAGGAAAGAGAGAAGGCACAGCACCCGTGATGGAGCGCGAAAAGGAGCTTCCCCAAAGACCCTTGATGCGGACAAGCACCACGTTTGCTTCCTGAGCCTCCTGAATGATACGGTGGACGCCTGAAGCGCCGCCAATGGCTTCATATCCGGTCAGCTTCAGCTTGCCAGCGGGATAAATCAGAAAATTCTGACCGTTGCGCAGCTCTTTGATGACTGTCTGCCAGGCCCGCTCGTTGCGTTTGCGTTTGAAGCTGTTGGTACTGGTGTGGAAATTCGGGATAGGCAGTGCGTCGAGCCAGCGCATCAACTGATTGACCACAGGTGCATAGAATTGATACTCGACAATGAGTGGCCGAATGGGAAAGCGGGGCCAGACGGCCAGCGTCACTAGAGCCGGGTCGACAAACAAAGAGGGATGGTTAGGCAGAAAGAGCACCCCTCCCGGTTTCGACAGCGTTTCCGGAGTCAGCTTTTCCAGACCAACAATTGTCACCTTATAGCGGAACCATAAGGCGCAGCGCATAAATAAAGCAAAAAGATGCTTAAAAAGAGTCTTCACTCAATACCCCAAAAATTCGATAACAATGACCGCTCATTTTCGATGAAAGAATATAAATTTACAAGGAGAATTGGAGCTTGTGCAAAAATTCACACTTTCATCAAATACCCATATCTATTATATAGTATTGCTGCCATTAAATAGAATTAAGTTACAACTTTGGCTATATTTCAAATTGAGGAAAACTTAAGTGGCCCTGCTTGTCGCCCACCGCGGTGCTTCCAGCGAAGCGCCGGAAAATACCATGTCCGCCATTCAGCTAGGCCTTGAAATCGGGGTTGATTGTGTCGAAATCGATGTCCATCTCACTGCTGATGAGCAGCTGGTTCTCATCCATGATGCCATCATAGGCCGTACAGCCTCGGGGGCCATTGGCAAGCGCATTGCCCATATGACCCTTGCGGAAATTCAAAAACTTGATGCAGGAAGCTGGTTTGGAGCATCTTTTAAAGGTGAAAAAATCCCGACGCTGGATCAACTGCTCCAGCTGGATCGCGGCACAGCAGGTATCATGATCGAGGTCAAACATGGTCATGCCTTTCCTGAACCTCTTGCCGCTGCAATTGTCAAGTCCTACCGCGCCGCGCCCAAACCGGATTCTCTCATCGTCGGCAGCTTTTCTGTCCTTCTTTTGGAAACCGTTCAAAAAATGGCCCCGGAAATTCCGCTGATGGGAATTGTCGAAAAAAAGGCCCTTCTTACAAGCTTCGATCATCTCAACCTGAAATACATGGCGCTATGGTATAAGCTGATCAATCCTCCCCTTCTTGCCACCTGTCATGAGGCTGGCCAGAAAATCTGGACCTTCACCGTCGACGATTTGGATACCGCGCGCTTTCTTCTATCCATTGGCATCGATGGTATCATCAGCAATAAACCGCGGCTGCTAAAAGAAATTTTTAACTAGGGACTCTCTCGACGCCTCGAAAAAGATCAAAATGGCGATCGAACGAAAATACCTTCTTGATCTTTAGCCTTTTCATCATAGCCAAGGTCACGGCATCCGTATAAGAGAGTTTTTGGTCGAGATATTTTTCTACTAACTTTTTCGCTTCCTGCCGATCATTTTCTTCAATGGAGATAATCTGGGCAAATTTCTGAGTCACGAACCCTTCCAGGATCTGCAGGGCGTTGCTTGGCGGAAAGGCGTGGTGGATTAACCATTTATGGGTCTCTTCAATGATCAGGTCAGAAACTGCGAGCGGGTCTTTGTTTGCGATATGAAAGCGTTTTGCTGCTTGATGGTGTGAAGTGGATGAAGGCCTTTCAAAGAGGCAGATCCAGGCGGATGTATCAACAATGATCAACGCTTTCTCCCCTTTTTCTTATCGATCATCTTAGCCAGTTCGCTTTCCAGAGTTTCTGGCTTGAAAGGCGCGTCATATTTCACTTCCCCTATGAAGGGGGCCAGGGCTGCTTTTTGTGAGTGAACAGATTCTATATCCTCCGAAATTTCAAATAGGTCGGATGGGGTGCAATGTAAGGTCTTACATAATTTTGCAATAGTCTCGAGTTCAATCTTAGTTTGACGCCCCGATTCAAGATTGGAAATGGTTGTTTTTGAGAGGTTAGCGCGTCTCGCCAGCTGCTGCTGCGTGATGTGGCGCGTAGTGCGCAATTTCAAGGTACGGATTTTGACGCTGACTTTACGTTCCATAATTTGTTTATACCATTTAGCTTGAATTTATGTCTAGCTTGATTGAATGCGGGAATGTCATCACATTTCCCTCCTCATTTTTGTTCAAATGCGCTATAATTTATTCCTTAAATAGGAATCGGAGACTATGATGCTTAAGATTGATCTGAAAGGAAAGCGCGCTTTTATCGCCGGCATTGGCGATGATCAGGGATTTGGCTGGGCTATTGCTAAAGCTTTGGCAGAAGCTGGTGCGGAGATCATCATTGGAACTTGGACTCCATTGATGAAAATTTTTACGACAAGCCTGGCCAATGGCAAATTTGACGAGTCGCGCCGCCTCTCAGATGGATCCTTAATGCAGATCAGCAAGATCTATCCTTTGGATGCCGCCTTCGACTCCCCGCAACAGGTTCCTGAAGAGATCCGCGAAAACAAGCGCTATAAAGAATACGGCGGGTATACCATTGCAGAAGTCGCCCAGTCAATTGCAGCAGACTTCGGCTCCATCGATATTTTTATCCATTCGCTGGCCAATGCTCCGGAGGTGCGTAAACCTCTTCTCGATACAAGCCGCGAGGGATACCTGAGCGCACTCAGCTCATCCAGCTACTCCTTCATCAGCCTTCTCGCGCACCTGGGCCCACACATGTCTAAGGGAGGCAATGCCCTCTCGCTGACCTACATGGCATCCGAGCGGGTCATCCCAGGCTACGGCGGCGGCATGAGCTCCGCCAAAGCGGCGCTTGAAAGCGATACCCGCACACTGGCCTGGGAGGCTGGACGCAGATGGGGTGTCCGCGTCAATGCCATTTCAGCTGGCGCTCTGCGCAGCCGCGCCGCCCGCGCAATTGGCTTTATCGACGCCATGATCGCTTATTCCGCCTCCAATGCGCCCCTACAGAAAGAACTGGATGCATCCGAAGTGGGCAACACGGCCGCTTTCCTCTGCTCCGACCTGGCATCAGGGATTACAGGAACGCTTGTCTATGTCGACAACGGCATACACGCCATGGGCGTTGCGGTAGACAGTCCTGCTTTGAAACAGTGTGAAGAGCCCTGCTGCACCTGATCGTTAGTCTCCGACAAGGCGAAACAGTTTTGGATAAGTTGTTAGACGGTTGTAAATAACTTTGGAAAATCTTTCTGCTGCGCCAGGAAAATCAAATTTAATAAAGAGGCAGGGCTCGATCAGCTCTAATTCCATCAGCAAAAAGCGATCGCCCTGTCTGACAAAATCCACGCGCGCATAAAGAGGGATGCCTCCAGGGATGCATTCGAGCACTTTTCTGGCTGCCTTAAGTATTTCCTGTGATGGAGTGATGCTTGAGACCGTGCCACCATGCATGCGCTGCACGCGGAAGTCGTTTGCAGCAGGTTTTGAAAGAACAGCGTGCGAAAAGCTTCCTTCAAAAAAGATTAAAAACCACTCCCCTTCGCTCACGATTTCAGGGATGAAGGGCTGAATGAGCACCTCTTCTTCTTCAGTATAATTGGCATCATATAATTGCTGGATCCCATCCACATTTGTGCGAAAGGTGCGATGCGCCCCTCCAGATACCGCCGGTTTAATGATGTATTCCTTCGATGGCATTTCCTGAATAGTGTTTTCAACATGTGAATCTCTTTTTTTCAAGAGGATTCGCGTCGGTATAATCGGCACGCCCCGCTTTTCAAGATCTAGCAGATAGTTCTTCTTGCTGTTCCATTCCAGCGTTTCCAGCGAGTTAAAAAGAGGAATACTAATCGAAGAAATTTGGCGAATGCGCTCTAGAAACTGCTCTCTCTTATCGATGTAATCCCACGTTGCCCGCACAAGCACGGCGGCATACTGACTCAAGTCAATGCTTGGATCATCCCAAATCACCTCCTCATACTGAAGATCATGTTGCTCGAAAGGTAAAATAAGTTCATGATTGTCTACATGTGTCGGCACTCGTTCAAACTTTTCGCAAATCAAGACGGCAATTTTTTTGACTTCCCCGCCATTCAGCTCGGCAAAACAACAAAGAGAAATAAGAAGTAAGAGTTTCATTTATTATTCTCATGGTTTTTAAATTTAATTATTTTATCGTCTTGTATATTTATAAAAAAATCGTAGAAAATACGTAAACAATCACTTTATTGGTATGTTGGTTCTCGTTTTCGAATATTGAAATCTGCTTGCCATGAAAACATCCACTGTATTACAACCCTCGCCCCACATTGCTTAACATCCTACGGAGTTGAGTTATCGCAGATGCAAGGGATATGCGGTAAGCAATCAAGTGCGGAACATTTGATAAATTTGATACAGGAAATCATTTTCATGCCCATTTTCTTGATTTCATACACCGGATTACTTATAATGCAATATACAAGGGCAAGGTATCTGAATGCCGTTTAAGCCTGTGCCTTTACGAGTTTTTCTGGATTTGGTGAAACTAGTCGACTGGGACCTGAAAAAGGGAAAGATCGACTGGAATTTATATGATGAAGAAAATGCTTTGGTTTGCTCAATCAAGATCAGTCATGGAAAGAATTCAAAAGCAAACGAAGTCGTTGCACACAGCATCAAAAAAGTGGAAAGAGAATTTAAAAAAAGGAGGTTAGCATGGCCACCAAAAAGGAAATAGATAAAAATCTGAAGATAGCTTTGGAAGAGGTCGGCGCGATTAATCCCTGGTTCGACAAAGAAGTTAACTGCTGGGTATTTTCACACAAAGATTATCCTGTTGAATACGGTGGAGATTCTGTAAAAGAGGTTGTCAAGAATTACCCCAAATATTTGCGAGAATTTATTGCGCATCGACTGGATGGAAGAATTTCTAAGACAAATGAAACAGAAACTAAGGGCCGCGGCGGGGTTAGAGAAGGTGCAGGCAGACCAAAAGGGTCTAAAAGTGCTGAGCCAACAATTCAGATTCGTGTTCCTGCTGACATTGCCGCTTGGCTAAAGACACCTGGAATGATTGGCCATGTCCGCGGAATGCTTGCAGCATACAGATCACTTGGAAATAAATCTGTTCGAAAGAGTAAGATGACATCTCATTAACATCGGGAGCTTTTATGCATCGCGCAACATCTATTTTGCTGTCCCTATCCCTTATTGCTGGTCCTCTTTGTGCGGATCAGATTCGTGCTGCCTTTGATGTGGGCTCAGGCCAGACAAAAATCACAGTGGCTGTTGTCGATGAGTCGACAGGTAGGCCTCAGCAGGTCCTGTTTAGTGAAGAAACGGTGGTTTTGGTTGGGCATGATTTCAAGAAGAGCAAGAATGGAATCCTGAGCGATGCGATACTGTCAGAGCTAAAAAATGTACTGGTGCGTTACTGCGATATTGCCAAAGGGCTTGGCGCTGAGGAAATGGCTGGAGTAGCAACGGCTGTTTTCCGCGAATCGAAAAACGGCGGAGAATTTGTCCAGAAAGTGAAAGATGAGCTTGGCATAGGCCTGAAGCTGATTTCTCAAGCTGAAGAAGGCCGATTGGGCTTTTTGACAGCTGTAGCTGCATCTGGCAGGCAGTCGCACGAAGTCATTGCCTGGGATTCGGGGGGCGGCAGTTTCCAGATTACAACAGAGGGTGAAGCAGGACTTTGCGTCTATGAAGGGCCATTGGGAGCATCAAAGGTCCTTGCGGCCATTGTCGAAAAGGTGCAAGGCAGAGATTTTACCAAAGTTCAAACCGCCAATCCAGCCAGCCTGGATGATATCAAAGCCCTTCACAAGATCATCCAGAATGTTTTGAAGCCTCCCGCGAAAGATTTGCAGGTGAAACTCGCCAATCCTGCTGTCGAAGTGATTGCAATTGGCGGACCTTATTGCCCTTTTCAAATTGCTACGTTAGCGATCGGGAATGCCACATTTAACAAACAGCAGGTCTGGCAGGCGATTGAAAAGTTAGCGGGTCTCACAGATGAGGGGTTGGCGCATTTTCCAGAACCAGAAATGGTCCTGCCAAGGCTCACCCTTGTGCATGCTGTCATGGACCATTTTGGCATTTCACAAGTGCGGTACACGCCCACTGTGGGTAGCACCTTGGGCATCCTCATGACTGTTCATTTTTGGGAAGGTGCTTTGTTATTAAAGTAATGTTATAAATTGACTGCAATATTTCATTTTGATATTTTTAGTTATCCAAAATTGGATATCCCATGTCAATTAATAACCTCGCTTGTTTTAGACAACATTTAGTTGATTGGAAGTTCGGCCATTCCATTCCCATCTATCAGCAGGCAAAAATCATGCGAATCGCAGGGATTGCACTCATTGGCTTTGGGACCGTTGCCGCTGTTGCTGCCCTCACCTTGACGTGTACTTTGTCGCCCTTTTTTGCGGCCGGGCTTGTGCCTGCGATTGCTTTTGTGGCAGGCGGCATCCTCCTGCACAGAAGAATGTACTGGAATGATCCCGCTGAAAATGCCAAGCGTCGGCTGGAAAATGGATCCCTCACTTTTGATCAGTTGATTACAAAATTTGGCTGGGAAAAAACTTGCCGGACATTGGGATTTGAAGACTCATATTTGAAGAAGAAGTTTCTGGAGCATGTCAAAGGGAATCACCTGACGCTGACGCAAATCAATCAGAAATGGAGTGAGACCAAGATATATGGATTTTTCTCAACTGAGGATTTGAAACCCATTTATCAGGAACGCCTTGCTCAGATCCCGCTGCAGGACTTGCTCCTGCAGGATCCCGATTTGATTCTTCAGCTCAAAGGTCCTCATCCGATGTTGAGTTCAGAGAAGCTGAAGTCCAAATTCACAGCAGAGTTCGACGGTCAATCTCTGAAGGCGGTGGACGAAAAATTCAAAGGGCGTGGATGGGGCTTAGCGTTTGATCTTGGTCTAATTGTTCCAGAAAGGTACCGACAGGAGATCGAGGCCGAGTTCAATCAGCTGCCCGAATCACAGGAAGAGCGGTTTTTCGATAAGTACTCCATACGCATTGTCAGCGAAGGGATATTGCCTGTCACTAATCCAAGGCTGCGCCGGATGTTCCTTCATATGCTCAGGACAAAGCCCTTCTCTGAATTATGCCTGAGCCGGTATGGTTTCCTTCTAGGATCAAGCCTTATCCCTAACGGGTGGGAGCGCCAAATAAACCAGCTTAAAGCCAAATGCGATGAAATTGTCTTATGGGAAAGTGATGCCTGCAGACAGGCACGAGAGCACTGGAATAGAGAACCGTCCTATCACACTGTTAAGCGCTGGCATACGGGAGTTGAAGGTGCACTCAGGGATGTCCCCAATCCATCGCTCATGATGATGAACGGTGGCTACTGGACTAATGAACAAGTTCCCAATCCCCAACATCAGTACTATGGAGGGGTCTACCATACCGAATTGAGAGTCGACAAAGAGGTGCGAAGACCAGCCCGCATTCAAAAAGAAGTCGAAGAGCCCTGGCAGAGGTTCCTTGAAGCAAATCCGAATATGCCTTAAATTCTACGGGCCTGCTTCGCTTTAACAGACTCTTTGAGGCTATGTTCCAAACGATCTGGGCTGGCAAAGGTGATGGAGGCATAGCAAGGATCTTGCCAAAGGCGCATCCTGGAACCCCCAAAATAGATTGTTGAAGAGATCGGCAGAGTGATGGTCCCATCCAAATACCAGTCGGCAAGTGCGGCGATCTCCATACAGAATGTTGTGCACTGCCTCCCTGTCAGGCAATACTCGTTGTACGGATAGGCCTGTATATAACTGAAGATGGCATCAAATTGCTCAGGCGTGATTGCCACTTGAGCTGCGTAGGTTGGACGATGTTCTCCTGAGCCCTTCTGGAAAAATCCATCGCCTTGCACTTCCCAAAGATAGCGGATCGGGTTGGGATCCCCACTTTCAACCAGATCGGCCACCCCATCGAAGTAACGCGGCTTGATGCGGCCCAACTCGCCCGAATGGCCGCCGATGATTTCAACTGGCTGGCCATTGCACAAACCACGGAGGCTGACCCAGGCGTGGCCGAAACGGCCGTCGCTTGTTTTGGCTAGAGAGGCAAGGCAGGCCTGGCATGAGGAGTAGTCAAAGTGTTTAGCGCTGATAAAGATCGCCAGGGAATATTCGCTGCTGTTCGTGCTGGGGCATGGACAATCATCTGAATAGTGGCAGCAGCCGCATAGAAAAAGAAGAAGTACAACAAATTTAGGGAACATTGCGTTTGATTTTTTCATAGCGCTGGCGGCGCTCCTCCTCCAGCTGCTGTTTGCGCTGGCGCCAGGTAAGAAATCCATAGGCGGCAGAAAGGAGTGCAAGCAGGACGAGCATCAACAGTAATAGAGTTCCTACAGGTGTTTCAAAGGCCAGTTCAAAGCGATGCCACATCGGAATTCTCCTCGATTTCAAGAGTTGTGGAATGCGACACTCGTCCGCGCGCTGTGCAGGGTTGCGTAAGAAGAGTTGCCTATCAAAGGCATTGTAGCGATTTGTCCCTTTTAACTAAAGCTGAGCCTGGAGTAGGAAGAAGCACACGAAATCCAGAAATTGGGCCTTCATCTCCTAATGAATTAAAAATCAAGCTTTTTCAAGGACGACTAAGTATTGGTTTTCAAGTTACCGCGCACTCTAGTCCAAAGAGTCCCTGCAATAGTGAGTTGACTTTTTGGACCTTTTTAATATAATAGCCCATACGGATTAATCCTTGTTCAACACAACTTATTGGAGGTCTTGTCATGTCTGGACCAATTAACAATTTAGGGAAGCCAAATACGCAGTCGGAAAAGTGGGACTTTACTGACTACCCACGTAGTCAACCAAAATATAAACCTTATGGAAACTACGAACCATCTCCTAACATGTCAAATCCAAAAGTTCGAGAAGCTGTGAATAGCGTCAAGAAAGATCAAAAACGAGCTGCTCAGCAAAAAAAATCATGAGGGTTTGAGTCTGACAGTAAATAGCAGCCGATCAACCCACTTTTAAATGATTTTTGCCGTGCTTTTGTCAAGTGATTGGTCAAATAAAAAATACCCAGCAAGCTGCTGGGTATTTTTGTTTAGCCGCAGCGTAGAAAACATGATCGTTTTCAACGTAGCTTTTCGCAGCAAGCTGCCGCTTAAAACGCGTTTAACATGCTGCTCCACAGATATGAGTGCGTCGATCACCGTTTGTGCTTTTTCATGAGACAGATTTAATGCCTCGCCGTTTAATTGTACAAAAGCGCAAAAATTTTCAAAAAAAGCAAAATCATTGGCATGCTGCAAGAAGCTGGGAATGATCACATCAATAAATTGGCACATATAAATCAGCATGGCGGATTGATAGCCCGCCCGCACATAGCAATCTGCTAATTCCCCCGGTGCCACATAGGATTTATCCAGATACACCCCGTTGATGATCAAAAATTTAATTCACTTGAATACCTCCTATCCTGTCCCTGAAGGCGAAAAGAAGAACATCACGCCCATTAAAGGTTTAGCGCGAAATTTTCTTAACGCTGCGTTAGCTCAAGGTCAATCTTATGCAGAAAAAGTTTAGCTAACTTTGCTGTTGCAGCCTCACGCCAGGACGTGTATCGTGTCCACAAAATCTGAAAAATTGTATGTGGATCCTGCTCCTTTTTCTGGCTCTCACATTGCCTTTGGAAGGCATTGAACTCGACGCCTCGCCGCTCGCTTCTGTTCCTGATTCCTATAAAGGACGTTTTCGCCCAGCGGATACCTAAGCGCGCCTGTGGCTCTCGGACATCTCCCACCGCCAGACTTTCCACACCTCCGCGCTCAACTTTCTTTTGGAGCTTCATTTCCTCGGCAAAGTGCCTTGGGAGGATGCCCCGCTCTTTTGGATCCAGAGAGCGGAACTTAAAACGTAGTACCATCTCGATGCCAGGCAGTCACGCTTCTCGTATCGCGATTTGAAAGCTGTTACAAGTCTTAAAGTTGCCTATCCTTAACATGAAGCGCGGCAGCGCTTCGCCTTACCCATCGGAATTCTCCTCGATTTCAAGAGTTGCTTGAATGCGGCACTCATCCGAGCGGCGCAGGGTGCGCAGGAAGAGCTGCCAGTCAAAGGCATGGTAGCGGTTAGCACCTTTTAAGCATAGTTGAGCTGGTCGGTTGCCCGGCATGATATGGCCAAGGAAATCGCCGTTGCCGCTGATCTGCTTGAAGGAAAAGCGGATGGTGATTACATCACTCTGGATGATCGTGGTGTCGCTCATGCGAAAGGTAGTTGCGGGCAGATCGCCGACAGTAATCTTTTTAACAGCTTCCTGATTGATGTAAAAACAAAGCTCGCGCGCCTTTTCCCGCTCCGCTTCTGGTTGAGGAGCACCAAGTGTTGTGACCATCTCGACGCCATTGTCTGAGTGCTGAAAGGCGCACTGCACGATATTGCCGCCCGGGCAGACGAGGGTATGAAGCTGTTTGGGTGTCCCCCAGGAGATGTGCAGACGATGGAAGGAGCGATCAGTTGCCTTTGGCCACTCGCTCTCTTGATTGATCACTGAAATGGCGTATTTGGCGTGCTGGAACATATCAGGGAAACGGCGTGGATAGATAGCCGGAGGCAGCTTCTCTTCTGTCGGCTGAATCAAAGCCGCCTGCAAATGGACAATGCTATCCTGCAGGGCACGTGTGGAAAGGGCTCCGCTTAAAGTCCCCATGCAGAGGTCGTAGAGAGTGGCTTGTGGCTCTCTCCCCTCTTGCCATTGCAAAGCCGCAGGCCCAACATAAGCCAGGAGGTGGCGGTGCCAGGTCTGTTCGAGCCACTCCCAAATGGGATGCCAGGGGGAATTTTCCAGTACAGGAGCGATCAGATGCAGGGCAGGCAGCATGTCAGAAATTTGAGAGGGGCTTTTCCAGGCAAAGGAATCGAGGTCTGCGCTGATTTTTGCAAGACGGTCCTGTCCTTGTGAATAGAGCGCATCGTCACCCCAGAGTTTTCCAAATGAGTGGATGGCTGCGGCCATTTTCAGGGCTATTTGTGGAGGCAGTGCTGCTTTGGCATCTGTTTCGATGCAATAGCGCAGAAGCTGGCGCACGCTCTGATCCAGGCGCTGCTTGAGTCCATTTCCAAGAATGTGCTGGAATTGGGCTGTAATCCAGTATAAAGGAATGAGCAGCTGGACTCCCGTGTAACGATTGGGACAGGCGGGATATTCATGCAAATAGATGGGAAAATTGCCCTCTTGTGGATTTTGAAAATGCAGGAGGCGCTCCAAAAGTGTCTTGGCCTCTTCAATATTCTCAACCGTACGTGTGCGGAACAGGGCGAGCGCAAAATAGAGGTTTTCGGCAATAGGAATGGTCTGATGAGGCTCTTCTTCATGATAGTGATAATGAACATAGCCTGTCTGCTTGCTCTGCCGCTTGCGTCCAGTGCTGACAGCCATGTCAATGAGCTTGCGCATGAGATCATTCATAGTCTGACGCCTCCGGCGATTTCAATGTTTTGTCCCGTGATGTAGTTACTGTCGGGAGAAAAAAGATAGGCGATCATAGTGCAGACTTCACTGAGGGTTGCTGGACGACGCATGGGAAGCGATGCGGGATCTTGAGGCAGATCGACAGCGTTTTCCAGATAGCCTGGAGAGACCATGTTGACGCGGACATGAAAGGGGGCCCATTCACGTGCCAGAGAGCGGGTGAGTTTCAGGAGGCTGAGTTTGGCGCTGGTGTATGCGGTGGAATAAAGGTCGGCACGGCAGGTTTCCAGACCTGCGATTCCAAGATTGACGACGGCTCCCTGATGGCGCTTGAGCGACTCTGCCAGCCCGCGCATGAGGAGAAAGGGGGCATGCGTGTTGCTTTGAAAGACAGCTTCCCATTCTTCCATGGTCGTTTCAGAAGCAGGAGCCTTTAGATAGCTTCCCACGTTGTTGACCAGATATTGCGTGTCGCTGAAGCGTTCCAGATATCGCGAGAGGAAATCCTCTGTGCTTTTGCGAGTGGAAAAATCGCCATGCAACGTTTCGGCATCAACACCTAAGGTGCGACAAAAGGCAGCCACCTCTTCGGCCTCGCGCTGACTTGTGCGAAAGTGGACGACGATAGAGTGGCCCTGACCAGCAAGGGTTCGACAGATTTCTGCGCCAAGACGCTTGGCCCCGCCAGTAACTAAAGTCCATGTCATACGGAACGCTCCAATTCAACAAATCCGGTCTGAGCCCCAATGAGCGCCTTCGGCTTGCTTACACGGATCCAGGCCCACTCGACGCCTCTAAGGCGCATGATCTGAGACAAGGCGGCTTCGGCGAAGCTTTCCAGGAGTTTATAGCGTCCCGCCTCGGCGAGCTCCTTGAGCAGGTTGGCAACAACGATATAATCGACAGTATCGGCAAGCTCGTCTGTGACCACGCAGCGTGAAAAATTGGTGCGCACGCGCAAGTCCACGTAGAGATCCTGTTTCGCTATCCACTCTTCAGGATAGGCGCCAATGAAGCAGTGAAGCTTGAATTGTTCAAAACCGACGATGCCTTGCATGCCTCTCCACAGCTTCTTTTAAGCCTTTGATAATTCCAAGTTCTCTCGCCGCCGGAGCGATGATATCTGCTGCAGCACGCATATCTTCCGGTGCCGTTGCCATCACAACTTTAATGTCGGCATGCGCCAGCATGGGACGGTCGTTGTTGTCATCGCCTGCTGCGATCACGATGCCATTGGAACCGGTTAGCTTTTTAAAATCGTCAACCGTCTCTCCTTTGGAAACCTCGGGGTGGGTCGCCTGAACAACGTAGATATGATTGTCATAGGGGTCTCGAATAGCAGGAGCATGCAGAGAGAGCATTTGTTCGATTTGAGAAGAGAGACGCGCGGCTGTCGCTCCTTCTGCAAAGCATTTTGCCGCGGCAAATTCCTTCAAAGGCACCTCATCAAACGAATCGACAGCGATCCCGGGCTCTTCCAAAGCTAAACAGCGCCGCTTGAAATAGTCAGATATATCCAGACGCTTGGGACGGTAATAGCATTGGTCGCCGCATTCATAGCCCCCATAAAGAACGAAATCGGTCCCCTCTTTCTGGCAGATCTCTTCCAAGCCTGGGATGAAATCTCTGGAAAGGTATTTTCGCGAGACGATTTTTCTCTTGGGCATCTCGAGCATGAGGGCGCCATTGTTTACGGCAAAGTGATAGGGGTAGGAGATTGTCCGAAGCGCGCTATAGCCCCATTGGAAGGTTCTTCCCGTAATGAAAATGAGATGCCATTCCTGAGACAGCTGGCCGAGATAGTCGACCACTTCCGCTGGAGTTGAATTGTGTTCAGCTGTAATTGTGCCATCGATATCGAGAGCAATAATTCCTTGCATACGGGTGATAAGAATATCGGAACGCGACAATTTTAGCCAGAAGAGCTGGTTGAAGAACTTGCTTAGGAGAGCAAATTTTAATGTTTTTCTGCCACATTCCCGCGCATCGGGAATGTCTTGCGTATAAAACTGTTTTCAAAAAAAAGGTGAAACAGATAAAAAGTCTTTTATGAAAATGTTATGCATTCTCTTGTTCAGCTTTTGCCTGGTTTCTCTATATGCAGAACCGACTGCTGAAACTGTACCACAGACATCTCAGCAGGAGCCCCCCCCCTTTCCTGGTGAAAGCATGACCATTGTGGAAAAGCAATCTGAGTCTACCTTCGCCATGCAGTTCATGCACATGCTGGCCACTCTGGGATTATTGATCGCCGTCGTACTGCTTTCCTCTTGGGTATTAAAACGGATGATGCAGACGCGTGTGGAAAAGGTCAATCTGACCAGCACAATAAAAATAGTCGAGCAACGCTCTTTGACAACCAAGACTGTCGTCAGTCTGATTGAAATACGCGGCAAGGAATTCGCGATCGCTGAGTCTGCTGCAGGCGTGACACTTCTAGGGACCTTTGCGGCAGGCCGCGAAGAGGAACTACCAGCAATAAACAGGAAATAATATGCCTCAACGCTATATCATCAATCACTTCATTTACATGGCAGCCCTTCTGATGGTATTGACAGGCTGTTATCGGATGCCGACAGAAGATGATTACTGCGTGATCCCGACAACGAACAATCCAGATGTCACGGGAGAAAAGCGCACATCCCCCATTCCGGGAGTTAAGTATTAACACATTGCGTGCTGCACGAACGTTAACATTGCAAACAGATCGCCTTTATGGTAAGCTCTCCGCCGATGCCGTTTGGGAAGAATCCTATATACAGGAGTCAATATGCTCGTTCTGACTAGAAAAGCCGAAGAGAAAATTGTGATCGGCAAAGGTCCTAACCAGATTGTCATTACCATCCTCAGGATTCAGGGCGACAAAGTATCGGTTGGAATTGAAGCAGATAAAGAGACACCCATTTACCGTGATGAACTGCTGGCAAAAGGGCAAAAGAAGACGACTAAGAAAGAGCTTGCTTCTCGAAAAAATGGGACAGCCCAAA
Organism: Parachlamydia sp.; assembly: GCA_021372155.1. Lineage (GTDB taxonomy): Bacteria > Chlamydiota > Chlamydiia > Chlamydiales > Parachlamydiaceae > JAJFUZ01. The sequence continues at coordinate 2,112 of JAJFUZ010000167.1, read as the reverse complement.
ACTATGCCAATGACCTTTCATCCGCTGAAGCGGAAGTTTCCTGCGATGCGAACAAGGATGCCTGGGTATGATGGTTTCACTTAAGCTCAAGGCTCTGGAGGATCATCTCAAATTGCTGAAGTATGAACCTCAGCTTCAACAAGAGACCAATCAACTCATTGTCGTCTATAAAGTTGGCGGCGTCGACTTCCCCCTCTTCTTCCGCATTTTTGAAGGCGGAGAGCTGCTGCAGATGATCACGTTTATTCCCTGCAACGTTAAGGCCAGCGCAGTTTCCGATCTAGCGCGCATTCTACACCTGCTCAATAAAGAGGTCGACCTGCCCGGGTTTGGCATGGATGAAAAGGCGGGAATCGTCTACTACCGCTTCATGCTCCCAGCGCTTCGTGGGCAGGTGGAAGGAGAGATTCTCGAGACCGTCATCGATACGATCAAAAAAATCAGCGAGACCTTCGCCAATGTGATCGCCGCCGTCGCAGTAGGAGCAGCCTCTTTTGACGATGTCATGAAAAAGGCAAATGAGAGTAAGTAGTGTTAAGCGCACGGCCCATCTTCTATGATACAGAGACGACCGGAGTTCGCCCTGATAGCGACCGTATCGTTGAAATAGCTGCCTACGATCCTTTGCACGACCGGAGCTTCTGTCAACTTGTAAACCCAGGCATGTTGATTCCTCCCGATGCTACTGCCATCCACAACATCACAAATGAAATGGTTTCCCAAGCTTCTCCATTTGGCAAGGTGGCCGAGGAGTTTATTCAATTTTGCGAGGGAGAGGTCATCCTGCTCGCGCACAATAATGACGCTTTTGACCTCCACTTCCTGCGCCAAGAATTTACCCGAAATCGGCTCGCTATGCCCCAATGGCGCTTCATCGATACGCTCAAATGGTCGCGCCGCTACCGATCCGATCTCCCGCGCCATACGCTGCAGTTTCTGCGGGAGCACTATGGAATCCCAGCCAACAATGCCCACAGGGCACTTGACGATGTCATCGTGCTGCATCGCGTCTTCAGCATGATGGTCGATGATATCGGCATTGAGGATGTCTATGCGCTCCTTAACCGTCCCAAGCGTATTCAACACATGCCTTTCGGTAAGCATCAGGGAGTGCCTCTCAAGCAGGTGCCTCGCGATTACATCCACTGGCTTGCCTCTAGTGGTTCCTTTGATAAGCCTGAAAATCAGGAACTTAAAAGCACATTTGAGCAACTCGGTCTGCTAGTGTCTAATCCCATAAGTTCGTCGACATTCGGCTTGCGTGAAAGCACCCGCGGTTAAACGATCGTAAAATGGGTAGTATTAAGTCAATACAACCCATTTTACGATCGTTTAACCCCGGGACTTTGACGCGGCCGAATATCAACGAACTTATGGGATTAGACACTACCTTCCGCAAAATGAAGATTCTAATTATCGGCGCCGGCTATGTGGGAAAAGCGGCTGCTGAGGCATGGAGAGCACAGGGTCACACGATCACCCTGACGACCCGCTTTCCCAAGCGCATCGCAGAACTTTCCCCTTTCGCCCATCAAGTGATCCTGATGGAGCGCCTTTCAGAAGCTCTCCTCGGCCAGGAGGTTGTCCTGCTCAGCGTCGCTCCAGACTCCTCGGAAGAATCTGCCTATGAACAAACCTATCTCGGTACTGCTAAAGCTCTCGTGAAGAATGTGGATCGCGCCACCCGGCAGATTCTCTATACCAGCAGCAGTTCCGTTTATGGAGAGCATGGCGGGGCAATTGTGGATGAAACTACCCAACTGAAGCCCTCTTCCAGACGAGAAGAGATCCTGATTGAAACGGAAAATCTGCTCCTTCAAGCTCCCTGCAAAGTATGCATTTTGCGACTGGGGGAAATCATCGGGCCTGGACGCAGGATTGCCGACCGCTTGAGCGCCTTGAATGGCCGCCCCTTAGCAGGCACTGGCGAAAGCATCACCAATTTGAGTCCCATTGAAGAGATTGTCGGAGCCCTTGGAGCAGCTGTCGAGGGTGAATGGGAAGGGATTTACAACATCTGCAGCGATCTGCATCTCCCCCGCCGTGCTCTTTACGAACAGTTGTGCCGCGAGGAGGGACTTCCGCCTGTCGTTTGGGATGCCTCTCGCGTCT
>JAJFUZ010000166.1 GCA_021372155.1 Parachlamydia sp. | reverse complement strand
CGCCAGGCATAAGCGGCAGAAAGGTTTTAATGTCCTCCACCCCATGGGATGGGACAGTTTCGGTCTCCCAGCCGAGCAATATGCCATCCGCACCGGCACCCATCCGGCGGTGACAACCCAGCAGAATATTGACAATTTCCGCCGTCAGCTGCACTCGTTAGGCTATAGCTACGACTGGAGCCGCGAACTGGCGACGAGCGACCCCACCTATTTCAAATGGACGCAGTGGATTTTCACAAAGCTGTATGAGCGCGGACTGGCTTACGAAGCGGACATGCTGGTCAACTACTGTCCGGCTCTAGGCACTGTTTTAGCCAATGAAGAGGTGGAAAACGGCTTCTCGAAAGAGGGCGGCCACCCTGTCGAACGGCGTCCTTTAAGGCAATGGGTCCTGAAAATCACCGCCTATGCCGAGCGCCTGCTCCAGGATCTCGACTCCCTCGACTGGCCGGAAAGCCTCAAAAAGCTGCAAAGAAATTGGATCGGCAAAAGCGAAGGCGCCCAGGTCGAATTCCAGGTGAAGGGTCAGCGCGAGCCGCTCTCGATCTTTACGACGCGTCCCGACACCCTTTTTGGCGCCACCTACATGGTCTTAGCTCCCGAGCATCCTCTCGTGGATCAAATTACCACACCCGAACACAAATCCGCTGTCACCGCTTACCGCCAGCAGGCTTCTGGCAAGAGCGATCTGGATCGCACCGAGCTTGCCAAAATCAAGAGTGGAGTCTTTACAGGCGGCTTTGCTATCAATCCTGTTAACAGTCAGGCCATCCCGATCTGGATCGCCGATTATGTGCTCATGAGCTATGGGACCGGCGCTATCATGGCTGTGCCTGCCCACGATGAGCGGGACTTCGATTTCGCCAAAATGTACCATCTCCCCATCATCGCCGTCTACGATCCAGGACTGGACATTGCCGCTGATCTCCTGCTCCCTGGCATGACAGCCGAACAATTCCGTAAAGAGGTGCTGGAGGGCAACCGCTGCCTCCCAGGCATGGGCAGCAGCATCCATAGCTCCAACTCTGAAATCTCCCTCAACGGCCTCAATGTCGAAAACGCCAAAAGCGCGATCATCGCCTGGCTCGAAAAGAAGGGCTTGGGCAAAAAAACCATCCAGTACAAACTGCGCGACTGGCTCTTCTCCCGCCAGCGCTATTGGGGCGAACCGATCCCAATCCTGCACTACGCAGATGGCTCCAAGCGCGCCCTAGATAACGACGAACTGCCCCTTACTCCCCCGGACATCACCGATTTCAAACCCGCCGGCGATGGGCAAAGCCCGCTTTCGCGCGTCCAAGACTGGGTTGAAATCAGCGATCCCAAAACTGGAAAACCCGCCAGGCGCGAAACTAATACGATGCCCCAATGGGCCGGGTCCTGCTGGTACTACCTGCGTTTCTGCGACGCAAGCAATGACCAGGCAGCCTGGGACCCCCAGATCGAAAAATACTGGATGCCGATCGATCTCTACGTGGGCGGAGCAGAACATGCCGTGCTGCACCTGCTCTATTCGCGCTTTTGGCACAAGGTGCTCTATGATTGCGGCCTCGTGAGCACCCTTGAGCCCTTCCAGAAGCTCTGCAACCAGGGCATGATCCTGGCACGCTCCTACCAAAACAACCTGGGCGCCTATGTCGACGCCGCCGAAGTTGTCGAGAAAGAAGGAGCTTTCTTCCACAACAAAACCGGTGAAGAGCTGCGCTCCCAGATCGACAAGATGTCCAAGTCAAAGCTGAGCGGCATCACCCCTGACGACATTATCCAGGAGTTTGGCTCGGACTCGCTCCGCCTCTACGAAATGTTCATGGGACCATTGGAAAAGGAGAAGGTCTGGAACACCGACGCCGTCACCGGCTGTCGCAGATTCCTCACCCGTTTTTACGACATGGCCACTTCCGACAAGCTAACCGACGAAGAGAGTGAAGAGGCCCTCAAGCTGGGTCACCGCCTCGTCCATGGCGTCTCAAAAGACATTGAAACCCTGCAGTTCAACACCGCCATCGCCAAAATGATGGAGTTCATGAATGACTTCACTAAGCTGCCCGCCTACCATAAAAAAGTCGTCAAAATGGTGACGCAGGCCCTCATGCCCTTCGCTCCCCACCTGGCTGAGGAGGTGTGGCAAGTCCTCGGCTGCAAAGAGGAGCTCACCCACGCTCCCTACCCAGTAACTGAAGCCAGATACCTTGAAGATGCCACCACGACCTATGTGGTCCAGGTCAACGGCAAGCTGCGCGGCCGCTTTGAACTTCCCAAAGACCAGAGCCAGGAAGTCGTCGTCGATGCCGCCAGACAGCATCCGATCGTCTCGCGCTATCTTGCAGAAGGGTCGCTGGAGAAGGTTATTTTTGTGCCGAACAAACTGCTCAATTTTGTGGTGAAGGGATAAGCTACCACCAGCGTATTGCTCATCCTTAAATCCAGCAAGATTCAAACTTTTCATCGAGGTAATGCCATACGCGAATGGGCGTACCTGCCAGTAGCGAATAGTTGGTTCCATTCGCCCTAGCCGCATTAACGTAAAAGGCATTTAGAGCATTGCTATTAGATCTTCACGTGGATCGCAAAATGAAAGGCGCCTCATTTTCACCTCTTTCGCGGGCTTGACACATTTAGCCAAGGTTTCTATAACTACATCTAGAGTAATTTATCCTTTAAATGGTGTTTTTAAAAAGAGAGAGCGCCTATGGCTAGTGTTCCTCCAAGTTCGAGTACAGAACAAGATTATCGCGATCTTTTTCATGCCGATCCCAATATCGCTGAATCTATTGCCGCAAAATTATCTGCGATTAGACCCGCCTTGCCAGGCGATGACAAAAGCGGAAGAGAGGATGATAAGCAAGCGTTAATGCTCTTGGTTAAAAATCGCCTCATTGATGAGAGCATGGTTCAACGCAGTGCTTCAAAAGGGATTCCCTATTTGTACGCGGAATGTATCGTCAAGGCTATTTCTGAATCTTCCTTAACAAACATTGGGTTGCTAAAGACAAGTAAAATATTTACGAAAGTATTAGCGACCCAGGCTGACGTTCTTGATCAAAATGCTGTTCAAATACTCATCCGCGAGGGAACAATCGCTGCGACTGCGATCGAAGAGCTTTCAAAAAATGAACGGCTAAAAGGATTGTTGTTAGGTGCTTTTGATGAAGCTTTGAAGAAAGATGACTTGAAATCCCTTACATTTTTGAAATCAACAGGCATTCCTCAAGATTGCATTAAAAAAGCTCTAAATGATTGCAACGAAGACACAATCTGGAATTTATTTCGGCATAACTATCTTAAATCCGATCATTTAGCTGGGGATAAAAAACCTCAGCTTATTGCGGTATTAGAAAAAATTCTCCAAAGAGCCTGTCAAAACGCTTCCTGCCATGGAGTAGTTGTCAGTTTAGTTAAAGCAGGGATCCGGCCTGAGCCTAAAGATCTCTACAAAATTATTTTAGAGGGACGCAACGAGCTTGTTAAAACATTGAGGGAAGAAAAGATAGCGATGGTGGAAGCTATTTTTGAACTCATAGCAAAAAAACAAAACCATCGATTAAGGGAGTTATTGGCAGATGGGACCATCGACCCCGATCTTCGCAATGCTCAGGGATACACCCTTCTATGGAAAGCAGTTACTGAAGATCATTTTGAAAGCGTTGAGGTCCTCATGCAGACTGGCGCTAATCCCTTGCTCCACCTGCCAGGTCATGTTAACCTTTTCAATCTCGCGAAAGGAAAACAGCAGAGAATATTAAATATTCTCCATTTTCCTGAGCGTTTAAATACACGCTACTCAAGCTCTAAAGGGTGGACGGACGCAGAATTTGCAGATGAAGAAAAGGCTCTTGAGAAAATGTTGCAAAGACATTGTGGAGGAAAAAAAGCGGCAGATTACTTTTGTCTCTTTATCAAAACACAGACAGTCGCTATTGCCGTTTTAAAAAGTACCCCTTTTCCATCTGCTAGTGGAGTTGCAAAAAGTTATCAGCACTCTTTTGTAAAGAAAAAAAGAAATCGGGTGCATTGTTGGTCAAGGGATACTCCTTGTCCCATTCCTAAACAATGGATTCCAAAACAAGAAAGCATGCTCACAACTAGCTTTGGAATTAGACTTCTGGCTAAAGATGAGAAAGAATCTGCAGGCGAGGAAGGGATAGAAAGTGAAGGCAAAAAATTTGCCTTTAAACTACTCCCTAACACCTTTAAAACGGACAAGCTCGCGACCGAGTGCGGCTTCAAATACGAGCACGGAGATATCGGCCTTCATGGCCACGGTCCGAATCCTCAAGCGGCTCTCTCTGCATTTAATCAACGCAAAGAGAGCCTTATGCGCCTCTCTAAGTGGAAAACAGCCCCTGATGTAACGGTAGAGTGTAAAACTTTGACAGCTCTTGTTGATCAACTGCAGGAGCTAGCAAAACAAGATTCAGCCCATAAAGAGAGATTGCAAACGCTCAATGGGGGCATCGCAAACTACCTAAGTAACATAGGGAGCATTCTCCAGTGTCGATACAGTTCTACTGTCAGTCATCAACAGGTGTGGCAGGAAGAGAAATTGATTGAAAAGACGCATAGTGAGATCCAAGCCCAAATAATAAAGGCAAGACAGCACATTTATAGCACCCAACGGCTCAACAACTGGACGTTGACAATTGAGCAGCAAATGACAACTTTGCAACAGCTTCAGCAAAAACTAACTGAAGCAGCGGCGATGAACAGCCAACACAGTG
>JAJFUZ010000162.1 GCA_021372155.1 Parachlamydia sp. | reverse complement strand
TGACAAGACACATTTGCATGAGGAAATCACCGCTTTGGCAGAAAAGCTGAACGAATATCTTTCTTTACTCCCGACTGAAACCTCTCAATCTTTGCGCGAAAGACTCCTGCCAAGCATCCAAGCCATAGACAAGCTCTACATGCAAAGCAATTACTCTCAGGAGCTGGAGAATTTAAAAACAGCTCAGGACCTTATTCGCTGATGACAGTTTTCTACTTCGCCAATTTGCCAGTAAGAGGAGCCGGGATCCGGATACGCGGGAGGACTTCGTTATCTTCATATTCCTGATTGAGGACCTGTCCTTCGCGGATGCTATCTGATAAAATTTATGCTTTCAAATGTGTCAAAACCTGTGTCCTTTCACAAATTGTTCAATGACCTCAAGAGCCAGGGACGCAGCCTTGGAAAAAACACTCTTTATGAATACTTTGCCTATATATCTGACTGCTATCTCGCTTTTCTTGTGCCGCTCTACACTGAATCGACCCGAAAACAAGAAAGCAACCCACGCAAGGCCTATGCCGTGGACACCGGTTTAGCCGGATCTCATATGATAGAAGCTCCCCATAACATGGGCAGGCTGTTTGAAAACCTCATCTACCTCGATTTAAGACGCTATGGATACACTGTTCACTATTTTTTGACTAGCAGCGGCAAAGAAGTCGATTTTGTCGCTAAGGCGATTGATGGATCACTGCAACTCGTACAAGCCTGCTTTGACATGTCAGACTCTGAAACAAAAGAAAGAGAGACTTCTGCACTTGCAGAAGCAGAAAAAGAATTGAATATCCCTGGCATGATTGTCACACCCCTAAATTACCGAGAGTTTATCTCTAACCTCCACATATAGCATAAAAGCAGCAGGCTGATTTAAGATAGCCTCTGTAGGTATTTCTGTAAGATAGGGGATGGCGAGTAATTCGGCACGAATATTTATTTTTTAAAAGAAAAAACCCGGTCAGGATGACCGGGTTTTTGCTGTAACTTATGCTATGCTACTGGCTGAGAGGAACCCGCCAGAGTGGCTTTGCGGCTCAATTTCAGCTGGCCACGCTCATTGATATCGAGCACCTTGACCGTGACAACGTCGCCTTGCTTGACATAGTCGTTGAGGTTATTGATGCGCGCTGTATCAAATTCCGATATGTGGCAGAGCCCCTCCTTGCCGGGAAGGATTTCGACAAAGACGCCAAAGGCTACAATCGAAGTCACCTTGCCGCTGTAAACGCGGCCGATTTCCACCTCGGCTGTGATGCCGTTGATCATCGCCTTGGCCTTTTCAATGCCCTCGAGGTTGGACGAGGCGATGCTGATGATGCCATCGTCGTTGATGTCGATCTGGACACCTGTCGCTTCGATGATCGCGCGGATCTGCTTGCCACCCGGACCGATGACAGTCGCGATCTTACTTGGCTTAATCTGCATGGTTTCGATGCGCGGCGCATAGATCGAAAGCTTCTCGCGGTAGCTTGGGCAGACCTCCAGCATCTTGTTCAGGATGTGGACGCGGCCTTCTTTGGCCTGAGCGAGCGCAGCGCGCATGATCTCGGGCGTGATGCCTTCCACCTTGATGTCCATCTGGAAAGCGGTGATACCGTTCTGATCGCCCGTGATCTTGAAATCCATGTCTCCAAGGGCGTCTTCGATGCCTAAGATGTCGGAAAGGATCGTGTAGCGGTCCCCTTCCAGGATCAAACCCATGGCGATGCCCGCCACTGGGCGCTTGATCGGAACGCCTGCGTCCATCATGGCTAGGCAGCCGCCGCAGACAGAAGCCATCGAGGAGGAACCATTCGATTCCGTGATATTGGACTCAAGGCGGATTGTGTAAGGGAATTTATCTTTTGGCGGCAGGACGGCTTTAAGGGCTCGTTCAGCCAGTTTGCCGTGGCCGACTTCGCGCCTGCCTGGTGCTCCAACGCGGCCAACTTCGCCCACAGAATAGGGTGGGAAAGAGTATTGGAGATAGAAGCGGTGCGCCCCTTCGCCATCGAGGCCTTCAAAGCGCTGGGCCATGTTTTCGCCCCCAAGAGTGGCAACAGCGACGGCTTGAGTTTCGCCGCGGGTGAAGATCGAACTTCCGTGGGTGCGTGGAAGGATGCCCTGTTCGATATCGATGGGGCGGATCTCGGTCGTCTTACGGCCGTCTGAGCGCACTTTCTTCTCGAGGACCATCCTGCGCATGTATTTGGACTGAATCTCTTTCAGGGCAAGCAGAGCGTTATGCTCGGAGTATTTGGCAGACTCTCCAGTAAAGTTTGCTTTGATGGCAGCGGTCATGGCCGCAAGACCTTCTTCGCGCTTTTGCTTCTCCTTTGTGCTTAACACAGATTCCAGCGTAGGCTGGATGATCTTCTCGACCTCCTGGAACAATTCGGGAGGGAGAACGCGGAGATGAGCGCGGTTTTTTGGTTTGCCAATCTGCGTCTGCCAGGTATGCAGGGCTGAACAGATCACCTTGATTGCCTCATGGCCTGTCGTGATAGCTTCGAGGACCTGTTCTTCCGTCAGAAAGTCGCAGAATCCTTCGATCATCAGAACGGCGTCTTCGGTCCCTGCCAGCATCAGATCCAGTTTAGAGGTGTCCATCTGCTGGTTGGTGGGGTTGACGACAAATTTGCCATCAATCATGCCCATGCGCACGCCTGCAATTGGTTTGACAAGGGGAATATCCGAAAGGACAAGGGCAGCGGAGGCCGCGCAGATCGCAAGAGGTTCGGCGGAATTGAGGGTGTCGTAGGACCAGACGTAGGAGAGGACCTGGACTTCGTTGTAATAGCCCTCTTCAAACATGGGTCGCAATGGGCGGTCGATCAGGCGCGAGATCAGGATTTCCCTTTCAGAAGGGCGCCCCTGGCGCTTAATAAAGCCGCTGCTGGTTTTGCCTGCTGCGGAATAGTTTTCCTGGTAGTCGACGCGCAGCGGCAGAAAATCGGTCTGCGGATCGGCTTCGGGAGAGGCACAGGCTGAGGTAAAAACAATCGTTTCGCCCAGGCGAACGAGGACAGACCCATTAGCCTGTTTGCCGATTTTGCCTGTTTCAAAGATGATAGGTTGTCCGCCGACTGTGACGGAAATTGTGTGTCGTTCCATTAAATGTCTCCATTGTTGATGTTGGAAAGAGAGGAGACAAGAATAGAATTCAGAAAGCGAGTCTCAATCTCTATTGAGTCCCGTTTTCTGATTTCTATGTCATCTCTCATAAGGTTTATAAATAGAGAGGGCGGCCATCTGGCCGCCCCAAATTCTATAGTGTTTCTGCGATCACCGGCGCAGTTTTAGCTTGGTGATCAGCGTTTGATAACGCTTGGTGTCTGTTGAGTTTAGATAATCGAGCAGGCGACGGCGCTGGCCGACCAGCTTCAAAAGAGCCAGGCGCGAGCCATGGTCTTTAGGAGATCGCTTCAAGTGCTCTGTCAATTCAGCGATGCGCTCTGTCAAAATCGCGATTTGGACGTCAGCCGATCCCGTATCTTTTTCATGAAGTTGGAATTTTTTTGTAATTTCGTCTTTTGTGCCTTTGTCAAGAGACATTCTGGTGATCCCCCGTAATTTTTTGTAATCACGCCAAGCGATAGTAACTAGCAATCTGGGTCTTTGCCCAGCTACTCTAAGATAACATTATTATACTGAAAATGCGCTTATAAATCAAGGATAAGTTTTGAGCCATTCCCGCTCATTAGACTTTTGAATCGAGAATCACTTCAATATAATCGGGAAACTTTCCGTAAGAATCGCGTCTCAAAGCTAATTTGAAAGGGATTGTGACGCGCCCGAGATGCTTTTCCATCTGCAGTTCGTCCCAAATCTTTTTTTTCAATTCTTCTGACACAGGCTCTCCACGATACTTTTTAAGCAGGTCCTGGATGTACTCCTGCTGGCTGCGGCGGATAATGTCGTAGCCATAAAAGGGGTGTTCGTGAAGGGCGCTGCCTTCCGGTGGTTTTTCCGTCATGCCGACTTGATTTTTGCTTAAGTTCCTGATACGTTGTGATTCTAACATTTGCCAGCGGCTTTAGACAAGATGACTTTTCCATTCTCCACCCTCGCCCCCCAAAACGATGATGAGCGCTTTATGCTGGAGGCTCTGAAAGAGGCCTGGAAGGCTTTTAAGGCCAAGGAGGTTCCAGTTGGAGCCGTGCTGGTTTTAAATGGCAGAGTCATTGCCCGCGGCCACAATCAGATGGAGCTTCTGCGCGATGCGACAGCCCATGCCGAGATGCTCTGCCTGACCGCTGGCGAAGCGGCTCTGGAAAACTGGCGCCTTGCCGATACGACTCTCTACTGCACGGCAGAACCTTGTTGCATGTGCGCAGGGGCAATCTTCCTCACGCGTGTTCCGACACTTGTCTGGGGAACCAAAGATCTGCGCCACGGGGCCAACGGCAGCTGGATCGATCTATTTGCCCAGTCCCACCCAACTCACAATGTAGCTATCCGCAGTGGAGTGCTGCAGGAGCCCTGCAGCGCACTTTTAAGAGATTTTTTTCAAAAGAGGCGCCAGGAAGTATGAAGTCTGACATTGATACTCTGATTGAGGAAATCGCCGCTCAGCAAGAGGCGGTGCTCCTCTCCTGTGCCAAGCGCATTGTTCCCCACGTGGTGGCAGATGATCTGCTTCAGCCCAACGATTTTCCTGAATTGGAGGAACATCCCCACTTCCGTTACGAAGAGGGCGTCCTCATGGGCATCCGCACAGTCCAGATGGCACTTAGAGCAGCAATTCCCAAAAAAAATGCAAACCGATCTGGCTGCGGGAGTGACATCTAGCCCATTTTGCTCCTCATTCGTATTTTCCAAATACGAATTCGTCGCAAACTGGGCTTCTGTCACCCCTCGCTCAGCCGGTTTGCATTTTTTTCCGGGAATTGTTGCTTTAAGAGCAGCAACTAAATCTCGTTCCTGAAACTCTCAATAACCCTATGAAGCTTGTGGTTCAGTTCGCAAAGCGCCTGGTTGTACAGATGCTCGCGTGTGCGGCTCGTCATGCCGGAACTGTGAGAAATATGGTCGAAAAGTCTAAGGATTTCATCGTGATGGTCGTTAATGTGGCTGATCGCTTCCCGGTAGGCGCTTTTCAAGGCAGCCGAGGTGGCATAGGCCTTTCCGAAATTGAGCAACCCTGTGACGCCCAATTCCACCTTTTTGCGAGCGTAATGGCGGGCAATCTTGTGCTGCGCCTTGCGCTTTAAATGAGCGGCAGTATCGCGATCGGTGCGCAGGCCGGCGGCGATGAACAGGGCCGCGGCTCCAAATCCGGCGCAGATGCCCCCGATCATATTTTTGAGCAGTGTCGATTCACTGATCGACAGAAAACCGGTGGCAAAAGGGACTGAGTGATTCCAAAGAATGAAGGTCAGGAAAAAGAAAAAAGCCGAAATGCCTGCAAAAATCAATTTATAGGTGAGTAATTTTGTCTTGGCGCTCGTGTAGAGTAGGGGGGCAGCGGAATCGATGGCGAATTGCTGGCGGAAGAGGTTCAGCTCGGTATAATTTTTATTGTCTCGGTAGAGCTTGATGGCAGGGATGGATTTAATCGAAGCGTTGCTCTGGTTGCGCAGGCGCATCAAGAGGGATTGAGGTTGCGAGACGATCGCAAAGGAATGCGGTTGGGGTTGCATAACGATTCTCCTAATTAGATTATTATAAATTTAAATTAATTTTATAATAAAACTAAATAAAAGTCAATGCTTTTTAGAGTGATTGGAGTTTTTGAGTGCATGGATAACTATTTCGCCAACCCCTTTATAAAATTCAGTTAGCTTCGTCACATCTTGGGTCAATTTTTTATTCTTTTTCTTGGCAGTTGAACAGGCATAAAAGACGTCGCCATCCAGTAGCGTGTGAAAGGGATGGATATAGCGACCCATGATGGGACCGTGAATTTGATGACTCAGCTGAGCTAGTTCATGCTGGTCGAGATCTAGATCCGTCACGACGATTGTGATGGTTGTATTTTGCTTGGGGTGAACAAGCTCAATTGACTTTGGCAAGTTCTGATTTGGAGGAATCCCGTCGGGATAGAGATCGCCCCAGCTGTTATTGACAACGATGGCCGCAACCTTGTAGCCATTGACAGTACCAAATGCCACACCCTGCCCTTTAGCAGCGCTGCATCCCCCGCCAACTTGACCAGAGTAAAGCAATTTCGATAAATGGGCGGTTGCAAAATGCCCAAGGCGCTGGTCAGCAATATAATATTGGCTATCGTCCTTCTCAACAAGATTGTGAGAAAAAATGGCAACCCCTTCAAAACAGGTATGCTCTTCGCCAAATTGGATTTCAACGGCGTCTGAAATGGATGCAGCTGCTGCCAGGTCTGGATTAGATCCGCCCGTGACACAAATGCCCTCGACCATCCCCTTTCCTAAATTGGATTGAGAATCGAGAAGGCCTGGATTGCCTCCTCGAACATCTTTATGACACTTAGCGGCTTCATCAAATTTTACTAGCGTTATCCCTACCGGTCCCTCAGAATACTCACAGCAGGCAAAAGAGACTCCTTCCATATCCACTTGCAGGGGATGCTGGGACGTGGAGTTTTTTGGCACCGCGCGCGCTCGCAATGTAGAAATGTATTCTTCCTTCGTGATCAACCCCTTTTTTAAGGCCTTTTTAAGTTCAGCCCTCGGTAGCTCTTTTAGGATTTCATAATCGAACTCTTTATTGAAAACCTTCATAGCGATGGATCGGCACTTATTTTCTAAGCTGTAATCAATTACATCCTGAAATAAGGCTTCTGAGTCACCCTGCATATTTTCAATGCGAACTCTTTTTTCTCCTGGATAAAGATGGACAGTGGCAGTCTCAACCACTCTGTCAACTTCAGAGGTCCTTTTTAAGATTTTCTTGGTACCTTCGGAAATGTGAGCTGCAACTGGCACAGCGTCAATGGAATGAGTAGACATAGAACCTCTTTGGAACCTCTTTGAGAAATTAATAAATTAGCATAAATAAGAATTTTTGACGATTGTTAACTAGAATTTTGTCAGAAAAAATAAATTGCGGCTGCAGACAGCGGCGGTTCCGCGGGAAGCTGCGGCTGCAGGATTTGCGGGCAGATTCTTGACGGCCTCTAAGGCGCTCCCTCGCGGCGCCCTATCTGCAATATCAGATAACGAAGTTCTTTCTGAAGGCTCTTGTGGCTCTTTGGGCAACTGCAGCGGAGGGCCATTCATGACGGCAGATTGGGATGCCTCTTCAGGAGGTGGAATTTCGGGAGATATGCCTCTCAATGCTGCATCGGGTGGAAGTTCCATCTTATCCTCCTACCAATTTTTCAAGGCGATTTTTGAGTTCTTCCGTCTGTTTGCCCCAGGCGCTGTAAACAGGATTGTTTTTTATCACCTGCTGCGCAATATCAAGAGAGTTGAGGGCATTTTCATACTGTTTTAACGCTTCATAACAGTGAGACGAGTAAATGTGGGGCATGGGGTTTTTCGGATTGGACCAGGCGGCCATGGCATAGGCGATTAGGGCAGACTGGTAGCGCTGGCAATAAAATTCCGAATTTCCTAATCCAATCCAGGCGTCATAGGCGGGCACCTCCATTAAAGTGACGACCGTAAAGGCTGCAGAGGCTTCGTTAAAGCTTTTGCTGTTGTAAAGTTCGGCGCCCGAGCGGTAGAGCGCTTTGACGACAGCTTGGTCGATTCCAACCAGCTCTCGGATGGGTTGTTTCTGATCTTTTTCGAATAGGGATCGGATGGCGGCTTGCTGGAGATCTGTCTTCCCTTGGCACAGTTTTTTTAAGGCCAAAACCACTTCGGGTGTGAAGATTTTGGGTTCATAGATGGCCAGCTTGTCTGCCATGCGATCGATCTCTTTCAAACCATCCGCTATGCGCGTTGCAAAGGAACGCAATTCCGATTCCATTTCGTAGGCGATTTTTTGCTTTTGAGAATCGCGGGAAATGAGGGGATTTGTCTCGTGCGGCATTTCATCAAGCATAGCCTGAGACATCGCGGCAGAGATAGAATGAATTTGATTTTCGACCTGCACGTCCATTAATAACCTATTAAATTCTTTCTAATCTTATTTTAATATTCAATTCACTGTTTTGTCAAATTTAAATATTAAATTAATGCATTAGTTTTAAATTAAATGCAGACCGCTGTAGATTTGAAGGATTTCGATTAATTTCTGTTTGGAATGGCAGCCGAGCTTATTTTTGATGTTTTCCACGTAGCCCTCCACAGTGCGTTCCGAGAGATAAAGTTCTGCGGCGATCTGGCTGGCAGACTTTCCCTTTAATATGTGTCGAATGCATGCACGTTCACGTTTGGTCAAGCGATCGATACCCTCATAAAAATGTTCAGGTGCTATCTTTTTAATAAATGCTAACTTTTTAGATCGATCAAGATCAACCGAGGCCAAAATTCCTTTAGGTTTTTGATACAATGACGGATCATTTTTTAAACTGATGGGATTATGATGCATGTCATGAATCACAGAGCGCATCTCTGATTCAAAATAATCAATAAACGAATTGATTATACCAACATTATTGATGATTAATAAATCAATGTTAGATCTTTCTGGGGATCGGCCAAAGCCAAATTCATGACAGATATCATCCGTTTTTCGGGTAAACAGGCAGCTAAATGATATTTCAAATTTATCTTGCAAAGATTTTGCAGTACTTTGAAAGTCATCATCTTGAACGCTTTGATGAAAATAAATCCCAGAGTTAATTTCTGAAAATTGCGTGATGAAGGGGTTGTGCTGATACATCTTGTGTTCAACAAAATAATAATCCATGAGTTCGGGTTCTGTACAAATAGAGCATAAATTGCCGTTTTTATTGATTGTTTGATAGTAAAAACTATTCAAACCAAGTGAAGTAAATAACGGTTCACAGATATTTTTGAGTTTTTTGTGATGTCTTTCAGAGAATTTTTCATTAAATTTACTAAATGATAACATATACGCCTCTAGATCAAAAATATACTACTATATTGATGATCAAAAGTCTACTTTTTTTGTTTGGCTTTGGAAATTTCCTGAAGGCGCTGCCGTTCTTTCCAGGTCAGGGAGGATTCCCCCTGTTTGGAGATCTTTTCCAGCATGGAGTCGACAAACTGATTGTCATCGAGGAGAGGATCGCCTGTCTTAAAATCGATGATTTTGCCTTTTTTAACATCCCCAGGCCGGAGGCTGAATATTCCGCTGATTCCTCTTCCAATTGCGGCAAAAAGAGCGTCAAAAGGGCGCATCCAGCGAAAGGGCCCTCTCTGATCCCAGGCCGCGACGGCGGCCACATATCCTGCAAGAATCGCCGTCCCATAATAGCCAAGTGAGACCCAGTCCATGTGGGACAGAGAGCTGATAATGAAGGCGCCGGCCAGAATGCTCCAAAGCCATTTGGCTTTGATGGAAAAGAGAAAAAAGATGTAGAGCTCGGCTTCTGGGTTGAAAAGCGTCCAGGCGGTCAGGACAGCGATGATGGAAGGGGTCGGTCCGGAAAGAATGGCATATTGGCCCGTGAGGGACATGACACCGATGGCGGCTAGCCCTGCGGCAATGCCTGCGGCGAAGTAGAAGCGCAGGAAAGGCCATTTGCCCACCTTTTCCATCAGATCGGTTCCCATGACCCAGAGAAGATAGATGTTGAAGGTCAGCCCGATCAGGAAAGAGAGCGAGAGGCCGTGCCCCTCAGTATCCTGGAAAAAGAGATAGGTGACGAACTGCCAGAGGTAGCCGCGCTGCAGGCCCTGCCAGGAGAGGCTGAAAAGATAGGCGGGGCCGGGCAGGTTGAAGAGAATGTTGAGAAGAGGTTCGCTCAGGGCGGATATAAGACTGATGCCGGCGGTCAGGAAAATCAGGTTGCGGATTGTCGCGGGAGTGAATTCCGGTCCCCAGCGGATGGTTTGTTGTTGCAGAGTCATAAAAATAGTATAACAGACCCATCAAATTTTTATTAGCTTATTTTTTTCCTTGAAATTTTCTATAAAGGTGTGAAATGTTCTACTGCGAATGCCCATCGTGTCGGCCAATTGATGAGCATATACATAATAATCTAAGTTTCCTTCTTTCGCTGCTTTTTTTACTAATTTGAAAATAATGCACTCGGGATGTTGGTGCGTTGGAATAATGGTCTCTTCTAACTCTTTAATTTTATCCATATCAGCTTGTTGCAAAGGTCTTCTGGAGAGTATATCCTGGACTTTTTCCCAGACATCCTTCTCACGCGTAGGTCTAGAATGAAAGCGTTTCCACTCATCGGCATATGAAATAGAATCCACAGGATTCATCGAGATTCTCCTTTTCTGGCGTTTATCGCAATCCATCAGCTGATGCTAGCGGTCAGGAAAATTAGGTTGCGGATTGTCGCGGAGTGAACTCCGTTCCCCAGCAGATGGTTTGTTGTTGCAGAATCATAAAAATACTATAGCAGATTCAATAAAATTAGAGAATCTTTTTAGGCTTCTTAGAAGTCTCTATCCAATTGTGGAATCCTCTACCAATAGGAACTTCCATCGTATTAGCTATCTGATGGGCATACTCAAAATAATTTGGCTTTTCTTCGTCCAGTGCTTTTTGTATTAATATGGCAATAATGAACTGAGGTTGCCTACGCGTTGCAAGAGGAATGGTCTCTTCTAATCGTTTGATTTCATCGATGTCAGCTTGTTGCAAATTTGCTTTGGCGAGTAAAGTTCGGACTTTATCAAAGACACTCTCTCCAGTCTCGACTGCAGCATGAGTGGGAATAATCGCAACGGCAACAGGTTCCATATAGAGGTTTATCCGCATTTCGCTTTAAATTGGCAAGGGATTCCTCGCGAAACTTTCGCTTGTCTTTTATTGAGGATATGGCGTATTCTCGAAGCTTATTCTGTACATTTGGAGTGTTTATGAAAAAGGATACCCATCCTAAATACCAGCAAGTTCTCTTTGTCGATTCCTCGACAGGACACCGCTTTTTGATCGGATCGTCCCTGCAGCCAGCAGAAAAGGAAAAATTCGAAGGCAAAGAGTATCCTGTCTGCCATCTTTCGACCTCTGCTTATTCGCACCCCTTCTTCACCGGCAGCAATAAGTTTGTCGATGCCGAAGGCCGCGTCGATAAGTTCAAGAAGCGTTATCAGACTGCCCAGCAAAAAGGTAGCAACGCAGGACAAGAGGGCAAAAAAGAAGATGCCCCTAAAGAGGATGAGAAGCCCAAGAAAAAGGCTGCCAAAGCTGCTAAGTAAAAGTAACACTTAGCCCCCTGCAATGATCAAAAAAGTCGAACAGTTGCTGACGCGCCTCTCTGAGGTTGAACATAAGCTGGGTCAGCCCGGCATCTTTGACGACCAGAAGGCCTATCGCGAACTGGCGCAGGAACACTCCTATCTGCTCGAAGTCAAAAATGCGTGGGAGGAGCAAAAGCGCCTTGAAAAGCAGCTCGACGACAATCGCCAGATGCTCAAAGGCGAGCAGGATCCCGATTTCGCAGAAGTGCTGCGCGAGGATATGCTCGCCATCGAAAAGAGGCTCGAAAGCCTTCGCGCAAAACTCCAAAACCTCCTTGTTCCCCCAGACCCCAACGACAGCCGCAATACCATCATAGAACTGCGCGCCGGAACGGGCGGCGACGAGGCGGCCCTTTTTGTGGGTGACTGCGTGCGCATGTATAAACTTTTCGCCGACCACATGGGATGGCGCTACGAGCTTCTCTCCTGCGCTCCCGCCGAACTGGGTGGTTTTAAAGAATATGTGATGGGCCTTTCAGGCTTTAACGTCTACCGTTTCCTGCGCTACGAGGGCGGTACCCACCGCGTTCAGCGCGTGCCTGAAACCGAGGCGCAAGGGAGAGTGCACACATCGGCCATTACTGTGGCCGTTCTATTAGAGCCTGATGAAGAGAGCGATGTTAAAGTCGAAGAGCGCGATCTGCGCGTCGACACCTACCGTTCTTCGGGTGCCGGCGGCCAGCACGTCAATACCACAGACAGCGCCGTGCGCCTGACGCACCTTCCAACGGGCATTGTCGTCTACTGCCAGGAGGAGCGCAGCCAGCACAAAAACAAGGACAAAGCGATGCGCCTCTTAAAAGCCAAAATTGCCGAAGTTGAGCTGGAGAAGAAGCAAAAGGAACTGGCATCCAACCGTGCCCTGCAGGTGGGCAGCGGCGATCGCTCGGAGCGCATCCGCACCTACAACTTTTCCCAGAACCGCGTCACTGACCATCGCATCAACCTGACTCTTTATAATTTAGACCAGATAATGGAAGGGGCGCTTGAGCCCATCGCCAATGCCCTGGTGACTCACTATCATCAAGAACAGCTTCAGGGCTAATGCGCACCTTGCTTGAAGTGCTACAATTATCGACCCACCACCTGGAAAAGAGCGGCATGGACCATGCCCGCCGGCAGGCTGAGGAGCTCATTGCAGATGCCTTAGGCTTGAAGCGCATGCAACTCTACCTCGAGCATGACCGGCCCCTGCAGGCCGTCGAATTGGACCTGATTCGCGAGCGCCTCGCCCGCCGTGCGAAGGGCGAACCAAACCCCTACATCCATGGAGAGGTCGATTTCCATGATTGCCGCCTTAAAGTGACGCAAGATGTCCTGATCCCCCGTCAGGAGACTGGCGTCCTTGTCGACAAGGTGATCCAGGAGCTGAAGGGTCATGAGAAGAATAAGCTCCTTCTCGACCTCTGCTGCGGCTCGGGATGCATCGGCATCGCCTTGAAGAAGCGCTTTCCCGATTTGAAAGTAGTGCTGTCCGATCTTTGTCCTAAAGCCCTTGCGGTCGCCAGGGAAAATGCCGAAAGGGAAGAGGTTCAAGTAGAGCTTTTGCAGGGAGATCTGCTGGAGCCTTTTCTTGGCCGCAAAGCGCATTATCTGGTCTGCAATCCTCCCTATATTTCCGAAGCGGAATTTCACGGTCTGGACCGGGAGGTCAAAGAGTTTGAACCGCGCCATGCCCTGGTCGCTGGTGCGACAGGATTGGAATTTTATGAAAAGCTCGCCAAACAGCTTCCGACCTGTCTTGCTCCTGGAGCTAAAATCTGGTTCGAAATTGGATATGCTCAAGGGCCTGCCCTGTTAAGCCTTTTTGGACAGGCTCCTTGGAAAAATGCTCAGGTCTCGCAGGACTGGTCTGGCAAGGACAGGTTTTTTTCCCTTGAAAATGAATGATTTTTCAACTATGCTTGCAGGATAATTTAGAAAATTTTTCTCTATGCTTGGACTTTTAACAGAAAAAATGCAGGGACTCATCGGCAAGCTCGCGGGCAAACGCAAGCTGACGGAAGAGAACATTTCCGAAGCTGTCAGCGAAGTGCGCCTGGCGCTGCTTGAGGCAGATGTCAACTACAGTGTGGCGAAGACTCTGGTCAAGCGTGTCAAGGACAAGGCGATCGGGGATGCAGTGATCAAATCGGTCACACCCGGACAACAGTTTGCCAAAGTGGTCCACGATGAGCTGGTTGCCCTGATGGGCGGCGGCGAAGCGCAGCTCGACCTGACGGCAAAGCCGACTGTAGTTATGCTCTGCGGCCTGCAGGGATCGGGCAAGACGACTCAGTGCATCAAACTGGCGCGGTTTCTGAAGAAAAAAGGCAAGGTGCACCACCCTCTGGTGGCGGCGTGCGACCTGCAGCGCCCAGCGGCAGTGGAACAGCTCAAGACTCTAGGCGTACAGGCGCATATTCCCGTATTTACCCTGACGCACGAGAGCGATCCAATCAAAGTGGCAAAAGCTGCCCTGGCGCATGCCAAAAGCAATAATCACGATCTGCTGATCGTCGATACAGCCGGGCGCCTGCATATCGATGATGCGCTGATGGCTCAGCTGGAAAAACTTAAAGAACTCTTGAATCCGCAAGAGGTGCTTTTCGTGGCCAATGCCACGACGGGCCAGGATGCTGTCAACGTGGCTACGGAGTTCAACAAGCGCGTCCCGATCTCGGGGACCATTCTCACGATGCTGGATGGCAATACCCGAGGCGGTGCGGCGATCTCGATTCGCGAAGTGACAGGCAAGCCTCTCCTTTTCGAAGGCATTGGAGAGAAGCTCGACGACCTGCAGGTATTCAATCCCGCCTCGATGGCGGACCGCATCCTCGGGATGGGCGATACCATCAACCTCGTCAAAATGGCTCAGGAGCATATGGACGAGGACGAGGCCAAGAAGATGGAGCAGAAGATCCGCTCGGCGACCTTCACATATGAAGATTATCTGAACCAGATGCAGATGGTGAAGAAGATGGGATCGCTCAAGAGCCTGCTGGGCATGCTTCCAGGCATGTCCGCCTTGAAGGACCTGGATATCAATGACAAGGAGTTTTTCAAGGTCGAAGCGATCATCCAGTCGATGACCCCTGCTGAGCGCACTGAGAAGTGCGAGCTGATCCCTGGACGCCGCAAGCGCATCGCGAGAGGCAGCGGGACCGACACGCAGGCTGTCGACAAGCTGATCAAGTCCTTCAAGCAGGCGAAACAATTTTTTAAAAACATGCCCAATATGAAAAACATGGAAAAGATGATGGGAGGAACCCCGTGGCGTTAAAAATCAGACTGCGGCAACAAGGCCGCAACAACCGCGCGACATATCGCCTCGTCGTGACCGACTGCCGGTCACCTCGCGATGGCAAATATGTGGAAATGCTCGGATGGTACAACCCCTTTGAAAGCGTCAGCGAGCGCACCCTTTTAGTCAAGGCCGACCGCGTGCAGCACTGGCTCGACCAGGGCGCAGAGATGTCTGACAAAGCGAAATCGCTGATCGCTCAAGCCGCTCCGGCCCTTGTGCGCAAACAGGTGGATAAAGTGGTGGCGCATCGCGCCAAGATGGCATCCAAGCGCAAGGCCCAAGGCGAGAAAAAGTCGAGCGAGAAGAAGTCGAGCGAGAAGAAATAGACGTGCGATTCGACATTCTTTCCCTGTTCCCTGGTTATTTCAGGGGGCCTTTTGATGAGAGCATCATCAGACAGGCAAAAACAAAGGGGAAGGTCGAAATCCATCTTGTCGATATCCGCGAGTTTTCCGAAGATAAGTGGCGCCGCGCTGACGAGCGCCCTTATGGAGGAGGACCGGGGATGGTGATGATGCCGGGACCGGTCGCGAAGGCTCTGCGCAGCGTCAAAACGCCCCAAAGCCGTGCGATCTACCTCTCGCCGCAGGGAAAACCGTTGACCGCGGCCAAATGCCGCGAACTGGCGGCAATCCCGCACCTGGTGCTTCTGTGCGGCCACTATGAGGGGATCGACGAGCGGGTGCTGGAAAGCGACATCGACGAGGAGATTAGCATCGGCGATTATGTGCTGACGAATGGCTGCCTCGCGGCGATCGTCTTAGTGGATGCCGTCATTCGCTTTGTCCCAGGAGTGTTGGGGCATGAGCAGGCGGCAGAAGAGGATTCATTTGAAAAGGGTCTGCTGGATTACCCGCACTACACTCGACCCGAAGAGTTTGAAGGGCGCATCGTCCCAAAAGTACTGCTGAGCGGCAATCATCAGGAGATTGCCAAATGGCGCAAAGAAAAAGCGATTGAAAAGACGAGGCGCATCAGACCGGATCTTGAATCTGGTCTCTAAGTTATTAAAATGGAGAAGAATTATGGGCAAAACTACTGTCATACAAAAGCTGGAACAGAAACAGCTAAAGCGCAATATCGGAGATTTCCGTATCGGTGACACCGTGCGCGTACACACAAGAATCGTCGAAGGCGAGAAAGAGCGTATCCAGGTCTTCACAGGCACAGTGATCGCGCGTAAAGGCACGGGAGCATCGGAGACCTTCTCTGTGCACCGCGTCGCATATGGAGAGGGGATGGAGCGGGTATTTCCTATCCACAGCCCGCGCATCAGCAAAATTGAAGTCGTCAAAGAAGGCGACGTCCGCCGCAGCAAGCTCTACTATCTGCGCGGCACTTCCGGCAAGGCCTCGAAGGTGAGAGGCCGTCTCGGTGCAAGACGCACTGTGAACGCAGGCGGGGAAGAACAGCAGGGAAGCGAAATGCAATCCATTGTTGCAGAAGCTTCCAGTGCCAACGTCGAAAGCGAACGCTGATCAAAATGACCCCGAACGGCGGCGGCTGCAGGAACTTGTGAAAATCGAGAAGGCAGCGCGCCGGGAAGGCTACAAATCGATTGCAGGAATAGACGAGGCGGGTCGCGGCCCACTGGCCGGACCCGTCGTAGCTGCTGCTTGCGTCATTCCAGCCAATCTTTGCTTCATCGGCATCAACGACAGCAAACAGCTGACCCCCCTGAAGCGCAAAAGTCTTTTTGAAGAAATCACCCATCATCCCAAAGTAGCTTATGCAGTCGGGATTATCTCTCAAGAGGAAATCGACAGCATCAACATCTATCAGGCTACTATCCAGGCGATGCTGCAGGCCGTCCAAGCCTTAATATCCATCCCTGATCTGCTGCTAGTTGATGGCATGAACCTGCCCCATCCCGCCATCCCCTGTCGACGCATTGTGGGAGGGGATGCCCTCGTCCATTGCATTGCTGCCGCCTCCGTCGTCGCCAAAGAGACGCGGGATCGGTTGATGGTGGAATATCACAGTCAGTGGCCTGAGTATGGATTCGACCAGCATAAAGGCTATGGCACCGCCCAGCATATGGAGGCCATCCAAAAGCATGGCCCCTGTCCCATTCACAGAAGATCCTTTGCCCCATTTAAAGAGGGAGTTGCAAAACTCCAATTTGGGGACAAATCCGCGCTTTTGCCAGCGGATGCACGTTCTGCGCAAGTTGCCTACTTACATCCAAGTATGTCAACTTGCGCAGAAAGCGAACCGCTGGCAAAATCATCGAATTTGGCCTCCAAAGCGAGTTTTTCAACGCCCTCTAAAGAAATTCTAGAACTCCAAGGAGCTACAGATGTCTAACAAATTCCGAGTTAATGTGCCTGTAGCTGATCTCAGGCGAGAGCCCAAGCCCGCCTTTGTCACTTCCGGAAAAGATCCCTTGCAGGAATCGCAGCTGCTTCTCGGCGATCGCGTCACAGCCATCAAAGAATCGGGGTCATGGCTCTATGTCGAAGTCCCTGAGCAGTCTAAATTTGATCCTGAAAGCGGCTGGAAAGGCTATCCAGGTTGGGTGCAGAAAGCACAGTTGATCGAGGTCCCGGAATGGCCCGTTTGCAACCTGGTTGTACGAGCACCCTGGGCGGACCTCTACCAGGGAAACAAGCTGCTCTATTCCCTCTCGATGGGTACAAAGCTGGAAGGAATCGCCCAGCGTGGAGATACCTGGCGCGTCCGCCTTCCAGATGGGCAGGAGGCCACCATTGGATCCAAAAGCGTCCAGCGCCTGAATCACCCTGATCTCGAAGCTGTCCGCCAAGACATCCTGAGTCTTTCAGCCCAGTTCTCCGATTGTCCCTATGTTTGGGGCGGGCGCAGCGCCCACCGTGCCGACTGGCCGCACACCCTGACGGGAGTCGACTGTTCTGGCTTAGTGAGTCTACTCTACCGCGTTCACGGTTTTTCGCTTCCACGCGATGCCCAGGACCAGTTCCTTGCCTCGGAACCCCGCGAAATCAATCAGCTCAGGTCCGCCGACCTCATCTTTTTGGCCCCGCTTGATCAGCCCGATCGCATCAGCCACGTCATGATGTTCAAAGGCGGGGACACCTACATTGATGCCAACACCACCGATGGGCGCGTCGCCACGAATACGGCAGTCAAAAAGTTTGGCATCCCATTTCAGAAAATGGCGTGGGGCCAGATCGTGGACAAATACCGCATCTTTTTCGGCGCCGTTGGCTAAAAGCTAGTTCTTCAGGCTTCCTGAACGACTCTGGAATCAGAATCTTCACAGCTGCCGCGAAGCGCACTTTCCTTTCTTGCATCCAGCTGACAGGACTTCTTAACTTGAGGAGCCTGTCTGCAATCATCTGGAAAGTCGACTAATTCTGGCATTTGTCTTTCCGCCAGCAAAAGCATCAGGCGCTCATTTTCGAGCCGGAGCTTCTGATTATCGTCTTCCTTATTTGCGAGTTCATCTTTCAGGCTGTCCATTTCAAGCTTTTGTCTGTGAAAGACTTTATCTGCATTATTGGCATTCACAATAAGTTGCTTCTGACTTTTAGAAAGTTCCTCACAACGCCCCTGCAAAACCTGGATCTCGTCATGCGCCTTGCTCAACTGAGAAGCTGCTTCTTCCTTTTCCTTTGCGGCAGAGATCTTTAATTGCACCTGTCGTTTTAAGAGATCCTGGTACTCTTTTTTAAGATCCGCATATTGAAATGCAAGATCATCATGTTGAGCTTCGAGAGACTGAATATCATTAAGAGCCTTGTTCAATAGTGCGTCTTTCTCTGCGATCAGCTGCGTCATATTCTGCTTGGATAGGTTAGCCGCAGTCAGCCGCCCCTGAAGATTGCGGGGATCTCGCTCATCTCTGTCCTGTTTCATTTTTGCAATTACACTTTCCAGCATCACAATTTTTGAGGTGTATGCTTGCTCTAAAAGTTGCATAACTACTTCCTTGCGATCCGGTTCAGCGTGAATTTTTTGTGGAGAAGGAAAAAAACTGGGCGCAGTTACATCTAAAGACATAATAAACTCCTTTTTTTATTGTGAATAGAATACATTATAGATTAAATAATTTAAAGAAAATTTAAAGATAACGATAATATTGTTTAAAAAAAATGAAGCGAGTTCAGAGATCGAGCTTAGATTAAATTATTTGATTTTTGATCCCGAAAAATGATACTGTAGGCGCATTTGCATTTCTAATTGAATCTGGAGATGTGTATGTCCGATTTGAGCCTGCTTTTGCCCAAGTATCAGCATCTCGATCCTTCTAAACATAGTTTCAACGAACAGTTTGGCCTCATCAGAAAGAGGACGCAGCTGCAGAATTTTCTCCATCGATTGATCTGCATCCTGACATTTGGCATTCGGTCGGATAACCCATCGCTGGATAGAGCAACACAAAAGTTGATTCGCTGTGCAGAAGATGTCCTGTGCAAGTCTAAGGGAAATGCAGAGACGATGCGACAGCTTGAACGCATTCTTCGTTTGCATCTTAGAGTTGTCAGACACAATGCTGGAACAGGAAAAACAAAGCTCTGGGAGCTTCTTTCGAACATCAGTAGCCCTTCTGCGTGTGCCAAGAGCTCTCCTGTCCCCAGGCAAAAGGTAGTAGATGCTGCGGTCGCGATGAGAATCGCTCAGGCGGAGCAACTCGCAAAAGCAACTCGCCTGATGCAATTTCTCGAAGAATGCGACATGGGAGAGAAGGAAAATTTGACAAAACTGCCGGAGGCTTCAGAAGTTTCAGCCCTGTGGCCGAGAACTTTGGCTCTGCTCACATCTAGAGAATGGCCATCGTATCGAGTGAATCAGATTCCAAGCTATCTTGTGAAGGCTGCAGCTTCTCTGAGAACACAACCTGAATCCGAAAGAAGGCGTTATCTTCCTGTAATTGCTAAACTCGTTGTCCTTACGATACCTGCATGGCAACCAAGTAATCTCGAAGATCCTGCATGGTGGGATCTGTTTGCACAAGGGGATTGCGACTTTCAAGCACACACGATCAAAGAAGTGCTCTATGAATATCTGTTAAACGGTAATAGAACGGTCCCCTATATTGCAAGACTCTCATCGGCATCTCAACTCGCGTGGCAAAAAGTCGGGGGGGTATATTCCTTTTATGTCTGGAATTATGATCGAATGAGGGTGGTGATTCAAGGACAAAAGCCTGAATCTTTGATAGCTTATTTAAACGGGTTGATGGCAAGTACCGAAAATATTGATAAGAGATATTATCTTACAAAGATTTTGGGTCACATGATTCAACCGCATCGAGATGCAATCCCTGTCATCGATGACTGGCCGTTGGAGCAATTTTCTGATCAGGCATGGGAATTGTTTGATTGTAACAACTTGGTTCCTAATTCGAGGAATAGGGATTATACAAGTTTGGAGAACAAGGATTATCACTGGTATGGGCTTTCACGGCATTTGAATCATCCTCAAACGGATCGCCAGAAGCTATTTTTCATCTGCTTTTCCCAACAATTCCTCAAGAAAGATCCTAACCTGCTTTGGGATGCATCTGTGAGATCCTATTTTGAAGCATTGACACCAGCGGACATCGCTGCGATGCCTTTAGAAAAGTATCTGCCGACACACCGTTTCCTACTGGCGCTGCGTTCCCAATCGTTGCAGAGATACGGTTCTGTTTTGAAATCGACAGCCAGAAACCTGACGGCGCAGGAAATGACCGATCTCCTGGCTTTATGCCAGCGATATCCGATCAGTCTTCAAGATAAAATCACTCTAGTCGATCTCTTAAAGGAGCCCTCTCAGCCTGCTGCGGCGCAGCCTGCCATCGTCCAGCACTGGACGCAAGAGATCTCGGCGCATATGGACGCATTGCTGCAGGGATTTACCGGCTTAGTTGACAGCGATCAATGGCAAGGGGCCTGGGATTTTGTGCAAGGGTTGGATGAATTGACGCGCAACTATTTTATTAGGGCACTTAGATTGCAGACCTTGCCAGCTGCTGATGAAGTCAAAGACTTGAGCAGACCTCTCTTCCTTATGTCCCTTTTTGACAGCAAGGCGCGTGGTAATATGTGTCAAATGCTTCAGGATGGAGTGGCTGGAGACAGCTTTACTCTTTGGATTACTGAGATGGAGGCACTTTCACAAAAAGCGGGTCTTCCTGAGGTGATCCGTAAAACGATCCAAGATTTTGTCAAAGGGGTCAAGAGATCCGCCCATGTAGGAAGCCTGAAATGTCCCCTGCGCGATCAGTACAATAACCTAAGTCTTGCAGATCTCACTGTGAAGCTGCAGCAGGATATCCCCGCCCACAGGGTTCTGTTGCGCCTGGATCCCTTCTTTAACCGCTACATTTCCCCTCAAAGCAATGAGGTGACAATTCCACCGGAGAAGGTGCAAGAGGCCCATTTGCGTTTGAAGTGGCTCTACAATAATCTGACGATGCGCGAGATCGTCCAGCCTGCGACGCAACAGTTGTTGCGCGAAGTTAAAAACATCAAGCCCTCATTTGATGCGCTGTTCAATAGATCAGAGACGGGTGCAGACATAATTGTGAAAGGAGTTGATGAACCTGAGGGAATCCATGCCCATCGCTTCCTCCTTGCAAGCGCCTTTCCCTTTTTTAGAGGACTTTTTGAAACAAAGATGAGAGATTCCGCAACGCCCACGGTGACTCTTCAACAGATGACGCTGGACCAGGTCAAAGTGGTGTTGGAATATCTCTATACAGGCGAGAGGCCAGAATTTGCGGATCAGCAATCGGAAGTAGCCTTCAAAGATGCTTGGAATTTTTTAAAATCTAAACCCCAATAAAAAGGTAAAACGATGAAACGTTGTATGTTGCTAATAGTGACTCTGTTTCTTTTTCAATCGACCAGCCTTATGGCCATTGCCCAGCGCTATCAGCTGGTTGATCTGGGTCTTTCGGCCTACACATCGAGTGATGTGGTGAGCATTAATGAAAATGGCGTGGTCTGCGGCTATCTGATGGATGGCAAAACCTCGCGCATTTTTGTGATCGATTCGAGCAATAAAAAGCTGGCGCTCCGCCAAGAGGATTTTTTCTCATACCGGCTCAAGATCAACAACAATAATGAGATATTTGGCTCGTTTGCCCATCGCACCGGGGATGCCCACTGGTATTTCAGCGAGGAGCTTGTGTTTAAATGGATCAATCCCTTCAACTTCATCCAATACTTCAACTTTAAGCATGTGGGCTATCCAAAAGGCCGGAGAACGACTTCTCACAATTTCAAGCCCAATGTCTTCTGGGATGCCAACGACCTGGGGCAGATTCTGGTGATGGACGTGAGGAGCTATTCAACTGCTATGGATGAGACGGGTAAAAACGGCATCTGGCTCTATGACAATAAGGAATTTCAAAAGATCGAAAATCCAGGATTTGAAGCGGGTTTTAGATTAAATAACCGAGGAGAGATCCTGGGCTGTTACCATACGGGCAGCGTTCTTAAGAAAAATCGCCTGGCGCATGTCTCTGTCTACAATTATCCTGCTCATTCAGTTCGGAAAATCGATTTGCCAGGAGATGC
Source organism: Parachlamydia sp. (assembly GCA_021372155.1). Lineage (GTDB taxonomy): Bacteria > Chlamydiota > Chlamydiia > Chlamydiales > Parachlamydiaceae > JAJFUZ01. Next base: position 1,521 of record JAJFUZ010000162.1, on the reverse strand, counting down.
GGTGGGGCAAGATATCAATGACCAGGGACAGGTTGTGGGCAATTTTTATCATCCACAGGAACAGATGATCATTGGGTTTTTAGCTGCCGCCACCGGGGAATACACACCACTGATCAACTTTTGGCCATACCGAATGAATAACCTGGGACAAGTTGTCGGCGAATATCTTTATGAGAAGAAAGGTCAACCTGCCGTTTGGGACAGTGGCGAGTGCTATGATCTTTCTGTGCTCACAGGTCTGAAGGATGACCGAGGGAATGTCTGGGATTCTCTGGACACGCTGAACGGCATTAATGATAAGGGCGAAATCATTGGCAATGGGACAATTAACGGGAAGACACACGCTTTCGTGTTAAAGCCCATTTAGTTCAATCATTTTCTGCATCGACAATCCCTTCAGGCACAGGTTTGTGCTTGAAGGGCCCTCCATCTGCCGCCATGCACACCAGCCGCGGCTGGAATGTTCCCAGAATGTCCACCAGCTCTTTTTGCGCCTCCATCACAGCATGAATCGATTTGTAGGCTTGCGGAGACTCATCCAGCCCGCCGCCAATCAAGGTCACGCCGCGTTCTGCGAGGTATTCGGACTGTTCGCGCGCCGTGATCCTGCTTTTGGCAGCCGTGCGACTCATCTGCCGCCCGCTTCCATGTGAGGCGGAATTGAAAGAATCGGCATTGCCTTTGCCCATCACCACAAATCCCTTGTCGGCCATGGTGCCTGGAATGATGCCCAAGACCCCTTTTCCAGCAGGCGTCGCCCCTTTGCGATGGACGATCACCTCTTTTTCGCTCTTTCCCAAAGTGATCTTTTCTTTCCAGGCAAAGTTGTGGTGGTTTTCTACGGTTGCCAGAGGATGAAGTCCCGCCCCTGCTGCCACGCGATCATGAATGATATGATGATTGGCAGAAGCGAAAGCCCCAGCAAGCTCCATGGCGTCCCAGTATTCCTGTCCCGCTTCGCTGTCTAGAGAGAGCCAGGCCAGATGCTTGACCGAATCATCGAGGTCTGGCAATTGATCTTTGGCCACCTGGGTATAATGGTTGGCGATCTTGAAGCCGACGCCTCTTGACCCGCTGTGCGACAGCAGGGCAAGATAACGGCCCGCAGCCAGCTTCAGAGGGTTTTCAGAATGAGAAATTTCCAGCTCTCCCCATTCCACAAAGTGATTTCCTCCACCGCTTGTACCGATCTGCCTGATAGCGGTCTGTCGGAGAGATCGGATCAGCTGCGTGCTTTTCCAGTTGGACTCCTCCAAAATCGGATGTTCGATCTTCCCATCATGGATGCCATCCAGACCAGATCCAAAAACGGTATTATTCACCAGCGCATCATTCAAATGGAGCCAATCTGCTGAACCCACCTGTTTCAAGATATCGGGAGAGGCGGGATAGACCGTCAGCATCATCCTGCAGGCGATGTCTACTCCAACCGCATAAGGGATAACCGCGTTCTCAGTGGCTAACACGCCGCCAATCGGCAGACCGTAGCCTTGATGGGCATCGGGCATGAGGGCTCCGGCA
>JAJFUZ010000160.1 GCA_021372155.1 Parachlamydia sp. | reverse complement strand
GGTACCTAATTGATAGAAAACGAGTTACTGACACTGGCCTATTTGCCTATCGTCTTGTCTGTAAAAAGTCTAAATTTGGTAATTAGCAAGTAAATTCAATAAGTTATTCATTAATCTATTTTTTGAGGTTACTACCCTTATGGCTATACGAAAAATGACGCGCGAAGAGAAAGCAGTAGCAAAAGAGTTAGAGCAGCAACTTAAAAGAGAAGGATTAGGAGTTATTGGACCTTCCAGAGAATCATATAACAGATATGATAATGAATTTGTTGAAAAAGAGCCTGATGATTGGCCCAATTCGTTCTTGGATCAATATGTCAATATATTTCATTCATATACCTCCTGGGAAGCTCCATGGCACGAGCAATTGATGTATGCCTATATCTGTGACGGCAAGCTTCCAAAAGACCTTACAGAGATGTTTAAAATGCGAGAAAAGGCCCTCTGGTTGATTATTAATAGATATATGAAGAGAATGAAAAAATTACTCTAATAGCATATATTACAGCCGGATGGGATTATATAAGTAGAGGCGAAAGAATAATGCAGAAATCATGCCGATTAGGTATAAACAATAAGCTGTTTTACATTCTTTTTCTTCAATTTTATACATCAAATAGTCATTTTTAAGCAAATATGGACGAAAAAAACAGACCACCTAAAAGGATAATCGTTGTTCCGAAAGCGCCCGCTTCTTCAGAGGAAGCGGTTAAACAGATGCTGGAAATAGAAATTGACCGGTTAGCTACAGTACAGAAATCACGAGCTCTTAACAAACAAGAAGTAGAGACACTTTCATCACTCGCTAAAACGTTATCTGAGCTTCAAAAACAACCTGATGAATCTGACGAACTCTCGCTTCTACCTTTAAAAAAACTGGTTAAGCGCGCCATGAAGGCGTGTCGAGATATAAAAAAGCATCTTAAAAATCAACAGGATAGTAAGGAGTAAGAACATGAAATCAGTACCCGAATTGATCAAAGAGTATTCTAGTCTATGCGTCAGTCTTGGGGATTTAGAGCATCAACTGGACGTAATCAGTCTCAAGAAATCAGAGCTTTTACAGAAGATGTCCGATATTGACGCGGAATTCGTAAAAGTCCAAGAGTTTGAAGCCCAGAAGAAAGCAGACGCCGAAAAGATAGCTAAAGATATTGAAGCAAAAAAAGCGGCGAAAGTAGTAGATAAGACTGTTCCCGAAATTTCCCCTGAAGGAATTCCTTCCAACGTGATTGGTATAAAAAAGGATTAAATATATATGAGCGATATCAATATTTCAGTGAGGGAATTTGAGCGAGATGGTGATCTAAATTTCGTAATGAATTCCATTCTGAAATCGTTCCGTTCGTCTTGGGAGACTAAGCACCTCACTAACGCAGTGTATTTTAAATATTACCACCAGCTCTTAACGGATATCATAGGCCTACCAAACACAAAACTTTTAATTGCTTGTCTTCCTGAGGATTCGACACAGATTTTGGCTTTTATAGTTTGCGACAGATCTTCTAACACTCTGATTTATTCGTACGTGAAAAAGCCGTATCGCAGAATGGGCATGTTTAAGAATCTTATGAATTACAGCGGTTTAGACCTCAGTAAGACTGTTCGCTATATATTCAGCCCTTTCAATATGCCAGCTCTAATCATGGCCACTGCCAAGGACATTCGCTGGGAGTTTATTCCCGCATGGGCATATCGTGAGGAACAGATCATGGTTTGGAGAGATAAAGAACTTAAAACAAACGCTAAGGAATAAGCTATGAAAAACGAATACTTGAAAATATCAGAAGAGATACTGGCAATTAGACTTGAATTATACAAGTTAACAGATTCCTTCAATGATTTGAAGACTCCACTTTACGAACGCTCCAAACCGATTATCGAAAGACTTAATGTAATAGGTCAAGAATATAAAGATCTTAACAAACAACTATCTGATAGTAATGAGGAATTTGATAAGCGCGATGATGTACGGGCTTTAAATGAGAAAATAGCGTTAACTCAAAAGAAGATGGAAGAGTTATTTAATCAACTGTCTAATTTAGAGCTTAAAATACACGCCGAAACTAAGATGGTGAGCTAATGAAAATATCATATTTGAAATGTGCCGTTTCGGTCCTCATAGTCCATCATGGAAAGAAGAGAGAGACCAACAAGTGGTCTGATAAAGATTTCCCAGGACAGACATGCGAATTAGAAAAGAACGTGTTTATAATCAAAGAGCTTAATGGTTCTGTTTCGGTTTGTATTCCTATGTCGGCTATTTCCTCTTTCATCCCGATTCCGGTTAAGGAAGAATCTATAGAGGTAAAATAGTGAATGATTTCCAGAATGAAAGAAAACTGCTTGAGTACGTCATTAGGAAGGCTGATGAGTTAAAACCAGATCCTAACATTGACTGGAAGGCCCTAGTTACCGACGAAAATGGAAAGGTATCAGAAGAGCATTGGCTCTATATCAGTGATCCAGCTAAGGACAAGGCGCTCGACACACGCAGACAGGTAGGTAAATCAACCTCTTCAGCGGTTCTTTTATATAAGACAGCCTATGAGACCCCAAATTGTAAATGTCTCTTTTTGGCGCTTACAAGAGATTCGGCCAAGACCATACTCTGGCAAACACTGAAAGAGACAGCTCAGAGATTGCCATTTTCTATATCCGTAAATGAGTCAGATCTTATTGTAACATTACCTAACAAAAGCCAGATTCGGTTGTTTGGGGCCGATCAGAAGAATTTCATCGAGCGATTGCGTGGAATCACCAATTTGAAGATCGTAATTGTCGATGAGTGTGGCTCTTTCGATCAGGATCACGTTCAGTATTTACTCGATTCAGTATTGCAGCCTGCTGGTATCAAATTGAATTGTGGAAAATGCATAATAGGGACCCCCCCTCCCCTTTGGTCTGAAACTGATCTGTTCTATAGAGCATCACATGGATTACATCCGGCATATAAGTCGTTCACGATTACGACGAATCCATTCATTACCAATTTTGAGGAGAAAATCGAAGCCATAAGGATTAAGAATGGTTGGTCGCCCGATAATCCAACCTATTTACGAGAATACAAGGGCAAGTGGATTAAGGATATAGAAACGCTGGTATTTAGATTTAGCAAATCAACCAATATTTATTCAAAACTGCCACAATACCAATGGGAATACGTACTGGGTGTAGATATAGGTTATTCCCCAGACCCAACTGCAATAGTGGTGCTGGCTTTCAGTGCATATGAGAAAAAAGTTTACGTGCTGGAAGCCGAAGAGAAGGGGGAATTAATACCCTCTGCATTGGCCGAATGGGTCAAGGAATTCGTTATAAAATATCACCCTATGGCTATCGTAGGCGATACCGGCGGGTTGGGTAAAGCGATCATCGAGGAGCTAAACCAGCGCCATGCGCTATATATTAAACCAGCAGAGAAGAAGAATAAGCGCGAATATGTGGAGTTAATCAACTCTGATTTCTTGGAGGGCAAGGTTCTTCTAGATAGTCACCTTATAGGTTTAATAACCGAACTCCAAAAGATTCAATGGACAGCAGACAGAAAAGAGTTTGATAAGAGAATTCATACACATAGAGCTGACGCTTTGCTTTACGGCTGGCGTGAATGTTTGCATTATCTAAGCAATCCCAAGGAAACAAAGCCATCACCGCATTCAACTGATTCTAAGGTTATATCACAGGCATATAGGGATGAGTTGAGAGCGCAGGCCGAACGGGAAAAACAAGAACAGAGAGACCTATATGGATCAGATGACGAAGACTACTTCTCGTAATAATAAATCAAAAGATAAACAAACCACAGAAGAAAAGTTAGAGATCATAAAGAAACTTAGGGAAATGGGCGGTATTGATATTTGCGTAGGTGATATTCGAGTTATCTTTCCACAAGTCAATTCGCCTATGGCCGCCACCATTCCAATAGATCAAGCGATAGATGAGCCACCGAAAGAACTAACAGATGAAGAAATTAAACAAAACGAAGACGCCGATCTTTTTTGGTCTGTCAATGAATAGATAGGAAAAATGAATGGAACATTTCTTTCAATGGTATAGTGACGAGGCCGAAGGTAAGAGACATGAGGCCGTATGGTCGGCTCTTACCGGCTTGGGCAATGCTAATGACGACCGGACCCAATTGCATTTGCAGAATGCTCGTCTCTATAACAATATAGATCTACCAGCATACTACGGCAGTTTCACTCAGCCAACTAATCTTCCAAAGAACAGGCTCACATATAATATATGCAGATCTCAGGTAGATACGCTCCTGTCCAAGATCACAGACAATGAGCCCGCCATCATGTTTTTGACCGAGGGCGGCGACTGGGTGTCACAGCAAAAGGCAAAAGATAATAACCTTTTTATTGACGGTATCTTCTATGAGTCTAAGTTTTACTCAACGATTGAGAGAACATTTCTTAATGGCAGTGTTTTCGGCAAGGCTTTCTTAAAGGTTTGGTTAGACGAGAATAATCGTATCCGCATGGAAGACGTTCTGCCTCTTGAAATCACTGTTGATTGCTTTGAGGCGTTGTACAATTCCCCTAGGACCCTGTATCAAAAGAAGCTGGTTTCGCGAGAGGTTTTAAAAGCATCGTGGCCCAAAAAGTCAAATGATATTGAGGCATCAAAGGGCAAAGAAGACTCCACACTCACCAAGTTCTA
>JAJFUZ010000103.1 GCA_021372155.1 Parachlamydia sp. | reverse complement strand
ACTTTGCCGAATGTGTTGGCGCAGAAACTATCTTTGATATATGACAGGCTCAGCGAATTCTGATCGATCTGTCCAGATGGCATGGGGCCGACGCGAACAAAAAAGAAGGGTTTTTTAGTTTCAGTCGTTTCCTTGGGCTGGCCAGCGAGAATCAGCATCCCATCGTCTACGACGAGTGTCAGGAACTCATATTTGTTTTTAGAGAACCACTCAGGAACATACCAGAGTTGATTTAGGTTCGTTTCATCCGAGTCAGGTTCACGGATATCTACATCTTCGTGGCACACCCCTACCTTTTGATAGTGGTTGTTGAGTGCTTGGAGGTCGTCTGAAGTGATCTCCCGCCATTGCTTAGTGATGCAATCGTAAATTCTGGCGCGCGGTGAAAGGACTCTGCCATCTATATGGCGCACGTCAGCAGGAATATCGTTTAAGTTCTCATATTCTATTCGGCCCTGTCCCCATTTGCCTTCGGCATTGGATTTTTTCCAAAGCTGAAGCTTGGCTGGCTCAAACTCTACCTGCCACTTAAGATCTGGGTTCTTCTGCTGAGAGAGCGTTAACTCGATCAATTGATTGTCGCAGATGAAGACAGCCCGGCTTGCGACTCCATTAAAGACTGTGCTTGGGAGACGCAACAAATGCGTTTCATCAGGATTGGCAAGGTCGCGCGCGACGATGGTGATGATCCTGTCGCGAAGGTCTGGCGTGATGGCGTCGCCGTTGACAGTTGTCAGCCTGTTTCCAAAGCGATGGGTCGCATCGAGGCCAATGCGATAATTTTCCCCTTTGACCAGATATCCTTCAAGCTTGAGGTGTTTGGAGACTCTTGCGAGTACTGCAGATGGGATGTTCTCAATTTGAATGGCATTTGATACCTCTAGTAAGCTTGGTTTTGGTCGTTCACAATTCATATAGGACTCCTCCATTAATAAATTAGTATTGGTATAATTGTATGTCACCCGGACCCTGTTTCGCAATCTCTACTTTACTCATTGGAGAAAGAAAAAGGGAAAATGAAACCGGAACTTCAAAAAGAAGTTGATCAAGACGTTGAATTTATTCAAATGAAGCTTGGTTTCATGCAAAAATTGAAAAAAATATATCAGGAGATGAAGGAAAAGGAAGAAAAACATCTCCAGTTTTTAATGCAAACCAAGCGTTCGCCGGCAGATAGCGAAGGTATTGTTTTGCTCAATCGGGAGACTGACGAGGGAACCCCTTGCACACAAAAGATATTAATCATTAAGTAGAATACTCAATAGCAGTTCCTGCTGGAAAGATTATCGAATCATTTTTCTTGGCGGGAACTGCTGACTCAAAAATTAATTCGGCGTTGCAACTGCTTCAACCCTTTCTTTTCTACGCAGGAACAGCTTGCAGAGAAGCGGAAGAAGGCAGAGTGTCAGAAAAGTGGAACTGATAAGGCCGCCGATGACGACGGTGGCAAGGGGCTTCTGAACTTCGGCGCCGGTGCCTGTTGCGAGTGCCATGGGGACAAAACCCAGCGAGGCGACCAGGGCGGTCATGAGGACAGGCCGGAGGCGCGTTTTGGCGCCTTCGACAATGGCCTCATCCAGGTGCAGGCCGCGCTGAAGCAGTTGGCTGATGTAGGTCATCATGACCAGGCCGTTGAGGACGGCGATGCCGGAGAGGGCGATGAAGCCGACTGCGGCGGAGATGGAGAAAGGGATGTCCCGGAGGGCCAGGGCAAGAATTCCGCCTGTCAAGGCCATTGGGACACCGCTGAAGACCAGCAGGGCCTGTCTAACGGAGTGCAGGGCGCCGAAGAGCAGGGCGAAGATCATGCAGAAGCAGAGCGGAATGACGATGCTGAGATGGGCTCTTGCGGAAAGCAGGTTCTGAAATTGTCCGCCCCATTCGATCCAATAGCCTGGAGGGATTTTGACCTGTGAGGCAATTTTGTCCTTGGCCTGGGAGACAAATGAGCCCAGGTCGTTGCCGCGCACGTTGGCTTCGACGACGACCATGCGTTTGCCATTTTCGCGCGTGATTTCGTTGAGCCCCTCTGTCTGGGAAATGGTGGCTACTTCTTTGAGAGGAATGTATCCTGGTCCTTCTTCAGCTGATGGCAGGGGAATCGGCAGGTTTCCGAGGGCGAGAGGATTATGACGGATGACCTCGGGCAGGCGCACGACGATGTCAAAGCGGCGGTCGCCTTCGAAGATGAGTCCGGCTTTAGTTCCGCCGATGGCGGTCGACACGACATCGAGGATCGCCTGGATGGAGAGACCGCGGCGGCGCGCTGCTTCCTGGTTGGGCTTCACTTCGAGGACGGGCAGTCCATCGGTTTGCGCCACCTTCACATCGGCAGCTCCTGGAATGCTGCTAAGGCTATGGGCGATCTGATGGCCGGTGCGCTGCATCTCGTTAAAATCGTCGCCATAGACCTTAACCGCTACATCGCTGCGAACGCCCGCGATCAGCTCGTTGAAGCGCATCTCGATCGGCTGGGTGAATTCATAGTTGTTTCCAGGAACTTTGCGCAGCTCGGTCTCCATCGCTTCAATCAAGGCAAGCTTGGTGAGTTTGGGATCGGGCCACTGTTCGCGCGGGCGCAGCATGACAAAGGTGTCGGAGACGTTCGGGGGCATGGGGTCGGAGGCCATTTCCGCTGTTCCCGTTTTCGAAAAGACGAAGTCGACTTGAGGGAATTGCTTAAGGGTCTTTTCCACTTTGAGCTGCATCTCAGTCGATTGGGTGAGCGATGTGCTGGGGATACGGACGGCGTGCAGGGCGATGTCCTGCTCATCGAGCGTCGGGATAAACTCCTGCCCCAGGTGTCCAAAAAGTGTGAAGCAGGCGAGTACCAGACAGCCTGCTGCTGCAAGCACCCCTGTGGAATGTCGGAAGATAAAGTTGAGAAGATGGCCATAGCTGTTTTTGGCCAGGAGGAGAAGGCGATGCTCCTTTTCCTCGACCTTGGGCTTGACCCACAGGGCGATCATGGCGGGGACAAAGGTGATCGAGAGAACGAAGGCGGCAATGAGCGCAAAAATGACGGTCAGCGCCATCGGCTCGAACATCTTGCCCTCGACTCCTGAGAATGTCAGAAGGGGAATGTAGACGGTCAGGATGATCGCCTGGCCAAAGACAGTGGGTTGGATCATCTCTTTGGCAGAAACAACAACCTCGGCAAGGCGCTCCTGGAGCTGCAGGGAGCGGCCCAGCTGGCGCTGCTTCTCGCTCAAATGACGCAGGCAGTTTTCTGCGATGATCACAGCTCCATCGACGATGAGGCCGAAGTCGAGAGCGCCCAAACTCATCAGGTTGCCGCTGATCTTTGTTTGCACCATGCCTATGGACGTAATGAGCATCGAAAGGGGAATGACGAGAGCGGTCAGGCAAGCTGCCCGGAAATTGCCGAGCATGGCAAAGAGAATGACGATGACGAGAAGCGCCCCTTCGAAAAGATTTTTCGAGACGGTGGCAATGGTCGCATCGACAAGTTTCGTTCGGTTAAGCACCGTCTTAGCGTTTATGTCTGGAGGAAGTGTCTTATTGATGTCCTGCATCTTGGCATCGACAGCGATGGCTACCGTCCGGCTGTTGGCTCCGATCAGCATCATGGCGGTTCCGATCACCACTTCACGCCCATTTTCTGTCGCGCTGCCCGTGCGCATCTCTTTTCCTATGCGCACATCGGCTATCTCTCTGATGGGAATAGGAACGCTGTTGCGCGTAGCGACGACGATATTCTTAATTTCATCCATGCTCGCCAGGCGTCCGTCAGCCTTGACCAGCGAGGCTTCGCCATTATGTTCGATGTAGCCAGCACCAATGCTCAGGTTGTTCTTTTGCAGCGTATCGATGATATCGCTAAAGGAGAGGTTGAGGGCGATCAGCTTGTGCGGATCGGGTTCGACATCATATTGTCGCACATAGCCGCCTATCGAGTCGACGCCGGCGAGGCCCGGAATGCCCTTCAACTGAGGACGGATGATCCAGTCCTGAACAGTGCGGAGATAGGATTGCAGTTCGACATCTCCTTTGAGACGCTGTCCTTCTGGCGTGAGATAGGAACCGTCGCGCTGCCAGCCGGGCAGGCCGTCGTTGATTTCGGCCTCAACACCTCTAGGATGTTTGAACTCGACCGTCCACATATAAATTTCGCTCAAACCGGTTGCGATCGGTCCCATCTTGGGCTCGACGCCGCCAGGAAGAAACTCTTTGGCTTCGGCGAGGCGTTCGTTGATCTGCTGGCGAGCAAAGTAGACGTTGACATGGTCGTGAAAGATCGCCGTGACCTGGGAAAACCCGTTGCGCGACAAAGAGCGCGTCGATTCGAGGCCCGGGATGCCTGCCAGAGCATTTTCAATGGGAAGTGTAACCTGCTTTTCCACTTCAAATGGAGAGAGGCCGGAGGCCATGCTGTTGATCTGCACCTGATTGTTCGTAATATCTGGCACAGCGTCGATTGGCAGGCGGCGCAGAGTATAGAGGCCGTAGCCAGCTACAAGCGCCGTGAGCAGCACGATGAGCAGACGGTTGTGAATTGAAAATTTCAGGATGCGTTCAATCATGGTTAATCCATATGCTCCGCTTCATCCTTGCCATGGTCTGCTTTGAGCAGGAATGTGTTTTTTGCCGCGTAGGACTCGCCAGGAGCCAGGCCAAACAGGATTTCGATGCATTGATGATCGCACAGGCCAGTTTTGACAGGTCGGAGTTCAAAGCCTCCTTCCTTGTAGATGAAGATTGTGGGTTCCCCTTCGATCTGCTGCACAGCTTCTTTGGGAACAGCGAGGGCAACGCTTGTAGCTTTGCCTTTGAGCTCGGCCAGCGCATACATGCCCTGGCGCCAATCGCTATCGGAATTATTAAATTCAGCAATCAGACGCACAGCCCCTGTGGAAGGATCAACGCTTGGGCTGATCGAAATGGGCCGGGCCATCGATTTGTTGCCGTTGGGATGGATAAGTTCAAGTTCAAGGCCTTCTTGCAACAGGGCAAAATCGGTAGGAAACAGGTAGACTTCAGACCAGAGAGAGCTGGGATCTGCGATGACGTAGATTTCGCGAGTGGTGTCGATCAGTTCGCCTTTAGTGATGGTCTTCTCGATCACGATCCCATTCATCGGCGAGCGTAGCTCATAGTTGCGCAGAAGTGTCGGATCGGCGTCGGGAAGTGCATCGATTTCTCTGCGGCTTAATCCGAGGGTATGCAGTCTCTGACGCGACAGTTCAAGTTCGATGCGCGCGGCCTCTTGATCTGCAACGGCATTCTGGAAATCCTGAACGGCTGAAATCTGCCTTTCATGCAGCTGCTTTTCCCTTTCGAGGTTAGATGCGGCGAGGGCCTCTTTTTTCAGGGCGTCGAGGTAGCTTGATTTGGTAACAGCCATTTCGCTGCTCTCAAATACTGCCAGAACCTCTCCACGTTTAATCCGCTGTCCTACCCACTTGTTGGCATCATGCACGACGCCATTGACTTTGGGCACGAGGTGCATGACCTTGTCCTGATTAAGCAGGATGCGCGCCGGCGCCGAGACGACTGTCTGGACCTTGCCGGGCTCTGCCACCATGATCAAAATGCCATTCTCTTCAATCTGTTCCGAGGTCATCGCGACAAATTCTTCATGCACATGCTCCTCTTCCGCATGGGCGCCCTGCTGCTTAGGCAGGAAAAAGAGATAGGCAGTCGCCGCCAGACCGGCAGTAGCCAGAAAGCATAGGGCGATATTAGGGAGCTTGCTTCGCATCGCATGTCCTCATGTACGGTAATTGGGCAATGATTCGGAGCGTTTCAGCCTTTCGAATATGGTATTCTGCCAGAGCGTCGAGCGTCTGCTGCTTTGTTTCGAGCCAGCTCTTTTTGGCGTCCATCCAGTCTTGGCGCTCGACTTTGCCCTGCTGAAACGACTCTTCGTTTGTCTGCAAAGTTTCCTGCGCGAAAGCCTGCTCCAGATCGACATAGGCGCGGGCATTTTGATAGGCATCCGACCAGGCGCGCCAGGCCGCTTTCAGATTTTTTGCTACAGTGACTTCAGCATTCTGCCGCGCATATGCTGCCTGCCACGACTGCAGCGAGGCCCGACAGATATTGCCCTGGTTGCGGTCAAAGATGGGCAGCGGCATCGAAAGCGAGACAAAGAAACCATTGTCGCTAAAACCGCCGTCTCTAAATCCGCATTGATTTCCCACACCGGCGCTCACCTCAAGATCGGGAACGCCAAGCGCTCTCTCCAGATCCGTTGCGGCAATGGCTGCATCGATGGCGGTTTCCGCCTTAGCCAAATCAGGGCTATAAAATAGAGCCGCTTCAAGTTCGCTTAGCGAAGGTGGCGGTGAAAGCTCATAGAGAGGAAAGCTGATGCGCTCAAAATCGGGTTCTTCCGATTCCCAATAGGACGATAGGATCGCCCGGGAGGCAAGGTTTGCGCTCTCTGCCTTGCTGATGCTGATTCTGCAGCTGCAAACGGCAAGCGCGGCCTTCTTCTCCTGTAGGGCATTTTCTTTCCCCGATTGGACCTTGCCTTTGGCAATGTTCAGGCATTCTGCTGCAACTTCGTGCAGATTCCGCGCCAAATCCAGCTTTTCCTGGCAAACATAAGCGTCAACGTAGGCATGAATTAATTCAAGCAAGGTATCCTGCATGAGGATGTCATAATCGATCGTTGCAGCATGGTTGTTGACGTGGTCGAGCTTCAATCTGGCACAGCGCTTGCCGCCGAGCAGGATGAGCTGAGTGATGCTGTAGGAGACATCGGCGTTGTCAAAGCCTCTGTTTTCATGCTTCCCACCGAAGCTGTCCACCTCGATCATAGCACTTGGATTCGGATAGAGGCTGTCCTGCCAGCTCTGCGCATTGCGTACTTCAATTTCGAGTTGCGCGGTTTTCAGGGCGGTCGACTCGCTCAAAGCGCGTTCGATAGCCCTATCAAGCGTCAACTCTTCGGCCGACAGTGTCGCTGCCAGCAAACAAATAAATGGGAATAGGCGTTTTCTAATCATTATCAACGATTCTAATCGGAATCGTTTTTGCAGGCTAGCTAAACTTACAGCAGCTCCTGCTGAAAAATTCTCTCGGAAAAGCCCATTCCCGTGATCTTTTTTCGTCGGCCTGCTTCGACAACCCCTACGGGGTTGCCTGCATCGGTTCTCAGCATAAGGAACATGATCCTGGACATTGCATCCGTTTATTTGGAGTGAACATGTTTTCCAAAACGTTTGAAACATAGCATCATCTTAAAAAAATCATGGGGATTTTCTCAGAATATTTGGAATGCCCTGTTTTTTCATAAAACATTAGCTGAATCACTCGATACCAGTGGATTCCCAAAAAACGAACCTAGTAAGAATATTGACCTGTTATCATGTTAGGTTTAATCTTAAGGAACAAATTGATAGGTTCCATGGGAAAATCAGTTGAAAAATCTCAGACGGCATCTCCAGCAATACCTTCTGTACCTCACGTACCTCCCGTTCTCCGCATTGAGCCAGCTGAGCCAATACCGGCTATCTATCAAAGGGCTGGCGTTGTGTTTGCAGCATTTGCGTTTGCATGTGCAACAAAGGTTATCGAGAGAACTTTGAAGTATGATTCAGATCAGTTTTATGACGAGTCCCCAAAGCTTAATGCAGTTCTGCTCGCTGTTGTGGGTGTGGTAGTGATATCACAAATTTTTCTCCATATGCGCAACAGGGGCTAGCTAAGCCTGAGAGCCGAGCGGGAAATGCCTAGTTCCCCAAGCAGGATTGCCAGAGTGCTGGCGGGGAAACTTCTGCGACTGTCTTCTTTGGCAGTCGGGTTCAATATGACATCCATCAGGTGCAAAGCAGTTTGAGGGCCAATTTTTTCGATCCACTGTGTTAGATAGGGCAGCTCTTCGGGTGTGGATTCGGTGATTCCAGCGGCAAATTTGGCCTGGATCAGCAATTCCAAAAAGCGCTTGCGGATTTGAGGGTTGGACAGATCGATCGGCTGGCTGCCTGTGGCATCGAGCTGGAGGTTCCCTTTTTGCATTTGATAGAGGCCGACGCGCACCTCGCGCTTGGTGTCACCTATTGCAGCTTTCACCTGCTCGTCTAAAATGTGGGCGTGAATCTCAGCCGCTTCTTCGACATCGATCATTTTCAATTTGATGGCGCCTGTTTGATCCTGGATGACTTCGACATAGAAGCAGGGCTTTTGGAATTCGTCAAAGGGGTGATAGGGGATCTGAGTTAACTTTTGAGAGGTATCATAACCAGAGAATTTAGGCTTGCTGGATAGTCCCTGGACAGGAGCGAAATTGAGGCTTGCAAGCAGATGGGGATCAAACAAGCTTCCCATAGCGTTAAGAGAGGGGTTAAGAGCGAGCAGGGAGTCCACGGTAAGGCAAAGTCCAGCTGGTTTGGAACGCAAGATATTCATCGTGCCTAAGAGCGAGGGAGACTGAATGTCTTCGATAAGCTGGTCTTCCGAAATCCTGATCAAAGTAGCGATATCTGTCGGAGTGCTATCTTTAGCTGAAAAGGGATCGACGACCGGAATGCGTGTGCGCGGGGCAACGAACCCGTCGCCTTTGTGCAGCTGCGTTTTTTGTTCGACCTTCTGCTCGACCTTTTGTTCGACTTTCTGTTCCACGCGCTGCTCCACTCTCTGTTCTGTGGTTCGTCCACTGGATTCAGCTGCTTTCTTCACGGTGGCTGGCAGAGGTGCGGAGAGATCGCTGACAATCGTCTCCCATTCCTTGAAAAGGGTGCCTAGATCCAGCCCCTTATAAAGGTTTGGATTTGCCTGAATTTTGGCGATGACGGGATGTGATTTCCACTCTTCTTGAAGCTGTTTAAGAGCTTGCGGCGAGGGTATTTCGTCTGTAGGTCGTCCCCATTTCTCCCAAGGTGTGGGCGGCTCTTCTTTGATGAAGAGCGAGCGCGTCTCTTCGTAGATTTGAAAGGCCTTTTCAAAGCGGGTGGCCTCATTCCAGACAATGTCCATCAACCTCGATACGAGAGCCATCTTCATGCGCTCTTGGATGGCTTTGTAGCTGTTCTCGCTTTCTTGAAGAGCTTGCTTGAGAAAGGCAAACCGGACCAATTGCGGGAGGGTCAGATCGCTTTTTTCATCGATTGTTTCACCCAAATGCTCTTGAAGCATTTTGCGGATGATCGCTTTATCTTCAGCTGGGACCATGAAATGGACAGTCTGCCCTTTGGCTAATCCGCGCAGGCGCCATGCCCCCTGCATCAGCGAGACGAGGGTTGTGTGTTGGCCCACAAGCATATTAGCTTGCATAAAGGAGCCGAGGGGGATATCCGAGCCAACAATGTGGGAGAGGTCCCAAAGAGCAGCCAGCGATTCTTTGTCCATGTCGCGGCGATAAGGAATTGGATGTTTGTCGACCTTGGTGACGACTTTGAGGACGTTGCCGTCATAAAAGACGACCCCGCGGATCTTGGAGCCTTCTACTGCAGAAAGCCTTTCCAGCATGGCGCGGGCCAATTCTTCATTCATTTCACCGCTTAAAGCGCCTGTGGCGTCGATGAGAGATCCTGGAGCCCCTTTCTGATAGGCATAGATGCTTTCTATTTTGGCTTTAGCATCAACGCCGACAAGAGAGGGGAGTGTGGCGACAGTGGGCGAGGATCTTTGTCGCAGGAGATCGAGTGTTTTGGCTTGCGTGTCGGAAAGGCGAGTCTTCTGAAAGATTTTCGGATAGGTCGCGACATTGAAGAGAGTGCCGCCCATGCCGCGCACGCCTTGCTGCTTTTTAGCCAAAAGTGGTATGACGTGTGCGCTGCTTTCGATTTCCTTGGGATAGACTTTGATCAGAGGTAAAAGATACTCTTTGGTCAGATTCAGGACGTTAGAGGAATTGCTGTTGACCAGTCTCGTGATTGCGGGAATGTCTGCCTCTTTGATCTTCAGCAAACTGAAAGGGGATTCTTTGCCGACTAAGGAGTAAAATTCTGTAAGATCTTGCTTTAGCCCTAAGGCTTGAGCCTGGCGGTAATTGTTCTGCAGCTGTTCCACTTTCTTTTTGACAATATCTTGAGAAACCCCTTGAGATAGGGAGTATTGCACCGTATAGATCATGCGCTCCAGGACGCTGCCAAAGAGCGAGTTGACTGTCGGAACGCCGTCATGGTAGGGCACGACAAGTTCGCCCTTTTCATCCAGGCCAAAATGGACGAGCGGTTTCTTGCCGGCTGTTTTGGGAAGGATGGTATTGAGGGTCTCTTTTAGAGTGGCAAGCTCATTGCGGATTCTAGCCCCTGCGTCTCCAGGCAGCTTTTCAAGAAGCAGGAATCCAGCGGAAGCATTGTAATCAGAGAGATACTGCTTGATCATCAGGCGTTCGGCTGAAGAGAGGCTGGCAAAAAAGGCCTTGAAGTCAGTATCAGCGGGCGAAACCGAGCGCGCGATCAGGGAGTCAATCAGCTGATCGCGCACGGACGCATAGTAGCCATCTTCCGTGAAACTCTCGCCTTTTGAACTCTTTAAGAATTCCCAATGGATTGTATTGTGTAGTTTTGGATCTGCAAGGATGGCTTCAAACAGATGGCCGATCCCGTGTGCAATTTCTGCGTGAACATGTTGCGGTGAGCCGAACGTGAAACTGTGCGATTGAAGGATATCAAAGACCTGTTGGATCTCGTCGACAGTCAATGAGACGGACTGAATCAGCAGATCAAAGGACTTCAGGAAAAGGCGATGCTTTGCCTCGACCTCGTCATGCAAGTCAGGAGACAATTGCCTATTCAAATGGGCTTCATGGGCCTGTTCATGCAGTTCCACCCACTGGTTGAACAGGCTCTGGATATCGCTGGCTGTCCAAAGCAGCACAAATCGCTCCCGGCGGATTTCGTCCAGGTTTTCAAAGAGGCGCTCCAGACGTTCTTTTGTCAGAGGCTCTCGCTTGATGGGCAGGGTGCGTAACTTCTGATTGAAGGCGGGGCCTGATTTCAGCTGGATATCTTTGGCCATGGAGCTCACCAGCGGCTCAGGCATCACGAGCGCGGCGATCTGTTCGCCATCGGTCAGCAGCCAGGACAAAAGTGGACCGATCACATGCGATTTGCCCATTCCCATGGCAAGCTCGACAAGCGCGCCATAGCGTTCTTTTTTCCCAAGCGCGTCGAGCGTGTCAACCTGGCCTTTCCAGAGCAGGATGTCGCTGTAGTACTCAAAGACGAGATATTCCGGATGCGCGCGAGGATCATAGCCTCGGGTAGCTGTTGCACTTTCGACGAATGAGCGCAGATGTTCCTGAAGGATCTGCTCTGGCTTCTGCTGTGTCAGTGTCTCTTCCAATCGTCTGGTCTCAGCCAGGAGGCGGCGCTCCTGCTGCAGGTGGGTGGCATCGAACAGATAGCGCTCGACCTTGCTGAATATTTCTGTGACCTCCTCCTTTTTCAGATGAGGATTGCGGGTGTGTAGAACCTCATAGTCGCGCTGGAAATAGGAGCGGATCAATTCATCCATGGTCAGCAACTTCACCGCACCCAGTCCGATATCCAGTTCGCGCAGAGCAGCTTCGCCCAGCCTCTCAGGACCGCGATGGGCAAGTTCCAGAAGCTGTTGTTCCTGGGTTTGCAGATCGCTTGCATGTTTGACAGTATTCTGCGCAAGAAGAATGCCTAGCTCTGTCACCTTCTGAGGGTCGGAAATATCATAATGAGTCTTGAGACTCTGACTGGAATATGTGACTTGCTGCTGCTGAGCTTCTTGGAACAGGGTGTGCAGAGAGGGGTTTTTTGGGTTCGCTTTAAAGAGTTCTTGTGGAGGAATTGTCTCCACTGCTGGAGTGGAGCCAGGTCGTTCTGTCATGAATCTGTCGAGGGCATCCTGCGCCACAAGGGCCTTTTGCAGCGCCTGCCCTACAGAAGATTGAGCATCGAGGTTGATGCATTCGGCAAAGGATAAATCCTCCCGCGCAGCTTTGATAGCCGTTTTGATAGGTTGTGCACTTGCCTGTTGGCGCAACAGTCTCTCAGAAGGTTTGTGCTCTTTGGTGAATTTGATATCTGAGCCGCGCTCAAAGAGCTGTAACTGGGCGGGATCTTTGAGGCTTTCTTCAAAAAGCTGCTCCAAAGCTGGCACGTCTTTTTCGGCTGCTTTTAGCTTCATATTCTGTTGATCGTATTCTTCCTGATACCTTTTTTTGTCGGGAACTAACCTTCCCACGTAGACCTCCTGAAAACGTTTTTCGTTGGATTCGTCCCAATTGCCGCTTTTGGTCCACTCCTCTTTTTGTCTGAGCCATCTTTCTCCATTTTCTTTAGCGTCATCCAGGTTCCATTTGATCATTCTCAATTTTTCCGGAAGTGTTTTTAATTCGCGTTTCGCCTCTTTAAGCCTTGCGTGTTTTGCGGCAAGCTCGGCGCGGGACAAGGAAAATTGACCCGGGTTTTCAAGTACGGCTAAGAGAACTGGCGAGAACCAGTCTTCACTCTTCTCATTGACGGAGTGATGCATTTTCAAGGCCGTTCGCATCTCTTCAGCCAGTTGCGGAGTTGTGAGGTTAGGGTTTAAATTCAACCCCATGCCGGTATTAAGGATGCTGACTGCCTCTTCGTTCTTTAATTCCCCTTTGGCTATGGCGTAATACTCAAAGAAGAGTGCTGCGGCATTGTTTTCGCGCAAAAGAATCCCAGGCTTTACTGCTGGAATGGGCTTGTCCAGCCAATCTGTCAGCCATTCTGGTTCGAACTTAAACCCCCATTTTATCTTGACTGGGTAAGAAGCTCGAACTGGTTGGAGGCTCTCTTTTTCAGTCAGATCGACAGCGCTGGTCAATTGGTGGAAGCGATGGTTGAATCTGTCAGCATTCGAGCTATTTAAAACCTCTTGCAAGATCTTGAATTCATCTGCTGGGGGAATCCGCAGGTTGACATCGACCTGCTCTAAATGAGTCAGGTACTCCAGATAAACCTTGGAAAGCTCTTTTGGAAAATCCGGTGCTGCTCGCACAGCATAATCGAGATTGTTCCGCATAAGCATCCCGAGAGCCTTCAATCGGATTGCAGTTGCATCGGGATGGCGATCGGAATCCCATGATGCGATCCACCGCAGAATTTCAGTTCCCGCAATCGCGGTGGGTTCTCTCTGGCGCAGCATCTGCTGTTCGGCCTTTTTGAGATGATGGAGTGCTGCTGCATAGGGGCTGCCCGATTTGTCTTCAGAAGTGCGTTCGGAAAGAAATATCTTCGCAAGATAGAGATTTGCCTCGATCGCCTCCTGTTCATTCGATGTCGCCGGAATCAGCTCGCGTATGCCTGAACGCGTCTTGGGTTTGATGACGTCATACGCATAGTGTTTTTGAGGCTTAACCTCTCCTAGTTCCACCTCTCTATCTGGGGACGACTCTGTCAGATAGGGGCCTCCTTTACCTACTTGAAGACGATGGCGGGGAAATAGGATGCGTTCGCTGATCGATCCATCCAATTCTTTGCGCTGCAGGTAGAGATAGTGAGGGACATCGCCAAGCTCGGGCAATAGCTGTTTGCTCCCTTCGGTAAGAGCAAATCCGGACAGCTGTTCAGAAACGGCTGTATCTTCGCGGACGTCAAACGAGATGCCGAATCGGGGAAATTCGACCTGCTCCAGCCTTCCATTGCGGCTCCAGCCCAGGATATATTCGGAAGCCTCCAGTCGTCGGAATGGAGCCATTTCAGGGAGATCGGGAGATACGAAGCGAAGACCTGTATCCTTCTCTTGACTATCAAGTTTGATGACCTCATCGATCACCATTTTGGCAGGATCAGATCCTGGAGAAAGAAGGGCGCTATAGAGGATTTTGCCTGTTTGACGATCGGAAAACAGCATCTCTGCCTTTTCTCCTTCTGCCTTTTCTCCTTCTGCCTGTGAAGGGGAAGACCAGATGCGGGTCTGATGCGTGAGGGCCTGGTTTTGAATCCCGAAATTCTCGCTCTGCATTTGATACCAGCGCTGACCAAATTGCCTCTGCAATTCCATTTTCCAGAAGTTATCTCCCACCAGGCGATACCTGACATTGCCTGAATGTGTTTCAATGTGTTTGGGCGAGATCTGTATCATGCTCAGAGGGGGGGTGTTACCGAAAACCTGTTGAACCCAAGGATTCTTCCGCAGATTGGGGTCAAAGGGCAGGGGGCTATGTCCCTTTGTTTTAAAGACGCCATCGAGGACATTGAGTTCATGCAAACCATCGGGAGAAAGGTAATAGGGAAACTGGTGCGGAGAGGACCATTGCCCATGAGGGGTTGTCGGCAAGACAGCTCGCAAAGCGTTTGACAAGATGGCGTCGCGCTTTGGCCCATCTAACAGGTCTTTCAAAACCGTTGGAAATTGGTTGCGGATCATAAAATCAACTTCGCGCTGCATATCGGGATCGGCGCGGTAGCCCTCAGGTACCGGGTAATAGTGTCCGTAAAGGATCGATTTCAGCAGGATGATCGCCTGCTCTTCATCAAGCGTCGTCTGGCCGCGGAAGCTGACAACTATTTCTCGGCAAGCAAGCGCGCGTTGCTCCTCAGTCGTATCTTTGGCGTCGATGACGCTTTGCAAAGTCTTTTGAACCGGAATAAATTCCGGCTTCTCGGCATTCAATAGATCGGGATTTCTGCTTTTCACATAGTCATAGGAGTGCTGGAGGCGTGCGCTCATGCCTACAGCGAATATGGCCAGGTTTGTGTCGCCGATCTCTTCGGCTGTTTGATGCAGTTTCTTGTAAAATGCAGACAATTCACCAACGGCTTTTGGATGGATTGACAGCCAATTTTCCAGATGGAGCGATTCAGACATCAGTAGGCGGAAATAAATTTGATAATGAGGCTGTTGCAAGAGGTGGGAATTGAGGCTGAAATACCCTAAAGTTTGTGGAATTTGCAATTCTTTCGTGCTGCTCAAAGCGAGCAGCTCTCGAAATTGCTGCAGCGAAATATCAAGATTCGTGAGATGGGAGTATGGCCAACGGGCTTGGCTACGCGGATCGATAATTGCGGCATCATGCGAGTCGATCCGCAAACGCTCATAACTCACCCGATTGCCCTGCGGTTGCCTGGCAAAGATGCTTCGCAAGTTGTACTCTGAACTCTGTGTCTTGCCTTTGAGCAGGTGGGAGACGGGAAAGACATGCGCCGGGGTAATCTCATAGTCGCCTTGTTGATTTTTATTGATCTCTTCGCTTCTGTCTATTACGGGAGATCGGCCAAAAAGCGAATAACTGATGCCATAGCAGCCGATGTTGCGCGTTGTCCGAACATAGTTCTTGCGCTCATTGGAATATTCCTCGCTCTCCACTCGTTTATTGAAGGGTTCGACCTCGATGTTGATCCCTTTGCTGTAAACTAGACTACCCGGCTGATATCTGTCCGTCATAGAGCCCGTGAGCAGATAATCATGCACAAAGGAAACGGTGAATGCATCGCGCAAAGAGGGGATTTTATCCATATTTCTAAGAAGAGCCGAAACCTGTTGCCAATCCAGAAGAGATGAGATTGCTGGATCAATCTTGGCAACATGCTCAGGGTGCTCCTGGATCCATTTGTGCAAGATGGCCGCATCTTTTTGTTCACTTTCAAAAAGCCATTCTGCGGGAACCATATCGCGCTGGATTAACTGGTTGGGGGCGTAGTATCGCCTCAAAATTTGAAAGTCCTCATTCATCCCAAAGCGCCTCTTATAATACCCTGTGTGCCCTGCAGGATACGTGTTAAATCCAAAGAGATCTGTGGAGTCGAATTTATTGAATTTTTGCTCCCAGTAGGCCGTTATTTTAGCTTCCTCTTCTTTCCATTCCAGAGAGGCTTGTAGGGGTATGATGCGAGGAATCGAAAGAGCCTTTTTCTGCAACAGCGAAGGCAGCTTCAGGTCGAGAGGATTGTTGTAGTTCTGGACGATATAATCCGATAGAGCGAGCATTTTCGCCTGGCAGAGATAGTCATCGGGAGCCAGGATGAAGCGCTCTTCAGGAGGACGCTCATCATTTTGAAGAAAACTCCAGAGAAATTCTTTGCTGAAGTTGGCAAGAGAGGTGAGCAGCTGGCCGGCTGTCTCATCCGTCATCCCGTTCCAGAATTCAGGAGCGGTTCCCCCAAGAGGAATTTGCAACATGGCCGATTTGATGGCTTTCTGGACCTCCAGATAGTTGTGCGTCTCGTGGTTGCCCTTGTGGATTTCTGCCGCCAGCCTGTTGAGTTCAGGAATGAGCTTCTCTTGAGTTAATGAAACGGCTGTAATCGGGACGAACCTTCTCACAGCTATCTGAGTGGTCTCTATGGATGCAGGTGCTGTGAATGGGGGCACAGAACCAATCTCCTGGATGGCATGAGGTGGAATGGAGAACGTAAGAGGCGGCTGACGTTCTCTAGCCAGTTCTAGAGCCTTCTTGTCTGCCTTTACTAATTCTAGGCGCATCTTGCTGATGAGCTGACGTGTAAAGCTAAGCTCGCTGTCTGTCAGCGCGCCGGCCTCGGCTGCCTGTCGGGTCACAACACTCAATGTTTTCAGACCGTCCGCCAGCAGGCGTCGCCTCTCTTCTGAGCCCGCCCCTTCAGCTAAAGTTCCCTTGTATCCATCAAAATAGGAGACAGTGCCCTTCAGTGTCGTCCAGAAGCGAAAGAGGCGAGACGATGTCTCTGTGGAAAGGGCTGTCCCAATGGTTGTCATGATCGATTCCATGGCGCAGATGCCGACGAATTGAGGCAGATTGAAGTCAGATGCCGCATACTCGCGCCTCTGGATTTTGCCTCCCAGGCCAGCGAGGAGTCCCTCATATAGATCCTTGTCGCTCCAGTCGCTATACTCTGCAGGCAGTTGTTGTGTCCTAAGGGTAAAGGTTCCACCCAAAAAAGCTTCCGACGTAAACTGCTCCGGTTTGACATCGACAATTTCCATGGCATGTAGGTACTTTTCCTTCAGTCCCGCATCTGTTGACAAATGGTACTGGAGGCCCCCTCCGGTATTGTGGGGTCGGATTGTCAGGTTGCCATCATCCTGCTTTGTCACGACCCAAGTGGTTGCATGCCCTTTGACCCGACCGGTCCATCCGCCTGGAATAAAAAATGACTCACCTGTTTTCAGCTTTTGAACATTCTCCGTGATAATCGCACGATAGGTTTGATAGGACTGGCGAGGCTCGCTGATCGTTTGCGCGATGCTCAATTGCCGGAGAAGGTCCTGAAGCAGCTGAGGGTTATGCTTGACACTGCTGGCGATCCCGGGATCACCTAAAAGCGTTTGACAGCAAAGCATGGAGGGATCTGTCGTGTTTTCGCGCATTGTTTTCAAAAGAACTTGGGCGACTTCAAGCTGGTAACTTACTGCGGAGATGCGCGTAAGCCCCTCAAGTTCCGTTCCCGCCACTTTTGTCCCTATAAGCGAAGGGTTCGCATGCCCGGCCAGATGGGCAAAAAGCTTATCGTCGACAGGGCTTGTTTGTGCCGTTGCAAGAAAATCATGCAGCTGCCGGACGCTGCTGTCTTTTTGAGAGAGTTCCGCGATTGAGGCATCCGCCAGGAGGGAACCAGGGGACTGGACTGGAGCAGGCGGCGTCGCCATTTGCTTTTCCAGCTGAGCGATTCCCTGCACGGTGTCATCCACTTGCTGCAGCCAGACGGCCATCTCATATAGGGGGACAGTTGCTTCAGGAGCCTCCTGGATGTTTTGCAGCAAGGCCTCACTCAATGTCTCACTCATGGCAGCAATCGAAGTGTCATCGCGTTGATCAAGCGCTGCCAATTTTCCCCAAGCTTCGCGCAGCTTCAGCGCCCCCTCGCTGCGCTTTTCAATTGCAAAGTTCACTTGAGTGGCCGCGGGCTCTGTTGTCTTTGAAGTCAACAGGCTGCCTGCAGTATCCACAAGTTTGGCCATCCATCCTTTTGCAGCAGGCTTCTCTGTTTTCTCCTCTTTGATTCCGCTAGGCAGTGCCAGAGGTGTTGTCTGCTTGGGAGCGGAAGGCTGGACCTCTTCCTTTGCTGTAAAAGCCTCCCACCATTGTGTCATTGTGAGAG
>JAJFUZ010000148.1 GCA_021372155.1 Parachlamydia sp. | reverse complement strand
CAATTGAGCTGGTCGCATTTTGTTAGACTAATCACTCTTAAAGATCAATTAAAGCGCGATTTTTACGCCGAGATGTGCCGCATAGAAAAATGGAATGTAAGAACTTTACGCAAAAAAATTGATTCCATGCTCTACGAGCGGACAGCCCTCTCAAGAAAACCAGAACTAGTTGCTCAGGCTGAAATGGATATGTTACGTAGAAAGGATCAATTGACGCCAGACCTTGTTTTTCGCGATCCTTACGTTTTGGAATTTTTGAATCTCAATGATCGGTATCTAGAAAGAGACCTTGAAGATGCCATTATGCGGGAACTTGAGAAGTTTCTGCTTGAGTTGGGAGTTGGTTTTTGCTTTGTTGCCAGACAAAAGCGCATCATCGTAGACAATGAAGACTTTCATCTAGATTTGTTATTTTTTCACCGAAAGCTCATGCGCCTGGTTGCGATTGAGCTCAAAATAGATGACTTCAAACCTGAATATAAAGGCCAAATGGAGCTGTATCTTCGTTGGTTAGATAAGCATGAACGAGGGGCCAAGGAAGAATCTCCAATGGGACTTATTCTTTGCGCCGGAAAGCAGAGGGAGCAGATCGAATTATTGGAACTAGGCAATTCCGGCATTCACGTCGCTGAATATCTCACGGCCTTGCCATCCAAGAAAATGCTGCAAGAAAAACTGCACATGGCCATCGAGCATGCGAGAAAGCGTTTAGGTCCGGAGTCTCATGAAAGCTGATTTAGAAGATGATGCGACAATCAGGGTATTGGCAGACCGCCCTAAACAAAAACCCACTTAATGTCTTTGGGTGTTTGTGTTAAATTCTTAAAGCCTCGTCAGCAGAATTTTTCTGAATATATCGGAACAGAATGTTGTTTTGGTTGCTGAGAAAACGCGATTCTGATTTACTCCATTTCATTCAGAGTTTCCCCGTGAATTGACTTCATAATCCGGCGGATTACTACTTCAAGTGTGACGTCTCTTGTTTTTTTGACTTTTACAATTTATGTGAGTGTTAGATGATCGTTTATTCAAACAAAATCATCCGTTTTGTTAATGAGATAAAATCCTCTGTAAAAACCATCTTATCGAAAGAACTCTGTTTAAAAAACTCACGCGAGCGTTTCTTTGATCGACGACAAGAGGCTTCCTATCCGATCAGAGTCGTCATTTACAACAACAAAAGTATGTTGGGATACTTTGACTCAGAATTTTATGAACTCGGTTTTCACGAATGTCTGATGCACGCGAGTAGAGAACAGCTAAATAACGTGATCAGGCATGAATTGGCACACTATATGATTTTTATCGAGTATGGTCAGGGTATTCAGCCTCATGGCGCGGTTTTTCGGGCGTTTTGCCAACAGATGGGATGGGGAGAAGAGGTTTATAAGGCGACCTGCATGGTAAGTGAATGCCATACTTCTGAGGAAGAAACCAGTATTTTTAGAAAAGTTAAAAAACTCATGGCTCTTGCAACAAGCAGCAATAAAAATGAAGCGGAGCAAGCCATGATCAAGTCACAGCAGCTCCTTTTGAAGCACAATATTGAATATATGGGCGGCGAAGATGACGAAAAAGTATTCCTCAAGCGGATCATGAAGCAAAAAAAAGCAAGCGCTAAAATGCGCTCCATAGCAATTATTTTGGAAACTTTTTTTGTGAGTACCGTCTATAGACGAACAGGAGATTTTATCTATCTTGAAATTTTGGGGAGTGCCGTCAATATCGAAATTGCTGAGTATGTGGCCAGCATTCTCGATTATGAGCTGGATAAATTCTGGAATCATGCTCAAAACTATGCAAATTTAAAAGGGACGATTGCAAAAAACTCCTTTTTTTTGGGTCTGGCAAAAGGCTACTGCAACAAAATCCAGGCCCTCAAAAGAGAGTATAATAGCGAAGTGACGCATGCGTTGATGGTCGTGGAGAAAAAACTGATCGATGCAAAAGCTATGGCCTACGAACGCTTGTCCTCAGCCAAGAGCCGTGCGAACTATTGTAGTAAGTCATCCTCGCTAGGGGAGCAAATGGGAAGACAACTCAATATCAAATCAGCTATTAACAACTCTTCGAACTGCTCTAAGGCAGAAATTGCTTATTCAGGCTAGCAAACGGCTGACCTATCGGCATAGATAGTGCTTTCTGCAGGATCTTCGTTGAAGCTATGGATGATTAAATAGCGCTTCCACTTCACTATTCCAGCAGGGAAGCCCTTTGAAGAGAGAGTTTGGATCCTCCTCGCTGGCCAGATAGAGCGCATGCGCTTTTTTCAGAGCTTCTTCGATAAAGGGAAGAAGGCGATGATGAGGAGGTTTTCTAGTAATGCTCTTGATAAGCCAATCAACGGGAGTCGTGCCACCCCGTTGATTTGTCGCGGCCAAGATGTCTGCGACAGCTTCCAGCATATTATTTCGAAGACGTTCTACAGGAAAGGTATCGAAATTAAATCCTTCTTTCTCATAGGACTCAAGGTGATGCTCTTCATGTTGATGGCGTTCCCAGGCTGCGAGCAAGCCCGGTTTGTCTTTCTCTTTACGGCCACCTCTAAAGTAACGCACATAGCCTTCGAACTGGCCTTTATGGAGCTTACAAAGATCATGACGTAACAGCTGTTTTTCTGGACAGCCCAATGCCATGCCGTACTCACGGATAAGGGCTCGGTGGATCTTAAGCTCTGCAACAAAGAAAAGCATTTCTCGGGCAGTTTCTACATTCATTTGTTGTACAGCTAGAATCGCCTTTTCATTACTGGCAAGATGATGATGGATTTCGGAGTCGCTAAGAGAGGCATTTTGAAGGATATCGATGATACGCA
This sequence comes from Parachlamydia sp., assembly GCA_021372155.1. Lineage (GTDB taxonomy): Bacteria > Chlamydiota > Chlamydiia > Chlamydiales > Parachlamydiaceae > JAJFUZ01. The sequence goes on along the minus strand of JAJFUZ010000148.1, from coordinate 5,852 downwards.
AGTGAGTTTCATTGAGAAGAAGGGTCGTAAGTAGGGAGGCTGCATCTGGGGAAAGGCTCTCAGCAAACAGAGTAAACTCGTCCACCTTTTTATTTTGTTCCTCATGAGTCAAGAGGGGATCCAGTTCAACCTCATCAAGGAAGTATTCAAAGGCGGCTTGCGCTTCCTTTTCAACGGATTCAGTTGCTTGTAGTATGTTGATAGGTAAGCAAAAAATTACAAATATTATTACACACTTCATATTTCAACCATAAAGTTTTGTAAAAAGGAATTATATCATAAAACATTCAACAAATCAAGCTGTTTAGAGTAGATTATTTGCTGTGAATTGTGAGTAGCGTTCAGGATCATAGGAATAGAGAAGAGCGGGTCGACGCCTCCCACCTTGGGTTTTGTTTCCGCTTGTTTGGATAAAGTCCATTTTGGCTATTTTCTTACGAAAGTTTCTTTTATCGAGTTTGATTCCGAAAACTTGCTCATACAAGTCCTGTAAACTCGATAATGTAAATTCTTTTGGCAATAGTTCAAAAGCCAGTGGACGTGTTCGCAAGGCGCTTCTTAAGGCTGCCAAAGCCTTGGCATAAATCTCAGCATGATCAAAGGCTAGTGGAGGGATTTGATAGGCAGGCCACCATTTTGCCTTTGCGGCATCCTCGGAAGCAATCAATTGGGTTTTGTCAGAATTGATCAAGGCAAACAAAGCAATCGTGATCGTCGGTCCTCTTGGATCGCGGCCGGGCTTGTTAAAAACATGAAATTGTTCCAAATAGACCTCTTTGATCCCCGTCTCTTCTTTCAGCTCACGAAGGGCTGTTTCTTCGACTGTTTCATTCCCTTCCATGAACCCTCCAGGGATGGCCCACATTCCTATAAAGGGATGTTTTTTTCTTTCGATCAGGGCAACCTTTAATTCGCCCTCTGTGTAGCCAAATATCACACTATCGACTGAAATGGGATAGTGGGCTCGATCTGCTAATTCATAGGGTGTACTCATGTAGTTCAAATTACATGATTCATTATTGTTTTGCCAGCGTTGAAAATAAGCTTGATCCAATAGAGAACAATCACGTTTAATACTGACATTGTGAAAAAAGTTACTTACAGAGAACTGCTTGCCTTCTTTTGGAAGTACATGCGGCCGCAAAAGTGGACGTTTGCTTCTATCCTCGTCCAGGATTGTTTGAATTGTTTAGATTCGCTTTTATGGCCTTTTATATTGCGGTGGGTGATCGATATTTTCACACAGTATGAAGGGAATCGAGCGCTCGCATGGGAGTCACTCAAAGCACCCATCATTGCCAGCATCTGTCTGATAGTGCTTATTGAAATCAATTCCCGCTCCATGGGTTTTCTGATGGCAAAAGCGGTCCCAAAGCTGCAAGCCGCTATCCGCATGGCCATGTTTGATCACATTCAGCAACACTCCCCTCACTACTTTAACGAACGATTCGCCGGCAGCCTGGCCAATAAAATCACGGATATGACCACGCAAGTGGAAGTGATTCTCCATCAACTCTTTTGGCCGATTATTTCATCCGTTGCCACCGCGATTCTGGGGGCGCTTTTTCTCTGGTTTGTGCACCCGCTTCTAGCAGTAATCTTGGTTGTATGGATCATCATCCATTTGAGTATCAGCCTGACGTTCAGCAAAACGTGCGACATTTATGAACAGCGGCATGGAGAATCGCGCAGCACGCTCCTTGGAAAAGTCGTGGACAGTTTGACCAATAACTTTGCCGTCAATCTGTTTTACCGCTTTAGATATGAAAAAGAGGCCTTGCTCCCCTTTCAGAAAGATGAGGAAAAGACCAGCGTTGTTGCCAGACGATATGTCGAAAAAATGCGCAGTGTCACCTCATTCTTTTACGCCACTGTCTGCTTTTTAGGGATCAACGGAACGGTTATCTATTTATGGCTCCACTATCAAATCACAACGGGAGAAGTGGCTCAAGTGTTTGGCACGATGTGGAATATCGCGGCAATCATGTGGGCAGTCGGAGGTGCTTTGCCTGTCTTTTTCCAGTCCTTTGGCAGCGCAAAGCAGGCTTACTCCGTGATGCTTGATCCTCAAGATATGGGCAATAAACCCGATGCCAAAGAATTACACATCCGAACTGGCGAAATTGTTTTCGAGAATGTGTCCTTTCAATACGGTGAGAAGAAGCTATTCGAAAACAAGCATGTACAGATCCGCGGTGGGGAAAAAGTCGGACTGGTTGGATTTACGGGAGCAGGGAAATCGACCTTCATCAGCCTCATTTTACGCTTTTTTCCCTTGCAAGGCGGCAAAATCCTCATCGATAAACAGGAAATCGCAGAGGTGACCCTGGAGTCTTTGCGACGCCAGATTGCCTTGATCCCTCAAGATCCTGTTCTCTTTCACAGGACTCTGTACGAAAACATTGCTTATGGGAAACCCGAGGCTGCAGAAGCAGAAATCATTGCGGCTGCCAGACTGGCCCATTGCGACGAGTTTATTCGCAACATTCCCGAGGGCTATGAAGCAAAAGTGGGCGAACGCGGCACCAAACTATCCGGCGGAGAAAAGCAGAGAATTGCGATCGCCAGAGCCATTTTAGTAGACGCTCCCATTCTTATTTTAGATGAAGCGACCTCTTCTTTAGATTCCGTGACGGAAAAATACATTCAGGAGAGTCTGGAGAAGCTCATGCAAAACCGAACAACTCTTGTGATCGCCCACCGCCTTTCAACACTCTCCCGCATGGACCGTATCCTGGTCTTTGACAAGGGAAAGATCATTGAAGACGGGACGCATGCCACTTTGATGAGTAAAGATGGCCTCTATGCCAGCATGTGGAAGATGCAGGTCGGCGGCTTTTTGCCCGAAAAGCCTGTCTAGACAGCTTGCCCATTCAGCTTAGCAGTCACAGAAATTTCAGCTTTAAACAGCTTTGAAACGGGACAACCTGTTTCAGCAGCCTTCACAGCATTCTGGAACTGTTCTGGATTGGCTCCAGGAATGTCTGCACTGAGGTCGATGTGGCTTTTGGTAATAGCAAAACCGCCACCCTGGCTTTCAAGGGAGATTGTTGCGGAGGACTCGAGCTTGGTTGCAACTATCCCTGCTTTACCAAGCTCTGCTGAGAGGGCCATGGTAAAACAGCCGGCATGGGCAGCGGCGAGCAGCTCTTCGGGATTGGTTCCCGTTCCATTTTCAAAGCGCGTTTTAAATGAGTAGGGCGTTTGATTGAGGACGCCGCTTTCTGTCGATAGAACGCCTTTTCCGTCTTTTAAACCACCTTGCCAAATAGCTGTAGCTTTGCGCTGCATGGTATTACCTCCGTTTGAGGCCGTTATAGCCTAAGGAATTTTACAGGGCTACAACTTTTTTTGTCACAAATTCTCAGGCTTGAATTTCTTGCGATATTTGCTGACAGTAGGTCCTGAGACCATAAAGAGACCATCTCCCCGGTAGTGGATGGTCTGGGGGAATTTCGGAGATGTGGCGACATGGGCTTTGACAACTTCAAAGATGAAGAGGCTATACTTGTTTATCAGACTGGAATCAATGAGCTTGCATTCAAAATTCGCGTAGCATTCCTGAATCAGAGGAGCGCTGACCTTTTGAGCCGGTAGAGGTGTCAAATGGAAGGCTTCAAATTTGTCAATGTCACGACCGGAGCTGTTGCCAATGCTGACAACAGTTGAAGCAATATCCACTGTAGGGACATTGATGACGCATTCTTTGCTTTTGCGAATCATCTCAAAGCTGTGATTCTGGGTCCAAATGTAGCATCCAATCAGGGAGGGTTGAAACTCCATGATCATATGCCAGCCCATCGTCATGATGTTTGTCTCCCCTTTCCAGGCAGAACTGACAAGCACGATAGGGCCGGGTTCAATAAAACGACGCACCTTCCAGACGGGAAAGTCCTTTTTGACATATTTTTTCATAAGACCCATGATATCCTTAGCCCATGACTTTACAAGAGAAAAATATGCAAAGAAATTTACCTTGTTTGTCGCCCGAAGCGCAGTCGATCAGAGCGGACAGCTTTTACGAACATTACAAAGGCCCTCGTTACAGAGTTCTCAGCGTTGCCCGCCATAGCGAAAATCTGGAAGAACACGTTGTTTATCAAGATCAAGAGGGTAATGTTTGGGTACGCCCCTTAGCTATGTTTCTAGAGAACATCACCGTTAATGGCCAAACGCAAGCCAGATTTAAACCGGTCAAATAATCATTCTAATTCGTTTCTATTTTAGTAATATATCAATATTTGATATATTACATCGATATGGATTATTCGATCTATAATACAAGGACAGCAGGACAACCAGCGGTGACTGGCAAGCGACCACTGGCACTACCGGAAACGACCGGAGTGATCGACCGCTCCGTAAGGCCTTGTCTCAGTTGGACAGCAGTAGCTGATGAGGCGCACGTTCCTCTCCAGACTTTGGTCCAGCATCGCTTGATTTCCCCTCAGGAACGTAAAGCGTTCTTATGTGAGCTGATTCCTCAAACGCCAACCGAGCAGTTGGCAGATGGCGGCAAAGCCTGGGCGACCAGCACGATCTTTATGCTGATTCAGCGGGTTCGCCAACTTGCTGGAGCCTGCGGTCTGGAACTGAGACCGGCTATCTTGCAAAAGCGCGATTACTGTCTCGCAGATTTCCAAAGGGTATCTGAGCAACTCGTGAAGGTTTATCAAGAATGCGTGGTGACAGCCTTTTCAAATTCTGATTCGACTGCTCTGCAACTTCTTTTGCAAAGCACTGCTCCTTTATCTTCCCATGCGTTCTTGAGACAATTAAATGCCTTTTTCTCTGAACGCCCCTCTTTTCTATCCGATCCTGATTTCCGAAACACCATTAGGCAATTAATCGAAACGCACTGGAACTGGGCTCTGAAAGCGATCAGACCCCTGTCGATGCTGTGGAGAGAATTAGATGCCGGCCAAACCCTTCTCAAACAAATCGCTCCCGAAACACTAAAATCCCGAGTGGTGATCTGTTTAGATCAAAGGCCTGTGCTGTTGGAGGCAGCTGACTGCGCGGTTCTTGCTGAAACCTCTGAAGCCATAAAAAAAGTCTTGGAAGAAGGCGATACTCTGCCGATCCCTTCTACCGATTTTCAGGCATTTTGCTCCTGTTATCTAAGGGACGAGGATCCTTCCTTCGATCAGCTGGGGTCTATGTTTCTGGTTGCCGACAGATTTTCTCTGGTCGATATTCTGCACCGCTGCGTGGAGTGGGTGCACACTTGTGACACACGCGCAAAACCAGTGGAAAATATCTGTCTGTTGGAAAACAAGCTAAAGGACAAGCTGCGTCCCGACACCTATGAAGCGTGGTCTATCGTACGCGATGGAGTGATCTCCAAGATGCTCTCGGATAACCCGCATGATTGGTCCTCCTTGTTGCAACCTTTCGCCCATGCACAACATCTTCCTCTAATTGTAGAGCATCTCACATTAAGCTCACGCATCGCCAGGTTTACACAGAATTTGGGGGATGAAATCAAAAAAATGTCACGGTTGAAGACGCTGAAGATTGATATGGCTCCCGCCATCACGGATAAAGGTTCGGGTTTGGAAAGAGGCTGGCGCTTTCTCAATTACCTGCCGCAATTGCGCAGCTTGAACGTCATCATAAATAGAGGCTGCGAAACGGGATTTCATGAAACAGTGACTGCTCTTTCCAAACTGGAAGATTTAACAATCATTCAGCAAAATTATTGGATATCGCTGCCGGATATACGCAGGATGCATGCTTTGCAAAGTCTCAAGATTGAAAATACCTGGATACGTTCCGATTGCTCCCCATTCCTCTTGCATCCTTCCTTGAAAAAGTTGTTCTTCGATAACGCCAGGTTCACTCATAAGGGA
>JAJFUZ010000141.1 GCA_021372155.1 Parachlamydia sp. | reverse complement strand
GCACATAGGTCAGATGGATGTTGAGGCAATCGCCCCGGTGTTCGTTGCAGAATTGTCTGATCGCCTCCAGGAAGGGCAGCGACTCAATATCGCCCACAGTTCCTCCAATCTCAACCAGCACGACGTTGATATCGTCTGACTGTTTGGAGCAATTGACGATGCGCTGCTTGATCTCGTCAGTGATGTGTGGAATGACCTGGACAGTTTTGCCCAGGTACTCTCCCTGGCGTTCACGGCGGATGACGCTGTTGTAAATCTGGCCGGAGGTGGCATTCGACGCCTTGGAAAGCGGAGATTTAGTATAGCGATAATAGTGACCCAGATCGAGGTCAGTCTCGGCCCCATCGTCGGTGACATAAACCTCGCCATGCTGAAAGGGATTCATGGTCCCTGGATCGACGTTCAGGTAGGGATCCAGTTTCAGCATGGCGATGCTGAGACCCTTCTGTTCAAGCAGCAGTCCCAATGAGGCCGCCGTCAGCCCTTTGCCTAAGCTGGAGCAGACCCCGCCGGTGACGAAGATGTATTTTGTTTGCATAATATTTGCTCGACTTTTTTGATGTCCTCTGGAGCATTCACATCCATGCTCTCTCCAGATACTTTGACGGTTATAATTTTGTAGCCATGTTCCAACACTTTAAGCTGCTCAAGGTCCTCGACCTGTTGCAGCGGAGTGGAGGCAAGCTCTGCATAATGCAGAAGAAATTCGCGGCGATAAGCATAGAGCCCCAGATGCCTGTAGTAGAGGTGAACGGGCTGATACTTGAGGGTCCGCCCCGCCGGAATAAGCGCACGACTGAAATAGAGGGCAAAATGGCTGCTGTCGATGACACACTTGACCACGTTGGGATTGTGCGCCTCTTCGCTGGAATGAATCGGGGTGATCGCAGTCGACATGACGGCTTCAGAATGATCCTGAAGGGCTTTGACCACCGAGCTGATCACAGCAGGATCGAGGCAGGGTTCGTCCCCCTGAACATTCATGACCAGTTCCACATTTTTAAGCGAAGCTTCTTTGCGCAGCACTTCGGCAAGTCTGTCCGTGCCGGTCGGGCAATTTTCCGAGGTCATCACCACACGGCCGCCAAACCCTTTGACATGGTCGAAAATGCGCTGATCATCTGTTGCCACGATGAGCTCCTCCAAAGCTGTGCAGCTCAAGGCGTTCTCATAAGTGCGCTGGATGAGGCTTTTTCCGAGGATGGGGACGAGGGGTTTGCCGGGGAAGCGGGTGCTCGCGTATCTTGCAGGAATGATTCCGATGACTTTGGGCTTCATGTTCACTCGTAATAGTGTACAGGAAAGCATGTGAAAATTTCAATGGCTGTTTTTTGCCTCGACCTGTTAAACTTAACTGGAAATTGAAAATAATTTAACTGAGGCTCACATGTTAAAAGGATTCATCGCTGGAATAGTACTACTATTTCCATTAGTTACCTCCGCCGGTAATGACCAGACTCTTAAAGATCGCATGATCTCTGATATCGACGTTATCCGCAGCGCCTTTGAAGTAGGCTATGCCCCGCGCGATTGGAAAGGAAAATATTCCGGTTGGGATCTCGATACCGAAATTGCCAAAGCGAAAGACAAGGTCCAGCAGATGGCCTCGCCATCCGTCAAAAATTATCAGTTTATCCTGCGCGATTTCTGCAACTCGATGCTCGATTACCATGTGGGAATCTATTTCTTTTCAACAGAAAAGGCCACCCTTCCCTTTCAAGTCAAAGGCGCCAACGGCCGCTACTTCTTCTCTTACATCGATAAAGAGCGTCTGTCTCCCAGCGTCTTCCCCGTCAATGTGGGTGACGAAATTGTCTCTTTCGAAGGCAAGCCTGTCGAGGCCGTCATTCAGGATCTCATGAGCCGTTATCTCCGCGGCGCTAACCTGGATACAGATCGCGCCTTTGCCGAATACTTCCTGACACTGCGTTCCGCTCGCATCGGCCACGTTGTTCCTAAAGGATCGATCACGATCGGAGTCCGCCACTCGGGTTCCACCAAAACATCGAATTACCAGCTGATCTGGAATTACACCCCTGAAAAAGTCACCAACGGCTTCATCAGCAACTTGAAGAGCGAAAAGAAGAAGACACTTTTTGAAAAAAATGAATTTCTTTCTCTCAAGATGGTCGATCCCCTGTATGAAGGCCTCTTCAAATTCGATGGATACTCGGCCGACGATCTTCCCCCTCCCCTCATAGGCTACACGAAAAGCTGTCTTCCTCCTCTCGGACGCATCTGGTGGCAGGCTCCCGAAGAATCTCCTTTCCATGCCTATATCTTTGAAACAGAGGATCGCAAGCTGATTGGATACGTCCGGATTCCCCATTATGTGGGAATGAATGAAGATGCAGAACTATTTGGCTATATTATCCGCTTCTTTGAAGAGCGCACTGACGCTCTGGTCATCGACCAGCTAGACAACCCGGGCGGGATTCTCTATTACTGCTATGCTCTCGCCTCCATGCTGACCGACACTCCGCTGTCAACTCCTCTGCACCGCATTGCGATCTCTCAAAGAGATGTTTTTGATGCCGTGGAGATTATCCCTGAGCTGGAAAAAATTACCTCCGACAAAGAGGCACAGGATATTCTGGGAGAATCGCTCTTTGGTCTGCCAGTCACCTATCAGATGACACGCTTCTTCCTCGATTTCTTCCAATTCATTGTCAGCGAATGGAACGCGGGCCGCAAGCTGACGGATCCCTACTTCCTGGGCAACCTCAACCATATCAACCCCCATCCAACTGCGCGCTATACCAAGCCTATCCTCATGCTGGTCAATAGCCTGGATATCTCCTGCGGCGACTTTTTCCCAGCCATTTTGCAGGACAACAAGCGGGCCACACTTCTCGGTACCCGCACAGCCGGTGCCGGGGGCTATGTGCGCGCGGTCAGCTATCCAAACCGCTTCGGGATCGACGGCTTCCGCTACACAGGTTCCATTGCAGAACGCGTGGACAAGAACCCCATTGAAAACCTGGGAGTCACGCCCGATATCGAATATAAGATTACTGAGCAGGACCTTCAGTACAATTTCTATGGCTATTCACAAGCCATCCACAAAGCTCTGAAGGAAATGCTGAAGCGTTAAAAGCTAGGGATCAGGCAAATGCGATTATCGTCGGAAGGAGGACATTGTCCATCCTTTCGACGCGCCAACGGCCTTCTGTCAGCTTCACTTTGACAAAGCTGTAGTAAGTTATACCGATCTCAGCATCCAGATTTCCAAACCCCAGCAGCATCGCGATGAGAACCCGCATGACACCACTATGGGTGATAGCGAGCATGCGGGTACCAGAAGGATGCATGAGCGCCATTTCATTCATGAAATCAGAAAGTCTCACCGCAACAGATTCAGCACTTTCTACCCCACCCAATTCTGCTGGATGAGCCCGCTTTAAGTCGGAAGCGAACCTGCCTTCCCAATTTCCCCAGCCCCTTTCACGCAGGCGTGCATCCTGAATCAGGGGAAGCTTTCCTGCCAGGATGCTGGCAGTTTCTTCAGCACGCAAGCTATTGGATATGGCACACAGATCAAACGGAAAACTGCCCATCCTCTCCTTTAATTGCTGCGTCTGCTTTTTGCCAGCATCGTTGAGAGGAAGGTCTTTCGATCCTTCGAGAATGCCTTTCTGAGACCACTCGGTCTCACCATGACGTAAAAAATATAAAGTCATCGACTCTTTGTCAGCAACTGGCGCAAGTCTCTTCGCAATGACCTCAAATAAGGCCTGCATCACTTCAGTGGTTTCTTCATTTTCTTTCCATGCCGGAAAACTTCCATACGCTTCGTCATGCCAACTTTTACCAGCAAATATCCTCTCCTTCTCATAACGCGGTACAATCAGCATGGCGATCCGCCCCTCGCGATTTGTCTGCAGATAGTTGAGGCGATCGGGATGAAAAACCTCCAGAAGAGCCTTCTCACTGCTGCGAGCAATCTGCTGCCATTCTTGCAGCTCATCAGGCAAGAGCTCACACAGACGCTCCACTGGACGTTTGGCAATGACTGCCAGCGTTCCCAGAGTGGGCTGCGCAGGATTTATGGCGAGTGTCCAATAGTTGTATTGCCTCATCGCGTAAACCTTAGGTCCATCGGCAGCTGGATGTCTTTGATTTCCTCCAGCTTCCAAGTGTTTTTGCGTCTCGACAGTTTCAGCCAGGCGGTATTGGGAACGACAATGACTCCCTCCAGAACAAACCCCAGAACCTTCGACATGATGATGCGCATGATGCTGCCATGGCAGACAACCAGAACCCTTTCCTTTGGATGGGCCGCCGCAAACTCCTCAAGAAAATGAAAGATGCGCTCCTCCATCACTTCGCTCTTTTCAACGCAGGCAAAAAGTTCCGGGTTTGTGATGTACAGAAGCGTGGAGGCCTTTCCTGTCAGCTCTCCCCAATCGCGCGAACGCAGGCGTCTGTCCTGCAGGATGGTCTGACCGCGCCCCTCTGCGACAATACTTGCGGTATCATGGGCCCGCTTCAAATCGGAGCTGACAATCCGGTCAAATGCTAATGGAGCGAGGAGCTGCTTCAGCTCTTGTGCTTGGGAAAATCCATCCGTATTAATGGAAATATCTAGATGCCCCAGCGCCTTATTCTGTTTGTTCCAGTCGGTCTCTCCATGGCGCACAAAATAAAAAAGAACTTTTGGTTCGCTTGCCGGCA
>JAJFUZ010000100.1 GCA_021372155.1 Parachlamydia sp. | reverse complement strand
CGTAAAGTTGGCTGAACGGGGGAGAGTACATGATGCAACCAATCGAATTGTCCGGTATCTCCTTAATAACTTCTGCACTATCGCCATTATAAAGACTGTATCTATCAGTTATAACTTGGTCTATTACGTTCAAGCTACCACGCTCCTTAACCAATTTGGTAGTTTCATTTCAACCGTTGGATTGTATTCCGCCTGTTCTCTTACGGTAGTTCTGATGTTGTTCTTAGTGATTTCTTTGGTATATTGCACCATCTCTGCTATCATGTGTTCTGCATCCTTTTCTTTTCGCTCAATATTAGCTTTGATGGCTCCTTCTAGCTTGCTGGTGATGATATAAGCATCAACCGGCTTAGTCTGCCCGAATCGCCAACACCTTCTAACCGCCTGGTAATACTGCTCAAAGGAATGAGATAGGCCAACAAACGCCATTTGATTGCAATGCTGCCAGTTTAATCCCCATCCAAATATAGAAGGCTTTCTTATCATTACTCGGTATGTTCCATCAGCGAATCCTAGTGCGGCTTTTTCTTTGTATTCAGGTTTATCGCTTCCTTTAACCTCTATCGCTCCTGGTATGGCTTTTTTAAGTGCTTCCGATTCTGCATTGAGATTACACCAAACTAAGAATGGTTCTTGAATGTCATTAGCTAGCTCGGCGCACCGTTTAACTCTATCAGGAAGAGTAAGCTTCATGGCGGCTCGCTGTTCGCTCAATGTTTTTGCTTCAGTTGGGAACAAGAGATTTGCTTCATTGCTTAATTTAACTAATTCTTCATGGATATTTAACGGTGGCAGATTGAAATTCCCATCTTCATAGCCCAAATCGCTCGGTTTGGTAATTACTGCCGCCCAACTTGCAACCCATTCCCAGAATCGCTTTTGAGCATGGCCCTTCAATCTCCATTTGGAAGTATCGCCGCCATCATGGGTAAAGAACATGGCAAGCATTTCATTTCGTTTCATAACTCCTAAAAATTCTGCTTGCGTTCCAAGTTCGAGATAGTCATTCGGTGCGGGGGTCGCGGTCGCGGATAGCTTAAATGGTGTATCTCTAAATTTATCTGTAATTAATTGCCTTATCTGTCCGGTAAAGGATTTTAAAATGCTGGATTCATCCACCACTACGCCCCCGAATGTTTCTGGCTTAAAATGTTGCAGCATTTCATAATTGGTAATATTGATTCCGGTTTTAACATCATCCTGGGTTCGGCAGGGATTTACGGTTATATTTAAAGTTTTAGCTTCTCGAATAGTTTGTTGGCTAACTGCCAAGGGTGCAAGAATTAAGACGTTTTCGCCAGTTGATTGATAAACCTTATCAGCCCATTCGCATTGCATAAAGGTTTTACCCAAGCCGGTAGAAGCGAACAAAGCCGTTCTTCCTTTTAATAGATTCCATCGGCATAAATCTTTTTGAAAATCAAATAAAATAGGGCTTAACTTCTCTCTTGGAATGTCAAGCCCTCTACTCTGGTGTACTATTCTTTTGGATTCTAAAAACTTCTCATAGGTCAATACGCATCACCCTTTCACATGGTTAACGCCGTTTCGATTCGCTTTCTCAGCTTATTCCGTAATCTGCATACATGAGGTTGGGAAACTCCCATTTTCTCAGCTAATTCGTGCTGGCTTTGGTGCGGATCCGCGATTAGGCACTGTAATAATTTGATTAGTCTGCTGTCTAAATAAACCAGCTCGTTATGCGCCAATTGCTCGAGCAAGACGTTTTCCAGAATCTCATTTTCAATGCTTGCATTATCTGAAAATATCTGCTCCCAGTCCATGTGCTTGCCGTCTGCATCGTGAAATAATAAATCTTCGAGATACAAAGTTTTGATTTGCGGCTTGCGCGGATAGGCTTCTTTTTGAATATAACCGAACATCATTTTCATAGCGTAGGTGCTAAATTTAAAGCCTTTGCTCACATCGAAGTACTGCGCCGCCTTGATTAGGCCATAATAGCAAATAGATAACAGGTCTTCGTATTCAAATTGAAATCGTCTGAAATATTTGTTTGCGGCGAAGTGGGCAAGATTGATGTTTTTCTCAACTAAGGCTCGCTGCTCGTCGGTTAATGGGGCATCTGTCACTCCTTCACCTTCTTTTTTCTCGGTTTCTTTGCTGGTTTTTCGCCTTTGAGAGCAGCTATGACTTCGGCTTGGAAAGCGGTGAGGTTATCAGTTTGTCCTAGGTATGCTCTGCCGATTTGGGCGAGCACAAACGCATCCCCCTGATTATTGTCGTGAAGTTCTACTCCCCAACGCTTATAAACCTGTTGCAATATAATCTCTTTTTTGGCGTTTCCTTGCCCTGTAGCGAATTGTTTTAGTTGGGTTGGGGGTACTTCTATCCAGGGAATGTTTTTCTCAATCCTGAGCCGTTCTAGTTCTTCTCTGATTCGATAACCAAGATAAGCTGTATCAAAAACAGAACGACCTTTTGAGGCATAAGAAAAGCCCTCAATTACGATGAGGGCTGGTTGATAATGCCTGATTAATCCTTCTATGACGCTTACAATATCTAATACTCGGCTAATAGTCCCTAAGTCTTTGCGATTAGGTAATGTAACTGCTTGTATGATTTTGCCATCTTCAAGAATAACAATTCCGCTTGCTGTTATTGACGGGTCTATTCCCATTATG
>JAJFUZ010000128.1 GCA_021372155.1 Parachlamydia sp. | reverse complement strand
TCCCTTCGACCTATCGCCGCTTGCGTCAGTTGCTGTTTCACTATTTGTTCAATGCGCTTAGTCATATCGAAATGTACAACAATCAACAGCTTTATCGGTCGCTAAATTGGCCCGTCTATTTTTCCATGATGGGAAAACTCCTGGATCCTGCTGTGACACAAATGACAGGGGAACAACAGTTGACCCTTTTTGCAGACAGCCTCAACAAAATTTCCTGTTTCCTGGATCTCTTTGGCCGACTGAAAGGATCTTCTGCTACCGAGGTGATGGCGAATTACTTAAAGCCCGAGAAGAAACAAGAATTTTTCAGAAACCAGAAGATCGCGTCGTCGATTCAACGCATTCCTCCAGAAATGGAAACCAACTGGTCAGACTGGGTGACCGCTTGCGGAGCCCTTTTCAAATATCAAACCGTCTTGCAGGATCTCGCTCAGAGTTCGACGGAGAAGAAACAAGAGGCATGGTGTGCTGTTTTTAGCGAGTTGGAAAAGCTGCATCTCATCCATGATGAGATCCGCCCCTGGATCTATGCCCTTTATCTGAGCGATTCCGAGCCCGAATTGGCCGGCCAGGACTTCGCCTTACCTCTGTTTGCTTCTGAAGAGCAGAATCTGCACCAGGATTCCGATCTGACCCACTTCTATGGTTCCAGTGACACCGCCCGTCAGCGGATTCAAAGTGCGAGACTGCAACATGTTCCATCTCCCATCGGCGAGCTGCTCAAAAATGCTAAAGAGGCACGCTCTCCCAGCATGGATGTCAACATTTATCAAACCCAAAATCAAGAGTCGGCCGCTGTTTTCCGAGATACAGGCTGTGGAATGGGCGAGGAGGAATTCAAGGCATTTAAAACGCCTGGCCGCACCACCAAAAGGCGTTGTATCGAAGATCCGAATTACGGCCAGGGAGTTTACGGCGTCTTTGCCCCTGGCGAGTACACGGGAATGACGGTGAGGAGTCGCAAGGCAGATCAGGCAGATGGGAAGGCCATGCAGATGACATTAGCAGGCGATGGGATCAAATTGAAAAGAAAGGAAACTGAAGAAATGACCCAGGGTTCAGAAATCATTCTGACCCGGAAATGGCGCTTTGGCCCTCTGCTCGACTCGCTTATCTTTCGCTCCGACCTGCTCAAAGCGGCGCGCTATCAAGAGGGCATTGAGATCTCTTTCAATGGCAAGCCACTGGTCAAATCGGGCCACAACCCAGCTTTAAGCTTAACGACACATTATACCGATCAGCAGGGGCTTCAGCAGGAGGTCCTCGGAGAAGCTGTCAAGGGCAAAGGATCCGTCTACGTCAAGGGAAACCCCATGGGAGATATCCCAGAGGAGTATCTCAGATGGGTACCTCCTTGCCTTCAAGAAATCTTCAAAAAGCAAGCCATTAACTTTTCCCTCTTTTTGACGGCAGTCGACCAGGTCATGGGCCGCTCACAGGCAGTTGTCGATCCATTTTCTGTCAGCGCTATTCAACATCTCATCCTGAGACTCTCCTGTAAAGCTCTTTTGAATGAATGGATCAATAATCAGCAGCTCTCCATGCTTTCTGAGGACTTTTGGGACTTGAAATATGCAAATGTCTACACCATGACACTTCGCGCACGACAGTTAACCGAAGCGGTGTTGAATGAGTCAAATGCAGCATCCCTGCGCAGTTTCGACAAAGTGAATGAAGAAAAGGCGGCTCTCTTTGAAGCTGTGAAAGCTTATCTTGACAGGGTCGACCCCGAACATCTTCCCACACAAGGCAGGGAGGGAATCCTCAAACAGCTTGCAAGCCAAATGGAGGACACTCCTTCCGTGCTGAAAGATCGCAACAGTATTATCACGGCTCTGTTGCACTCTCCTCGCCCGGGAAGCGCGCTGATGCTGCAAGAGATGCGTAGGCAATTGCGGAATTTGGTCTGTGCCCAAGGCATTGTCGTTAAGGGGAAATATTCTCAAGAATGGCTGAAAGCCCATGAAAACGATCTCGAAGAAGCAATTTCAGCGATCTTGACTCCTTTATTTAGCGATTATCCCTCGACGCTCCATCCGCTGCTAAGACAATTTGAGAAGAACCTGATCACTCAGTTAGCGGGTTGCCGGGCGCAGAAAACTCAAATCGTCCAAAATGCCGCTCCCCCATGTCCACAACTGGAAACGTTCTTAAAGAGGGTGGCCAAGAATATCTATGGCAAACAGATTCAGATCAGGACCTACTGCAAAGCCGACAACACCCTGGCGAAAGCAGAGGGGAGGGATTTAGTATGGGTCAATCTTGCCGGCAGAGTTGTTCCGTTTCATCGTCTAGTTGCCGATTTTCAGAACCACACTGCTAACGATGAGCTTCTGAAGCGGTATACACCACTCATTGTCCAGTGGCTGGATACTCTGGCGCATGAGCTGACCCATCTCGAAGATCTTTCTGCCTGCGATAGCACAGGCGAAACGCATGATCCTCAGTTTTATGAAAAAATGGCGAAGAAGCTTGAGCGATTGTTTGACCCAGCGAGCGACGTCCCTCCCGCTCTCCAGCTGCTTTTGGAGGTTCTCAATGAAGGTCAAGATATGGCCAATCAAGATGTGCCAATGAGTGATTGAGGAGTACATTCACTTGGCAAACTCAGCAAGACGAAAATGAAGCGATCTGAGATAAAGCGCTGTGGATCCGGCCATTAGCGCTGCAAGCAGCAGGATGACTTTAGGTGATATCAGCAAGAGGATACCTCCAAGGGCGCAAATGCATGCATCCCCTAGAACACGCAGAGAGATTTGGATTCCCATGACCTCACCCTGAATGGCATCCGGGGCGGCGTCGGAGATCCTGCTGAGCAAGTAGGTGACGGCGATGCCGATGATGCAACCAGCGAGACCAAAAAGCGCCAGCATGATCCAGCTGTTTTCTACTAACACAATGCCGCTCAGGACTACGGCTAAACCACCCATGCATGTCATGCTTATTTTTGGCGAGTTGAAACGCATCGAGAGGATTCCACATCCTAAGGCTAGACCCAGGCAAAGCGCGCTGTTGTAGGGAATTAAATCCGAGGGATCGAGCGACCATTTCCCTGTTAGGTAGACTGGGCCAAATTCATAAAACATGTCGAGCGAAAGGGTGAAAAGGGTGGTGACTGTCAACAGGAATCGCAGGGTTCGATTCTGGCTGAGAACGGATAGCCGTTTGATCAGGTTCAAGCGGTCGGCAATGCCTCTTTTTTGAGCATTTTGTGATGGAGAACTGGTCTGGAGGATGGCGGCAGACAGCAGGGAGAGCAAAAGAAAGATGGCTGAGGTGATGTAAAAGGGTGTCGAAATTGTAAAGCCAGAGAACAGCTTGCTGTCAGCCAGGAAACCACCTGCAAGAGGACCCAGGAGGTAGGCAATATTGGCCACGGCATTGAATTTCCCCAGCGATTCCTGCTTAGGAATGGATTTGATCTCGACGGCCATGGCACGTGCGATGGCAATGTTGCCTTCCATGACCCCAGCGGCAAAGCGGCTAAGGATCACCAGGGCAAGATTCTGCCAAAGGAGGGAGAGCCCCGTCGCAAGATTGCAGACGGCTCCAATGACCAGACTGAGCGCAAGCAGCCTTTTGCGGCCATAATCGTCCGATAGAGCGCCGAGCAGAGGCGATCCAATGAATTGTCCCAAGGGATAGGCGGAGAGGGTGATTCCCAGCAACAGGGCATGGCTCTCAGGGCCCCAACTTTCAGGCAGAATGGCATAGTCGGGATTCAGAAAAAGGGCCGGAAAGATCAGATAAGGCATGGAGATGCCTAGGAAGCCAAAAAAGATCACGATGAGCAGTGTAATTAGCTGCTTTTGAGGGGATGCGACTTCCGTTTTCATAGCAATAATCATATATCAACTTGATCAATTCAAGCAACTGTATCAATAAAATATATTTAATAAATTACTAGTTTTGTTTATTTACGCAAGTGTTTTATAATTAAATGCTTGTAATATAAGGAATTATTGATGCGAGTAAACGTCGATGAATTAATGACAATGTGGCAGACTGCCGCAAGTAATCCGCAACTCCGGGAGGAATGTCAGAAAAGAACGGATGCCTTGGCCAAAAAGCTGGCAAAAACCGGTAACGAAAAGAAACTCAAAACTGTCGCGGTCAAATTGTTAAAGGCGATCACTCCCCAAATGGAGGCAACACTGATTGCATGGATGTCAGGGGATATGGCGGCTAAGGGGGTACGTGGATTCGAAATGCAATCTAATTTCTATTACTCGATCAAGCGGCTGGCTTCATCGATTTTTGGGGAGAAAACGGACCGTGCTCATACGGAAATTCAATTTTGCGCTGACAAGCTTGGCCAGGTAATGAGACAGTCTTGGCAAGTCCAAGAATTTCCTTCTCTAAAGCAAGCTAGAACATGGTTCGATCAGCTTCCTCCTGATCTGCTTCCTAATCTGCAATATTTTTCCAAAAATGAGTGGTTGGATAAGGCTTGTCTTCATCGGGGCTATCAAAGGCAGATGATCCATGCGGTCAATGCGTCACAGGTAACAATGGCAAATCTTGGAATCACCAGCAGTGCAGCATTAAAAGCTTTTGTCAAATTGTATGGCAGACAGCTTACTGCACTTGATTTATCCTCATGTTTCTTCGTCAATGACCGCGATTTGGATGCGATCATCTCTTATGTTCCCTCTCTCCAAATTCTTAGCCTTGCTA
>JAJFUZ010000123.1 GCA_021372155.1 Parachlamydia sp. | reverse complement strand
GGCCCAATGTCAAGGAATTGATGAACCGGTGTACCAGACACTTTGTTGCATAAGATGAATGTTTAATTAGAGAACAACCACACTAGACACTAGCTCTTATTTTGTAAGAGAAGTAGAGTGAAATTTATGGATTTCGCTCTAGATGGAAAGGCGCTTTGGACACTGGGTTTGCTGGTTGTCGGTTTTTATCTGCTGCGGCGCTGGGCCAGGCATTTGTCCAAACCGCTCCTCTTCTTCCCTGATCTTAAGGGATTGGCGGGGATTGCAACAAGCTGGCGCTTGCCCGTCGCGCGCCTGCCGCGCTATCTGCTCTATGGAGGTCTGCTCTGTTTTGCCGTCGCGTTCGCCAATCCGCGTCTTCTAGTGCCGCGTCAGGGAGAGGAAGCTGGCCAGCCAGCCAGCGAACCCGTGCAGGGAATCGCCATCTATCTGCTGCTCGACAACTCCGTATCCATGGCCGATTCCGTCACGATCAGCGGCGAGCAGGGGCGCGAGACGATCCCCAAAATCGACCTTCTCAAAAAGCTCTCGGTAGCCTTTGTGCAGGGCGATAAAAGCCTGGGCCTTGACGGAAGGCCCAACGACATGATCGGCATTGTCGCATTGGCGCGGGGCGCTACAGTCCTTTCTCCGTTGACACTGGACCACAAGGCCATTGTGGACAAGATTAAGGCTCTTACAGGTGCCCCCAAGAAGCCTGAGGAGGGTGGAACGGTGATCGGATATGGCATCTTCAAGACAGCCAACCTCATCGCCGCGACACGCCACTTTGCCGAAGAGCTCATCCAAAAAAAACAGCCGGCTTATACCATCAAGAACAGCGTGATCATCCTTCTGACTGATGGATTTCAGGATCCCAATCCCCTCGATGAAAACAAAGAATTGCGCATGATGGAAGTCCCAGATGCAGCCGAATATGCGCGACAGGCCGGTGTAAAGGTCTACATTGTCGACATCGACCCAGCCATCGGCAAGGAAGAATTTGCCGCTGTACGCGTCCAGATGCAGCGTGCGGCCGAATCGACAGGGGGCAGATATTATCTGGTGCAGGGCACCACAGGGCTTGCCCAAATCTATTCGGAGATTGACAGGCTGGAAAAGAGCGCCTTGCCCAGACTTGCGGAATCACTTCCACAAGAGCAGCAGCCTCAGCGCTACCGCGCCATTCCCCTGTTTGCGATGTTTCTTGCTGCGGGTTTAGTGCTGCTGGCGCTCTCCTGCCTGCTCGACGCCACACTCCTCAGGAGGGTGCCATAGATGTATATTCCAAGTGACTTCTTTTTCAACCAACCTGCTGCCGCCTATCTTTTGCTGTTGCTCCCCCTCTTTCTGCTCTTTTTCTGGAGTTTGTTCCATTTCCGCCGTAAATTCCTCCGACAGTACGCCGATGAAGAGATCCTTCCCGTCGCCCTGATCCCCCGATCCGCGACCATCTATTGGAGCAAGTGCGCCGCCTTCCTAATCGCCTGGAGCGCAGCGACCGTCGCCCTGATGCAGCCTCAGGGAAACGGCCACTACCCGGGAGAAAATCAAACTCCCCCAAAAGGGGGGACTCAGCGGCAAAAATCGCAGGAGGTGATCCTGCTCATCGACAGCTCGGGCTCCATGGCCGTCCCAGACAGCCGCAGCAGCATGACGCGGCTGGATTATGCCAAGGATATCGCCGATGAGCTCGTCAGTAAGCTGTCGGGGCAATCAGTTTCTCTTTTTGCCTTCACTTCGCAGGTGACTCCCCTCTCACCCTCCACGATGGATTATCTCTATGTGCGGCTGATGTTTCGGCAGATGCAGATCAATGAGGGCGATGTCGCTGGTACTGACATTGTTAAAGCCATGAAGGAGATGCGCCAGTATATCCAATCGCTTCCTCCAACCAGACTTAAACGTCTGATTCTCATCAGCGATGGCGGTGATACCGTTTTGGAAACAATGCCCGACAGTGAGAGAGAACAGGCGATCTCGTCTCTTTTAAATCTCTTCGATGACCCAAAATCCCTCAACCTCCATATCGATGCTATCGGCATGGGATCGCATAAGGGCGGAACTGTACCCGATGTGACCTATCAGGGAAATCCGGTCCTTTCTTCCCTGCAGGACGATCTTTTGCGCAGACTGGCGCGCCGGGGAGGCGGCTTATACATGGAAGCCAACAGCATGACATCTCCGGATATGGCCGATCGGCTGGTCACCGCTTTGGATCAGGATACCACTCACGCCCCTGCTGAACAGGTTCTCTCTTCCGAAGGCGCCAATAAAACCGTTATTTACGACCATTACTTTCAGATTCCACTCATCCTGGCCCTCCTTGCGCTCATCTACGCAATCGCCTGGCCTGATACTCGGAGGATAGCGTGAAAATCTGCGTGTTCTTCGGAATAGCTTTGATTCTATCAGGGAAGCTCATCGCAGATGAAAAGGAGGCGGGTAAGGCTGCCGAATATTTTGAGGCAAGAGAGTATGTCAAAGCGTTGGACCTTTATGAGGTCCTGTTAAAACAGACGCTGACTCCCTGGGAACGGAGCGTTCTGCAGTATAACAGGGGTTGCGTTCTCTTTGCCGAGGGAAATCTGTCCGAAGCGGTTGTGCAATGGAGAGCGATCCCCGTCAGTCAAGATTCCTTCCCCCTTCTGACGCGCCGCATCCATACCAACCTGGCCGTCGCCATGCTTCTGCAGGCCAAGCTGACTCTCGATCAAACAGCAGTTCCCGCTGAAAAAATTCTCTCGGAAAGGTCCAAATCCGTAGAGATTTTTTTGACGTCCGATGCAGGCAACCCCGCAGGGGTTGTCGAAGCAGGGCGACAAAAAAAGATCATGGAGATGGACTTTTCTCGAGTGAATTTTTCAGCGGGAACTGCTGTCATTCAAACCACGGCTTTTGAAAGAGCCCGTTTCTTCCTGCAAGAAGCCCTGACCTATGTGCGCATGGCCATCGAGGAAGAGTGCAGTCTGCAGCAGCTCGAAGGTGCTGTGACATGTCTTCCTGAGCAGGATTTGAATCTCTTGTATACCGCTATCAAATCCATGTATGCCAAGGCAGCCGAACAATGGCAGCGCTTTGAACAGCTCTATGCGACTCCTTCTCAGAGGCTATTTCTGCTACTCGGATCGATCACCCTGATGCAGCAGCGGCTGCATTTTCTGTCTGGACAGCCCGAAGAGACCGCCCCCTATCGCACTCTTTTTGTCGACGAAGGCAAGCGCTGGCTGCCCATCTGGCAATCGACAGAAAAAGAGATCCACATTCTGAAAAGTCAGGGATCAAAATTGCAGGCCCTGTTTTCAGAAGCGCAGAGAAATTATGAAGATGGTCTCAACGATCTGAAAAAGGAAGACTATCCCGAAAGCCAGAAAAAGCTCGACAAAGCCTTCAATCAACTTATGGATCTGGCCAATCAGCTCGGCATCAAAGAACCCTTTGCCACCGCGGTAAGGCGGCTACTGAGCTCTTACCAACTCGCTCTCATTGAAGAGCCTCTTCAGGAATTGACCATCGCCGAATTGCTGGAGGAACAGAAGAGGCTTCTGGAACCCTTCCGCTCGTCGATGGACTCCGATCAGCTCTCTGCTTTCGACCTGGCGACAAAGGATTTGAACTTAAGCTTGGAAGCTCTTGAAAAGAGCATGCCTCTCACAGGGCGATTTTATTTTACCGAGGCGCGATATCGGTTAACGAAAATTCTGCGACAAGCTAAAAGGGGGTCAAAGCTTACTCCTCTTGAAATTCTGGCAAACGCGCTGGATGAGCAGCATCAGGCGGTTGTTCTAAACCGGCTCGCCATTAGGATGGAAAAAAGTGAAAAACGTGATGAGACTATGTTGGAGCGTATTTTGAAAGCCCAAAAGGCCGCAGCTAAAGCCGCCTCTCCATTTCTGGAAACTGTCTATCTCCAGCAGGTCAGCGATTTCCGTCAGCCTGGTTCCCTGGAAGAGAGCTGCCAGGCACAACCCTGGGATGAGGTGTTGCCGCTCTATGAACGGGGCAATCGCGCAGCTTCTGAGGCTGCTGAAAGCTCCCGTCCCTCTCTTGCTCTTCAGGAAGAGACGATGCATAGCTGGAACAGCGCGATGGCTCTTCTCAAAAAACCCAAAACAGCGTTTAAGGGTACCTGTAAATCTGGTGGCGGCGCTGGCAAGCCACAAGATGAAGGTGAGGGCTCTGCGAAAAAGGCCCCAGAGGAAAAACCGGCTGTCCCCATGAACCGGGTGCTGCACAATATTCAGCAGATGGAGGATGAAGACCGCAAACCGCAGACGGCACCTTCAGCACCAAAGGGAGAAAAGCCGTGGTAAAACCGAATTTCGCCCTCATTTTCTCTTTCCTGATGCTTTTGACGGGATGCTCTCTGCAAGCTCAGGAACTGTCGATCAGCGCAGAGATCGAGAAGGGCAACCACATCGAATACCAGCCGCTGCGCGGGACGGTGTCGATCACGCACAATAAAGATGAGAAGGTGGATCTTGCGAGTTTTCGAATGGGAGGCAAACCCCTGCAGGTCGAGCCGCTGCGAGATGTAGAGGTTTCTCCATCAAGTCCTCTTATGATCTCGTTTTATCAATTTACCCTTCCAGGAAGGATCAGAGGCTTGCATGAGCTGCAAGCCATCAGCGTTAAAGTAGGAGGTAATACGCTGACGTCGATTCCCTCGACCTTTGTCGTGGGAGTGCTGACGGTCGGCGAGGGCAGCTCCAGTACTGTCCTCAACTTTGAAAATATTGTCGAAGGCGGCCAGACAATCTTTCCTGGGCAGCGCATCCGTCTTGGATACCGCTATACCTATAGCGGCAGTATCGAGCTGACGACGGAAAAGCTTCCTCTCCTTGATGCTGCCGGCCTTTTAAAAATCGGAGCCAAAGCCATCAAGGATTACACCAAAGAGAGTTTGAATGTCCGTGAAATCACCCAGGAGGCTGAAGCGACAAAACCTGGGACCTATAATTTTGGCCCCTCGTCTGTTCAGGGCAATGCCTACACCGTCGATCTTTATGGCAGGCGGAAATATCTTCAGCCGCAGGTTCAATCGGGAACCCCAGCCGTCACCATCACGGTGAAGCCCTTTCCTGATAAAGACAAGCCTCCCTCCTTTAATGGAGCGGTCGGACCTTTCGATATTTTCAAAGCCTCTCTCTTAAGCTCTCCCAAAATCAGCGTGGGCGACAAAATCATCCTCGCAGTCGAAATCGGAGGCAAATGACAGCTTGAGAATGTCCCACTCCCCGAACTCTGCTGTCAACCTGGCTTCAGCGGTCTCTTTTCCGTGAGTGACCTTCCCCCTATGGAGCAGTCGAAAGGCCCCCTGGCGAAACAGTTTACAGTAGAAATGCGCGTGCTCTCAGCCTCTGTCACCAAAGTTCCACCGATTGAATTTGCCTATTTTGATCCCGAAGAACAGACCTATAAGATCCTGCGCAGCACGCCTATTCCACTCACCGTCGCGGCGCTGCCGCCTTCTCAACCTGCAACCCCAGCTCCTACCCCTGCCCCGCAAGACACCAGCGCCAGCCATGGCAAAGTGGCGCACGCCATCGCCCCTATCGAAATTGAAGGAATTAAAGCGCTGGATCCCAAAGACATAAGTAATCCATTTTTCAGCACCTGGAAGGTTTTTTACATTCTTCCTGTCGCCCTTTTAGCTCTGCTCCTTCAGCTGAATTTATACAAGGCCGGGCAGGAAGAACGCAAAAGGGTGAAACCTGTCATGGCGAGGGATTTGATGGAGGCCGCGATGCAAGAATATCAAAGAACAGGCCGCAAAGGTTCTCCTGAATTTTTCAAAAGACTGAAAAATGCGATGCTCCTGCGCCTCAAAGAAAAGGGGCTGACTCCAGAACTGGTTGAGAATCCCGACGCTCTTCCTGAAGAGGGAATAGCGGGAAAGGTGCGCGAATTTCTGCAGCGCATCGAAGAAAAGCGGTTTTCCGGACAAGAGCCGGAAATGGATGCTTCGATTCAGACTGAGGCGGAATCGCTATTTAAGGAAATATAGATCATGGAACGCGTCTTCATTTATCTACTCAGCGGTTTTTTGGCAGCTGTCACCATCTTTCTGCTCATTCAGGGATTACCTTCCGAATCACTCCCAGAAGATCCCAAGGCCTTGCTGAACAATGCGGATCAATTTTACAAGTCCGGGGAGACTGCCAAAACGCTCGATGAACGCAAAAAAGCTTTCAACCAGGCCTTGGGAGTCTATTCTGATCTTGAACAGAAGTATCATCCTGATTTTGGCAATGGAAAACTGTACTACAACATAGCCAACACTTATTTTCAGCTGGATGATCTGCCCCTCTCCATCTATTATTACAACCGCGCGCTGGCGCTCGCTCCCCGCGACCCAGCTGTTCGGCGCAATCTTGCCCAGGCCATGCATAACCTCAAACTGGCCGTCGCCCCTCCCACCCCCTTATCCTGGAAGGCACTCGCATCGACCTCCTTTCTGTCATTGCCTGAGCGCCTCAATCTTTTTTTCTGGTCCATCTTAATTCTCTTTGTCCTGGCATCCCTTTATATCTGGCGCCGCTCCCGATGGCTCAAACCCTTGATTGGCATCGCCGCCGCTGCCTCCCTGGTCATGCTCTGCTCCCTTTTCTACAGCCAGTATATCGCTCCCCAAGAAGCTGTCCTGATCAAGCCATCCATCCTTTACAGAGATGCAGGATTTCAATATGCGAAAGTCATTCCAGAACCCCTTCAGGCTGGATTAAAAGTGGAAGTGGTCAGTGTGCGCGAATCTGGCGTCTGGCTGAAAATCCTCAGTCCTGATGGTTCTTTAGGTTACGTTCCTGGAGAAGCAATAAAGTTGCTTTAATGCTGCTACAAACTCTTAGGAATATAATTTTGGAAAGTGTATAATAGTTGTTTATTCACTACGCGGTTAAAGATGTTTGTACTGACAGAAGAACGCATAAGCGAGGTACTGAAACCTCTTGAAGAAGCCTCGCGAGCCGATTACCTCCACCAATACCAGAAGCTGTCAGATTTCAGGCATCGCCTTCAGAATATTGAAACTCTTTACGCTGAAGTCTATACCCAGATTGCAGCACTTGAGCAGCAGATTATCAATATGAAGCAAGAATAAGAAATATGGAACGACG
>JAJFUZ010000062.1 GCA_021372155.1 Parachlamydia sp. | reverse complement strand
CCTGAATGCTATCCCTCCCAGCATGGAGCAGCCCGAATACAATCTCTTCCGCAGGCATAAAGTGGAGGTGGAATTCGCTCCTCTTTATCAGCACCATGGCCTTGGCACAACGATCTGGAGCCCCCTCGACTCTGGAATCCTGACAGGCAAATACAATTCAGGCATCCCTGCGAACAGCCGCCTGGCGGCCAATCCAGAACTGAGGGAATTGCTGACCACGGACAAGATCTCAATGGTCAAGCGGCTGGGAGAACTGGCCGAAAGTCTGAATTGCACCCTCCCCCAGCTGGCGATCGCCTGGTGCCTGAAAAATCCCCATGTCAGCAGCGTCATCATGGGAGCCTCTCATCCTGGTCAGATTCGCGAAAACATCCAGGCTCTGGAGGTTAAGCACAGGCTGACCGCGGAGGTGATGCAGCGCATCGACATCATCCTTCAGGGCCGATTAATCAAGCTTTAAGAGAGGAAATTATGAAGAGAGTCGCTCTTATCACCGGTGCCAATCGGGGCTTAGGCCTCGGCACAGCCCGAGCCCTCGCCAAGATGGGCTATACGGTAATCATGGGAAGCCGCGATAGCGCCAAGGGCATCACCCGAACAGCAGAAATCGAAAAAGAGGGGCTCGATGTCGTATTCTGTCAGCTGGACGTGGCAGACCCAGAAAGCATCGTCAAGGCGCACGATGCGATCCTGAAGGGCTGGGGCAGACTGGATGCTTTGATTAATAACGCAGGCGTCATGCTCGATACCGAGGAAGCCAAAAAGCATCCCTCAGGCCTCTTTCATACCGATCGCCACATGCTGATCAAGACCTTTGAAATCAATACCGTCGGCGCCTACCAGCTCTCTGAAGCCTTTATGCCCCTGATGCTCGCCCAGGGCTATGGCCGCATCGTCAATGTCAGTAGCGGCCTTGGCCAGCTTTCAGAGATGGGTGCCGGATATCCGGCCTACCGCCTTTCCAAAACAGCCCTTAATGCCGTCACGCGCATTTTCGCGGCTCAAGGCCGCGAGAAAAATGTGATCGTCAATTCAGTCGACCCAGGCTGGGTAAAAACCGACATGGGCGGTGCCGGCGCTCCGCGTTCGCTTGAAGAAGGCATTGACAGCATCGTATGGGCGGCAACACTGCCCGATGGCAGTCCAACTGGGCTCGTTTTCAGAGATAGACAGCCGGTTGAGTGGTAGGTTATAGCGCGATTTAATCGGATTCTGTTTCCTCTTTGCGACAACGCAAAAAGTAGCCGTACTTAATATCAGAACCAAATCGGCTGGAAAGCGGTTCACGGCCAACTTCTAATGGCATATCGCTAGAAAGCGGGAAAGTTTCCAGAAAATAATCCGTGGTAGGATCATCTGCATCCAGAATGTCTACCCGAGATATTTGGATGAGTTCAGAATCATTGAATCTATCTTTTATCTTGTCACCTACTATGCCAAAGGAGCGCATTTCACCGGCATTCAGCCATGTTGCGGATACGGCAACATCCCAAATTTCGAAGGGTTGTTCTCTGAGGAAGAGAGCAAAAACTAAAAAAGGACCATGCTCATTTTCCAATTCAGCAACGAAAGGCTGAAATTTTTTCAATATATTCATAATTTCTCCAATATCTCTTCCGACGCAATTAACATCTTTTTGGCGGTTTGCTCCGTTTGACACCTCCAGGAATAACGAATCTCAGGCTTCCACCTGCTAACTGTATACCATTGCATGTTCAGATCGCGCTTCACTTGCTTTTCAACACCCGACAGGTGAAGCAGCAGATCCAAATCGTGCTTTTTAAACGAGGAGAGATTTTCGAATTCTTTTCTATTCCCAGGATATCCCTCCCAGCCAATCGTGAGGCTAATTTGCTTCTTTAGCCTCAATTCAATGACGTAGCCGCATACATAGTAGGCGCCGCCAAACCTTCCCTCTTTATAAAGAATTTGAGCATCCTTTAGCTTATCCATGCAAAGATTTTGCAACTCTTCCAAAGAAAGCATGGCATCCCTCCATTAGAAAATAATGGGGCAGCAAAATATCCAGTTGCCGATTTTAGCGCCAGGCTTTTCAGAAAGCAGCGATGATTGTCCCGCCAAAGTAGGCTGCAGGCTCGAAATGGAGTGTGTGAGATTGCTTGCCGCGCCGATGGGCCACTTTGACGCTGCCTCCGAAGGCGCAGCCGCCATGAAGATCGGCATAAAAACAGCCAGACTGATAGCTGGAGGCAAGTTCAACGCCATAGTTGGTGTAGCGCCAGATGGCTTTGGAGAGATGTTCGTTTGCGCCCACGCGGTGGCGGTCGCTCCAACATCTTCCGCGCAGCGCCATGCTCCAGCAGTCATCCAGGGCATAGGATAGGGAGATATTGAGAGGAAAAACGGCCGACAGTTTCCAGAAGTTCTGGAAGCGCCAATCAAAGCCGAGAACGGGAAGAATGCGCACGAGCCGAAGTCCGGTTTGTCCGTAAACGCCAACGTGGAGTCCAATATCTTCTCGCCAAGTGTAGCGGCCCCAGGCAAGCCAGTCATAGCTGGAATAGTCAATGAAGCCCCATTTGTTCGCATCGATATTGTAGGTGAACTGTCCAACCCAGGCCCAATTGCAGAAGCGATGGGTAAAGCCAACCAGCGTGACGCTGGCTGTATTGAAATCGCGTCGGTCGAAAAAGGGGTTGAACTCCCAGGTCAGAGCAGAATATTTGTAGGATAAGGCGACATCGAATCCCTCGCCACGGCAGCTGTCATAGCAGCCCGCCACCTCGAATTCCACTTCCAAAGTTCCATAGCGGATGTGATCGCCTTCTACGCTGTCTTTTGTGAATTTGGAGTCTCCGACCCAATCGCCACTGACTTCAAAGTGGTAAGGAGAGATGTCTCGACGCTCGATCTCCCAGCCGCTGACATTTTCGAGGTCATAATCGGCAAAGAGAGGGGAGAGCAGTGAGAGAAAGAGCAGCGTGGCTTTTTTCATAAAGGAGTTCCCGGCAATATGTGCGGCCTATTGTGCGCGATGACAGTGAAAAAAAGCAAGGAACGAGAGGCTTTCGATTAAATTCGAGAAAGTTTAGTATTTTCTATAGGGGATCTTTTATGCAACCTGCAAGCCAGAATTTAGCATCACTGCGCCAGACAGGCGGCGCAGGAAAACAACCCATATTGAAGCGTTCCAATGAAAACGTTCCCTCGATGCAAACCGCACAAAAAATCGCGCAAATTGCTTCTGATATAGCGCCGCCTCTGCTGACAAAACTAATTGAAGTGGCTGACGATCCCTTGCCCTTCAAGAATCATGAAAACAAAGCCAGAATTCGCCTTCAAAATATGAACAGCATCTACTGGGATTGCGGACCGTTCAGAGAACTAACCAAGGAATTAATTGAAAAGGACAACAATAAGAAAACCGGCAAAGAGCACCCTCATCAGAATCGCTATCCCAACATCCTTCCCTTTGAAGGCCATATCTGGCGGCCACTCCATCCTTCTCTTCCGCAAGACTTTTATCTGAATGCCAGCGCTTTCGATGAGGGAGACCGCCTCTATATCTCCACGCAGGGTCCTCTCGACAACACTGTCATTGATTTTTTAAGCGCCATTGTCCTCAGTGGCTGCAGCGTTGTCCTCACTCTCGCTAATGTTATAGAAGGTGTGGAAAAAACAGTGGCCTGGTGGGATCTGTGCAAGCTGCCTATGCCGCTTTACGGGGGATTTCGCATTCAATATGTCGACGAGGATGAATTTTCTCATCCTGAAGCTGTGGATGGGCAACTCTTAATCATCCGGCGCTTTATCGTGCGCGACAACGAGAATAAAGAGGTGCGCACTGTGGTTCAAATCCACCATGTCAACTGGAAAGATCACGGAGCCCCCGATCTGCGCCTCTTTGGCGAATTGCAGGATCGGGTCAACAGGCTCAACCCAGGCAAAACACCGATCGTCTGCCACTGCAGCGCTGGATGCGGGCGGACAGGAACCTGGATCGCCGCCGACAAAATCTGGAGAAAAATCCAAGCCCAGCTGGCCCAGGGTAAAACGCTTCACCAGATAGATGTGGACATCGAAGATGAGATTATCCAGATGCGCAAGATTCGAGCCCAAATGGTGCAGAGCGCGACACAGCTCAAGACGATCTACATTTTTCTTTTATGGCGCTTGCGCCAGCTCGCGGGCTAACTTCTTTCCTTTTTCAACGGAATATTTTTCGCCGTTCTTTTGCATTTTCCGCTCAGCTGCTTCGATCAGATCGATGTCTATTTCAAGCCTGGCGGCCATTCCAAAGGCATGGTCAATTTCGACTTTTCGAGAGAGGCGACCGGGTAGTTGCAATAATCTGCAGCATAGAGGGCGCTGGGGCGATTGTTTCCGCTCTGCTTGATCCCGCCGAAGGGCATGGCGCTGCTGGCGCCTGTCAGCGGCATGTTCCAGTTGAGGACGCCTGCTTCGACGGTCTGATAAAAAAGCTGAAACTCCTCTTCGCGATCGCTGAGGAGGCCAGCACAGAGTCCATAATGAGTTTGATTGGCAGTTTCAATGGCGCTAAGAAAATCAGGCACGCGGATAAGCTGGAGCAAAGGTCCGAAAATCTCCTCGTCAGAAAGTGGGGATACCGTAGTCACATCGATCAGGCCTGGCGTAAGAAAGGCCGGGCGTCTGGAGTCGATCTGCATCGAGACCTGGAGTGCTTTCGCCCCATCAGCCAGAAGATGTTGCTGGGCATGAAGGACTTTGGAAGCGGCTGCAGAATGAATGACAGGCCCCATGAAAGGCTCTGGATCATCTGTATAGGGGCCGATGCGGATAGCTTCGATCAGATGCAGAAGCTCTTCGACAAAGTTTGTCGGGCAGCTCTCTTCCACCAGGATCAGACGCCGGGCGCATGTGCAGCGTTGTCCAGAAGTGAGAAAGGCTGACTGAACTGTCAGCAGGGCCGCGGCCTTCACATCTTCGACATGGCTGACGACCAGAGGATTATTGCCGCCAAGCTCCAGAGCGAGGATTTTGCCAGGTAATGGCGCAAATTTTTCTGAGAGAATCTGGCCCGTGGCGAAGCTGCCCGTGAAAAAGAGGCCGTCGATGCCGGAGTGGTCAGCCAGAGCCGAGCCTGTTTCGTGCCCTCCCTGCAACAGATTGAGGACACCTGGTGGAAGGCCGACCCTTTGCCAGCATTGGACAGTCAATTGCGCAACACGAGGAGTCAATTCGCTCGGTTTGAAAACAACCGTATTGCCTGCAAGAAGCGCGGGAACGATGTGTCCATTCGGAAGATGGCCGGGAAAGTTAAAGGGGCCGAAGACGGCAACCACGCCATGGGGTTTGTGGCGAGCTATGGAACGGGCATGCGGATGGATTGCAGTCAGCGTGGCGCAGCGTTGATTTTGTGCGTCGATGGAGATGCCAATTTTTCCCGCCATGGCGTCCACTTCGGATTTGCTTTCCCAAAGCGGTTTGCCAGTCTCCTGCGAGATTGCTTCAGCGAGTGTGTCGCGCGCCTGCTGCAGCTCCTTTCCAAATGCTTCCAGAAATACGATGCGCTCCTGTACTGGTCGTCTCGCCCAGTCAGGAAATGCGGCGCGTGCAGCGGCGACCGCTTGGGCGACATCCTCCTTTGATGCTTCATTGCCTGTCCAAACTATTGCGTGAGTAGCAGGATTGAACGATTGGAATTCTGCTCCGTTAGCGGGTACCCAGCGATTGGCGATGAAGAGATCAGCGCGGGGTGACATAGCGAATCGTGTCTCCTGTCTTGACCATAAGGGCTTCTGCAGCATCGCTGCCCAAAGTAATTCCTTGGGTAATTCCTTCATCCTGCAAGATCAAGGGAGCTATGATAGCTCGAAAATCCAGTCGGCTATTGCAGATCAAGTAGAACTCTCCTTGGAATGAAGGAACAATCGCTCTTACTGTGGCCACACGGCTTTCGCGAACAGTGCGGATGTTTCGGCTAGTAGCCTTGATGCGCGGTCCTGCGTCAAAAAAATCGATCTGACCAGTCTCGATGAACCCCTCGTGCTGGAGCATGGTCAGTGCAGGGAGAGTGTTGGGATGGACCCGGCCAATGGCCGCCTGGGCCTCAGATGAGAGCAATGGCGCATACATCGGATATTTCGGCAATATATTGCGCACAAACTCATCCGAACCCTCACGCAGACGCAGAAGCGTGAGAAAATCAACATCGAGAAATTTGCGGCCTACCCCCTCCCAAAATGGGGAGCGGCCCTCAGCATCAAAATAACCGCGCATCAGGGCGGTGACCGTCTCTTGAAAACGCTGTGGAAAGGCGGCCATGAAAAGAAAGCGGCTGAGCGAGAGAAGGCGGCCCAAACCGGCTTTGCGTGCATTATGTGCCAGAAAGAGCGAACAGATCTCGCTGGGTCCATTTTGCTCGATCACAGGGAGCAACAAGGGCATTTCGGCCGGTACTGCAGGATGAAAGCGGGGAAGTGAGATCTTTTCAATCATGAAAAAAAATTCGGGCACTTTTACAGCAGTTTGTGAAAACAGGCCTGCAACCCCTCCAACGCCTGTCTCGGGATGTTCGAGGACAAAGAGATAGCAGTCCGGCGAAGGGGTCGACCTCTCTTCGGCAAAGGCTTTCAGAGAATCCTCTAGCTTTTTCTTGAGCAAGTCGGGATTTTTCGGCAAGTTGGTGATTCCGATGCTGGCGCTTTGCGCCATGTGCACAAAGGCTTCAAAATCTGTATGTCGAATCGGTCGTATGACGTGCATCACGATCTCAATAAGGTTTGTTCGATTATCACGGCTACTTGATCGATATCTTCATCCGTCACAGCCCCAGCCGGGACCAGGAAGCGCACGCGGGTGGGATGGGAGCCGGCAACAAAGGCGATGACACCTGCTTCGAACAGAGCGTGAATGAAGCGGATCACTTTCTGGGCATGGCCATCGAAGGGTGTGAAGGCTATCATGCAGCCCATCCCATAGGGGCCGCTGACAAGCTGCGGGTGGCGCGCGGCGATGGCTTCAAAGTGCTTGACAAACCGTTCGTGGATTTTGGCAATCCTGCCTTCAGGTCCAAAGAATTTGCCTTTATGCAACCTTTGAAGGATAGCCAGCGACGCCCGAATGGCTGAGGTGCTTGCTGTGAATGTTTGGCTTAGCAGCCCTTGGCGTGGACGCAGATCTTTTCGATAGAACGTCCCGCATACCTGGGCCAACTTTCCAATCGTGACGATATCGATGAAATCGGTCAGACCAAAATGCTGGAAGGCAAACAGAGAGGGGAGGCGGCCGAAGCTTTGCACCTCATCGTCGATAATGAGGATGCCATGTGCTTTTAAGATGGTCATGAGGGCAGTAAAAAATTCCCTGGACCCTTCATAGGATCCTCCTTCCCCCTGAACCAGCTCAAAGATCATCGCGGCATGCTGCTTGGGATAACGCATCATCAGCTTTTCCAAAGCAGCGATAGCCTCCTGCGTGCTCTCCTGCGGACGCTTGGGATCGTAATAGGGGATGTAATCGACATGCAGGTTGGGCGGTAACCCCTCCCGATAAGCTGGCTTGTCATTGATCTCGCACATGGCCAGGGTGCGACCAATGAAGCAGCGTTCGAAAGCTAAGATTCTGTAAGCAGGAGACGCTTTCTGAAAGGCAATCTTCAGAGCATTTTCGTTGGCCATCGCCCCCGACGTTGTCAAAAAGAGATGATCGAAACCAGATATCTCAACTAAAAGCTCTGTCAGCGCTACTGTGTCGCCATTTTGTTCCAGATTGCCCTGCATGACGACATCGCTGAGGGCTGCGTCAAATCCCGCTTCGATCAGCGCAGCATGGCT
Source organism: Parachlamydia sp. (assembly GCA_021372155.1). Classification (GTDB taxonomy): domain Bacteria; phylum Chlamydiota; class Chlamydiia; order Chlamydiales; family Parachlamydiaceae; genus JAJFUZ01. The sequence goes on along the minus strand of JAJFUZ010000062.1, from coordinate 21,328 downwards.
ATGGCCAAAGTAATGGGTCCCGATGCCACTGATAAAGTCATATTTCACGCTGCCGTCGAGCAGCTCAACCAATACTCCATTGCCAAGGCCACTGCCAAGATAGGGAAACCAGAGAGGGCTACCGCGCTTTTCTGCGAGGGAAGCCAGCATCTGATCATAGGATTGCCTGAGCTCTGGAATCGGAGGCCGGATGCCTGTTAAGCTTTTTTGGTGATCAGCCACAGCTTCGCAAAGAAGCCGCCTCGCCTCAGCAATCCTGGGATCTGCGGCCAGGCGGCCGGCAGCCAAGAGGGGATTGGGGGAGGGGAGACCGTTCATATTCCGCACTTTAACCCTTTTAGGATTTATGCGGAAATATCTCTACTGAGCGCCGCTAGCAATCAGAAGTTTTGCAGCTTCCCTATGCCCCTTCTCAACAGCACAAGACAGTGGCGTATAATTTCTTCTATCGGATGCATTGAGAGGTAATCCGAGAGTCAATGCCCATCTGATAAGATCGAGTTTTCCAGAACTTGCAGCAAGATGGAGCAGCGATTGACGTTTGTTCGTGACAGTTCCGACATCCTCGCCACAATCAGCCAGGCAGCGCGCCATTTCCAAATTCCCATTTTCGGCAGCCAGCAATACAGGTGTATAGCCATCTCGATCTTGCTCTCCTCTTCCTGGATCCTGCAATGTGAGCACCCATCTAAGGACCTCCATATTTCCAGATTGAACAGCTTGGTGAAGAACCGTGCGCGCTGCCTGATCTCTAGTTTGAACGTTTGGTCTCACGGTAAATAGCTTCTTGGCGCACTCCAAATACCCTTTTGATACCGCAAGAGAAAAAGGGGTCATCTGGCGTTTACATGGTCGATCGCAATAATTTACCGCATTGTCCAATGCCCACTGGAGGTTCGCGAGCTTTCCTGATAGCACAGCCAGATGAAACAGAGTAAGATCCTCCGCAGTTTTTGTCTCTGAATTGGCATTGCCGATAATGAGTCGACGCGCGGCAGCCAGATTTTCCTTTTCAACGGCGGTGGATAACGCCGAATAACCGCGTTCGTTGCGTGCTCCTAGAGTCAAGCCCAGCCCTAAGACCCATTCTATCATGGAAACATCGCCGCAAACAGCAGCATGATGCACCAGACTTGATCCTGCCGCCAAAGTTTCTACATTTGCTCCTTGAGCTTCAAGATGTTGAGCCATATCAAGTTTTCCTGCCAGAACAGCGCAGGCGAGGGGAGTGCAGCCAGCGGCATTGCGAGCCTCTCTATTAGTCGGATTCATAAACTTTTTTAACAGCTGGATATCCCCGCCTTTGGCAGCCTGATGTACAAGCCTGTTGCCTTCTTGATCGATGCAATCGAGCTTTGCTCCTTTCGCAATCAGTTTTTCGGCCATTGCTCGCTGACCTCGGCTGACAACTGTGGAAAGCGGGGTTTCACCCTTTTCATTCTGACAGTTGACATCGGCATTCTCAGTTAACAGCCATTCAGCCAGATCAGTCTTATTCTGCTGCAAAGCGGTTAAAAGCGGCGCAGCTGTTCGCATCGCAGCGTCATTTTTGAAGCGCTGCTGTTTGGCGATCTCCTCAGCGATTGGAACTGATTGAAGCGGGGGCTGTGCCCTCGGTATTGGCTGCCGAAGCGGTTGTTGTTGTACAGGGCGTGCCGCAGGCTTTTTAACAGGCAAAGGTTGTTTCTTATTCATTCCCATAATTCTGCGGAAAACCATTGAGACCGCAATTGCTATCGTAATAAAAGCTCCCATGCTCGCCAGGGAAGGCATGACAATCAAACCATCGGCAGCTGCTGCAAAAGCAATAGCGGAGGTGGCGCCTGCGCTCGCTAGTATTGAGAGGCTATGTTTGACAATCCTGTTTTTGCCCAAAGCAGTTTTTGCCAGAATGTCATGCGCTATGCGATACACCGAGCTGGCAATACATCCCGCGCCTGCTCCACACAGAAATGTTTTAGAAAGCCCAAAATCTACAATCCCTGCGATAGAGGCGCTGGCCATTGGGGGAAGGATATGGGACAAAATTTCGCTGCGCATAGTGGCTCCTTAAGAGTTTTAAGCAAAAACTGCAAAAAAATTGCATCCTAGCAAATGAGGGGAATGGATGCAAATGGTATTTTTCAATTTAGTAATAATCGGATTTTGTTTGTTGTTGAAATAAATAATCTAAAATTGTATTATTTTAAGTCTATTTTATTACAAAAGGATACTTATGTCAGCAACTACATCTATCAAACTGAACGTTTCAGATCATCTTGTTCGTCAGACATATTATCTAGAAAAAGCTTTCGGTGATACTCGAACATACATAATAGCATCTCCTAAAGCTGAAGGGGCTATTTCGGCCGTTCCGCTCTCTGAAAAACGCATTACTGTGCTGAGCCCCAAGGAAGTTCTCATTCATCTTGATCGATTAAGCCCGCAAGAAAAAGCATCTGGACATATTGACTTCTGGTATTGCAAAGAACCTCTAGTCGAAAAAAAGGCTGCCAGACCCCTGCCTAAAGGATTTCCAAACGATTGGAACGGAACGCCGGTCGGTCTTGATCCCCGTTACGGCTTCGTGACTTTCAAAGTCTAAATCAGGTAATTAATCATGGTAAATCTAATACCTGGATACGAACCACTGCCTCAAGACAGGCATGAAAAAAGCGCAGAAAACCATCTTCCCACAGCTGCGATTGAGACAATCGAGCGCATTGTCGAGAATAACCTGTCCATAACGGATCCTTCTCCTACTGCTCAGGAGCCTTTGCTGACACAAAATGAATTTGACCTGGAAGCAGGAATTCAGAAGGTTGCTGCAAAAAAGGTTAAGAAAGCAAAAAAGTTCAAAGAACAGCAGTATTTGCTGGAGCTTGAGATTCCGGTCTTGGGAAAAATTAAAATCGCGCCTTTTTATTCGGATGACGATGAGGAAGATGACAGCGCGGAAAAACGCGATTCCTTAGGTGTCAAAGAGAATGTGGCCTTTGCGGTAGGTCTTGCTGTTATCAGCATCTTCTCGGGATATTTTTATAAAACTCCTTTCGTTTCAAGCGCCATCGCAGGTGGGGCGATTGACATTTCTAAAACCTGGTATGTGTATACAGAAAAAAATCCCGCCCTTCGCAATAGTGCCAGGGTGATCGCTGCGATTGCTTTAATTGGATCCATCGCTTTGCAGTATCTGGCAAGCGATGAAGCAAAAAAAGACATGTTATTCCAAGTCTTGAGCGCTCTTCCAGGTGTCTATCCCGCCATGGGAATTCTGAAAGCGGAAATCGCAAAGGCCAAGCCGGAAAAGACACTTATGGCTTTGGGCAGTAAATGCGGGATATCTCTTGATAAGAAAAAGGCAGAGTCGATCTCTTCTGCATTGCAGGCTTCAGCTGGTTTAGGACTCTCGCTGGTCAGTGAGCGCAATCTCAGCGCAGCGGGAGGGATTTTCTTTAAAACGAATATCCGTAACTTGAGCGACATCACTGGCAAGACGCTCTTCTCATTAGAGAATCCCTGCTTCAAGGCTCTTGCAGGCGCTGCGATGGCTGTCAGTTCAGCAACTGCCTACAGTCTTGCCCTTGCAGGAAGCGCCCTGGGCTGGTATTCGAGCACTTTAGGAAAATTGGCTGGCACTGCTTTAATCGTCCCTCCCTCTGACGTCGCTTCCAGAACAGTGAAGGCATCGATCAAGGCCGACCTGAATGAGAAAAAAGCGGCCAAAAAAGCGGGCATCCAGTTGCAGGAAAATGACAATAACTGGCTCAAAATCGGCGCTGAAGCCATGCTTTACATTGCGCCAGTCGCAGGCGCCTCTGCCGCAGTCGGCATGATGGCCGACCCCGCCTCTCCGGATGTTCAGAATTCTGGCGTCATTGCCGCGCTCTTTGGCGATATTGTCGCCTTTTCCAAAGTGGCCACCAAGAAATTTGATGAGAAGAAGGTTTTGGCCTTGTCGGCACTTGGTGTCGGAGCCTCAGCTCTCACTTATGGTCTTGTCGAAACAGGCAAGATCGCAATACCAAAACTCCTCTATTCCAGCAGCCTGGTATTCGGCTCATTGTCCGCTGCCTATGCGATTTATCATCTCAAGCGCCTGGTGCGGCCGCCTGAACTAGCTGCTCAATAAAAAGAGCCACAAGCTGCGCCCGTTCCGAAAGGCTAGACAGGTCAGCATACTCGTCCGGTGTATGCAGGCCGCCGCCGATGACGCCGAGGGCATCGATGGTTCTGAGGCCGTGAGCTTGAAGGTTGTTTCCGTCGCAGGCACCGCCGCTTGGCTGCCATTGAATCGACTGGTTGAGTTTTTCTCCACACATTTTCAAAATCTGAAAGAGTGCCTTCTGCTTTTCGTCAAAGGGTTTGGGGGGATTCGCGGAATCTTCGTGAAGAAGAAATGAGAGACCCTCCTGCTCCTGCTCTCTGATGATCTGCTGCAGCTGTGTCTGGACGATAGCAAGAGCCTCATCTTCCACAAAGCGCACATTGAGGCGGCAGGTGGCGAGGTCCGGAATGATATTGACGGCCTGGCCGCCCTGAATGATTCCCACATTGACTGACGTCCCTCGCGTGAGATCTGTCAGCATTTCGGCTTTAAGAATTATTCTCGACAGAGCTGTGATAGCATTGCGGCCACTGGCAAAGTCGCGCCCTGAGTGGGCGGCGCGGCCATGTACGACGATAGTGAAGCTGGCGGAGCCTTTGCGGCTGCTGGCGATGGAGCCGTCGGCAAAGGAGGGCTCAAAAATGAGCCCCAGATGGTTGCGGGCAGCGCATTGAGTGAGGAGGCTGCGGGAGCCCACTGAGCCGATTTCTTCATCCGGATTGATTACCACTTCCCAGCCAATTTTTTTGGCCAGTGGGCTCTGCTCCAGAGCTTGCAGAAGCGTTAACAGGATCACAAGCCCCCCTTTCATATCTGCTGATCCAGGACCATATAGGCGAGAACCCTTGCGTTCGGCCTTCTGAAACAAGCTGTCGGGCGGATAAACGGTATCCATGTGGCCGCCAAGGAAGAGACGATACGAGGCAGAAGGGCGCTTGACGAGATGAAGGGCTTTACCCAGAGGTTGTGCTGCGAGTCTGCCTGTCTGGTCGACAATGGCTCTATCGGGGAGAGATACCAACTCCATCTGAGCTTGCAGCGGTTCACAAGCGGCTTGGAGGGCGCTGGCCATCTGGCTTAAGCCCTGTAGGTTGCCTGTAAAGGAGTTGATGTTGACCCACTGCTCGAGCAGATTTTCCATTGCAGGTTGCTGGGAAGCGATCCAATTCAGGTTCATATTTTGACATTAGTGCATCCATCAATTTTTTTGAATGTGTACATGTTCACTACTCCCGGCACCTTTCCTGGAAGGCTGCGACGGACACACTGCCCAGCTTCCTTCGTCGGCAATAGCACTTCGGCTATTGCCTCCTCACGAATCTGGGCATTGCATCCGTCTCGCTCTCCCAGAAAAGGAGCGGGAAATAGTGAGCATGTTCAATTTGGCAATGTTTGTAAAAAAAAGAATAGGAATAGGAAAAGAAAACAGCTTCAACAAATGAATTTGTAATAAATCAAGTGATTCGTTAATGTGACAAAGGAAGGCTGGAACTAGGAAAAAAAGCCTTCCAGGGATGTTTTTAGACGAGATTTTTTTTGAAAAATATCCCTATAACCCTTCAGGGAGAATGCATGAATCGCAATGTACATAAACTCATCGGCCAGAAGCTTTCAAAAAGCTCTGTCTGCTATGTCCTCATCACCTGTGAAGAGGCAAATGCGGATGGAGATATGCAAGTCGAAATGACCTATGAGGGTGACGCGGCGCTGGCCTCCTATCTTCTTCAGGGGGCGCAAAATGCGATCGACGACCAGGATGAGGAAGAGAAATGCTGTCAAAGGAAGATCCTTTCCATCGGGGGATGACCCCATGCTGATGCTTCTCTTCTATTGCGGTACTGAATGCTTTGCCTTAGACTGTGAACCAGTCATCGAAATTTTTCCCCAAGTTTCACTCAAGACAATTGCCGGACTTAAAAAACACGACGGCCTGGCTGGCTTGCTCAATTATGGCGGAAAGCCGGTTCCAGTTGTCGATCTCTGTCAGCTTATAGACAAGCGCCCCAGCAGCGACTCCATGCATACCCGGCTGATTCTTGTGGATACCGAACAGCATCTTCTTGCCCTCATGGCCGAAAAGGTGACAGAGACTGCCGACTTAAAGAAGGAACAGTTTGTAGAATCTGGCTTGAGGCTGAAGGAGCTGCCCTTTTTGAACGGTGTCTACAGTGCAGGCGATAAAGCCATCCAGTATTTCGACCTGCCGCTCCTCATTAAGTCGCTCCAAGATATTCTATGAAGCGCCGCATCCAGCATCTCATTGCCGACATGCTGGGCCTAAGAGCTGACAGCCTTTCTGAGGAAGCCTGGGAAAAGATCTTGCGCGAACGCATGCATGCTGTTGGTGTTCCAAGTCTGGCACTCTATCACTCCCTTCTTCTTACCTCGCCTGCTGAAATGCAGGAGTTAATTGAAAGACTCACCGTTCAAGAGGGCTGGTTTTTCCGAGACCGCGCCGCTTTTGACCTGCTGGCATCCATCGCTAAAGAAAAAAGACAGTCATTGCGACTCCTGTCGATGGCATGTTCTACAGGCGAAGAGCCTTATTCAATGGCCATGGCCTTGCTGAAAATCCGCATGCCCTATCGATTTCTGATCGATGCGGTGGATGTCAATCGCAGCGCTTTAAGCTATGCAGAGAAAGGTCTTTATACGAACCACGCATTCCGCGGCAAAAGTCTGGAAGGCTTGGAACATTTCTTTGAAAAGCGCGATGGCCACTATCAACTCAAAAAAGAGGTGCGCGAGCATGTCATTTTCAGTTATGGAAACATATGCCATCCCAGTTTTGCCGATGGCAAGTCGCTCTATGATGTCATTCTCTTGCGCAATGTGCTGTTTTATCTGACTCCGCAGGCTCAAAAAAGGGTTCTGCAGCATTGCACAAAACTGTTGGCACATGAAGGTGTGCTGATCACAACTCCAGCCGAATCGGCGATTGTGGAACAGCATGGCTTTGTGCTGCTGGAAAAGGGCCGGGTTTTTGGCTTACGCAGGGCAGAGGTTAAAAAAGAGGTGAAAAGGAAAGCGCCTCTCCCAGAGATGAAAGTGGAGATCGCTCTTACAGGAGAAAAAAGTAAGACATTGTTAGAGGAAGCAGAAGAGCAGGCTAATCGAGGGAAATTCGCAGAGGCAGAATCTCTCTGCAGAAAATGGCTTGAAAATGAGGCTATGGATGCCAAGGCGCACTTGCTGCTGGGAGTGATCCATCATGCACAGGGAAATGAAAAGGAAGCTGAAGCATCTTTTCTGAAGGCGCTCTATCTTCAGCCTCTTTACGAAGAGGCCTTGATCTATCTGGCGCTCCTTGCCGAAAAGAGGGGGGATACCGCGTCGGCAGATCGGTATCGGAAACGGCTGAAAAAAGTGTAGGAAAAATGGACGAAGTAATCTCAGCCAAGATGCTTTTGGACCGCAAGCCCGACGATAGCTATATCGCCGAATGGACGGCTCTGCTGCAGCAGGAAGCTGCTTTGGAAGGGGAAGCAGATGAGCTGTCTGTCGTTGTCTTTCGCTTAGCAGGAGAGTGGCTAGCCTTGTCGACGGCTGTCTTTGCCGAAATCGCACACACACGCCTGCTTCATCACATTCCGCACAGGAGTGGATTCCTGCTGCTGGGATTGCTCAATCTGAGAGGGCAGCTTCGTCTCTGTGTCTCTCTGCACAAACTTCTTGAGCTTGAAGATATCCCCCAGCCGAAAGCCCAGCGCCGGCAATACTCCCGTCTGATCGCTATCCGCAAAGGAGAAGAACGCTGGACCTTTCCTGTCGATGAGGTCTTTGGCGCAATACGCTTTAAGAAAGGAGCGATTCAGAATGTCCCGGTCACGGTGGCCAAATCCACAGCCAATTATTTGCGCGGCGTGATGCTGTGGGAAGGCAAAAGCGTCGGCATCCTGGATGAAGAGCTTCTCTTTCAAAGCCTGCGGAGGAGCTTAATATGAATCCCATTCTCTCCCTGTTTCATTCCGACTTGCAGGCTCAAGTCAGGGCCATGCAGGAATGTCTGACAGATTTAAAAGAGGAGAGAGCAGATACCACAACCTGGAATACTCTGGAAACAGCCTTCAGAGCCATTGGCGGCGGTGCCAAGCTTGCGAGACTTGACGCTGCATTCCATCTGGCAAAGGCGATGGAAGAGGGGGCGGCAAGCTTAAAAGAGCATCCGGAAGCCTGGACTGTGGAAACAGGAGAGATCTTCAGAAGCGCCATTATCCTTTTCCAAACTCTGTCTGCGGCAGAAACCAGCCTTCTTCCAGATAAGATTGCGGAGATGAAGGAGTCGTTCGAAACCGCTGCCAGCGCTTTCACAACAGCAGAAAAACCGAAAAAAGCTAAGGCCAAGGAGAAGCCAGCGGTTCAGCCCAAAGAAGTAGTAGTCTTTGACCAGAGCCTGATGGAGCTTTTTCGCAACGAAGTGGAGACACAAGTCGCCGTCTTAAACAAAGGATTGGTTGAGCTCGAAGGAGGTGCAGGTGGCCCTGAACAATTCGAAGCCCTCATGCGAGCGGCCCATTCGATCAAAGGGGCGGCACGCGTCGTGCTCCTGGAACCGATCGTGCAGCTTGCCCATGTGATTGAAGATTGCTTTGTCGCCGCCCAAAAGCAGAAGCTGGTTCTGCAGCCTGCCCATATCGACGCTTTATTAGCTGCCCTCGATGTGATCGGACAGCTTTCCCAGCTGCCTGCTGAAGAGCTTCCAGGCTGGATCGAAACGAAAGGAAACGAGATCTCCGCTGCTGCCAAGCGAATTGCTTCCATGACAAGTGGTGAAGCGCCTCAAGCAGTTTTGAAACAAGAGCCGCAAAAAATACCCGAACGGGCGCAAGCCACAAAGACCACTGTAGTTAGCGACCGCATCCTGCGCGTCTCTGCTCAGAACCTGAACAGGCTGATGGGCCTGGCTGGGGAATCGATGGTTGAATCGCGCTGGCTCAGTCCCTTCAGCACTTCTCTGCTGACCGTCAAGAAGAGAATCAACGAACTGGACTATCTGACCGACATGCTGCGCAAGGCGATGGATCCCAAGGAACAGAATGAAAGCGTGCTGCACTATCTTTCAGAAGTCCATCGCAAGATCAATGAATTGAGCCAGGGTCTCACCGATCGCCTGACAGAGCTTGATCTCTTCATCATTCGCCATTCCAACCTCTCCGACCGCCTCTATCGCGAGGTTATCGACAGCCGTATGTGCCCCTTCTCCGATGGCATTGGAGCTTTTCCCAGGCTTGTGCGCGATCTTGCGCGCGAGCTGGGCAAAAAGGTGCGGCTGGTCGTCATCGGACCGGCAACTCCAGTGGATCGCGATATCCTGGAAAAGCTTGAAGCCCCTTTAAGTCATTTGCTGCGCAATGCCGTCGACCATGGCATGGAGACGCCCGAGGAGCGCGAAAAGCAGGGAAAGCCTCCAGAAGGAACAATTACTCTCGAAGCACAGCACCGCGCGGGCATGCTGGCGATCACTGTTTCCGATGATGGCCGCGGGGTGGATGTCGAAGCGATCCGCAACAAGATCGTCGACAAGAACCTCGTACAGGCTTCTGTGGCAGAGCGTTTGACCCAGCAGGAGGTGCTGGAGTTCCTCTTCCTTCCAGGTTTTTCCACAGCAGTGAGCGTCACGGAAATTTCGGGACGCGGTGTCGGTCTGAATGTTGTTCAGTCGATGATCCAGGAGGTGTCAGGATCGGTTCGCATCCAGTTTGATCCGGGTAAAGGGACCAGTTTCCACTTGCAGCTGCCTTTGACACTGTCTGTGATCCGCGCCCTGCTGGTCGATATTTCAGGAGAGCCTTATGCCTTTCCGCTCGCACGCATCGACCGCGCCCTGCATATCCCCAAGGATCAGATTGAGCAGGTTGAAAGCCGCCAGTACTTTCGCTTTGAAGGGCAGAATGTCGGACTCGTGCCTGCTGCCCAGGTGCTCGAACTGCTGGAGCATAAAATAGATGAGCCAACGCTTCCGATCATCATTTTGAGCGACCATATGAACTTCTATGGAATTGTTGTGGATCAATTCTTAGGCGAACGTGAGCTGGTGGTCCAGGAGCTTGACCTGCGCCTGGGCAAAGTCCCGGATATCAGTTCCGGGGCTTTGATGGAGGATGGTTCGCCCATTCTGATCGTCGACGTGGATGATATGGTGCGCTCGATCGACACGATTCTGTCCGGAGGACGCCTGCACAGGCTCAGCTACGGCGAAAAGGCGGGTGTTCTGCGCCGCAAACGGATTCTGGTGGTCGATGATTCCATCACGGTGCGCGAAGTGGAGTGCCGACTGCTGCAAAATCGAGGCTATGATGTGCAGACGGCGGTGAACGGCATGGATGGCTGGAATGCCCTGCGCATGGGAGAATTCGACCTTGTAATCACAGACGTGGATATGCCCCGCATGAATGGCATCGAGCTGATTCGGCTGATTCGCAGCGATCCGCGGCTGCAAAGGCTGCCGGTCATGATTGTCTCCTATAAAGAGCGCGAAGAGGACCGCCGCCTGGGTCTTGATGCTGGAGCTAATTACTACTTAACCAAAAGCAGTTTCCACGACGAAAGCATGATTGCAGCCGTCGCGGACCTGATCGGGACGGCCTGATGCGCATCGCCATCGTTAATGACATGAAGATGACTGTCGAGATGCTGAGACGCGTGATCACCGCTTCTTCGCATCAGGTCGCCTGGGTGGCCTACGATGGAGCCGAAGCTGTCGAAAAGTGCGCACGCGACCGCCCCGACCTGATCCTGATGGATCTCATCATGCCTGTCATGGATGGGGCCGAGGCAACGCGCCTCATCATGGAGAAGTCCCCCTGCGCCATCCTCATTGTCACAGCGACAGTCATGGGGAATGCCTCCAAAGTATTTGAGGCGATGGGGTTCGGTGCCCTTGATGTTACCAAAACCCCCGTCATGAGCCCCAAGACGCAGACCGTCGACAGCAAAGAGCTGATGACAAAAATCGACCGCATCGCCACGTTGATCAGACCCGTAAAGCAGCACACAACAAAAGCACAGGAGTTTAAAGAGGAAATATCTGGCTTAAGACCGCCTCTGCTGCTGATCGGAGCATCGACAGGGGGCCCGAAAGCTCTTGTTGAAGTACTTTCCGGCTTGCCGGCCCATTCCTCCTTTGCAACGCTCATCATCCAGCATGTCGACCAGGATTTTTCAGCTGGACTTGCCGATTGGCTTTCAAAAGAGACAGGCCAGGTCGTCAAAATCGCAGAGGCGGGGATGAGGCCTCAGGCAGGCCTAACCCTTCTCGCAGGCAGAAACGACCATTTGATCATGGAAAAAGAAGGAATCTTAAACTATACGGAAGATCCCATCGATAATCCCTACCGTCCATCGGTAGATGTCTTTTTTAACAGCGTCGCCGCCTGCTGGCAAAAAATGCAAAAAGACAAGGGGCTCGCTGTCCTGCTCACAGGCATGGGTGCAGACGGCGCCAAAGGCATGAAAAACTTACGCGATTCCGGCTGGCACACTATCGCGCAGGATCAAAAAAGCAGTGTCGTGTTTGGCATGCCGAAAGCAGCGATTGCCTTGAATGCAGCCAAAGTCATCCTGCCATTGACTGAAATTTCAAAAGAGATCGTCGACTACTTCAATCGAAATCACAAAGTGTGATAATGTAACCCTATGAAAACCCTTATTTGTTGCCTATTGGTCATAGCTGGAACTGCGGCTGGTACCGTTGTAGACGTCGTCACCTTTTTTGATATCTCTGACATGCAGATCGACGATCGCCTCATCCAAAATGCCGGGTATGAACTGCGTTCCCATATCCTCGAACCTTACGAACAGGCTATTCTTTCTGGGCAACAAGCTGCTGACCAGATCCAGGTATGGAATTACGTCCTTGCGCCCTCGTCTCCCGTTTTTATGATCGATCCTACAAAGCTTGTCTACTTTCTCTGGGAGCCCTGGGAGCCCGCCCTCTCCTACTATTCCCACTACAGCCGCGTCTATACCTGGAATGACGATCTGGTGGACAACTGTAAGTTCTTTAAGATTTACTATCCCAGCCTGATGCCCATGGAAGCCAACATTCCAGCGTTTGAGGATAAAAAATTCTGCACGATGGTCGCAGGGAACTGGACTAAAGCCCGCGTCAGAATGGTTGAATTCTTTGAAGATAAACCAGACGGGGATTTCGAATTTTACGGACGCTACCAGTTCAACAGCCGCAATTACCGCGGAGCCATTCCCGGCTTTCACTCCGGCAAAGATAAGCTGGAAATCCTCAAACGCTACCGTTTCTGCATCTGTTTCGAAAATTCCACCCATCTGCGGGGATATATCACCGAAAAAATCTTCTGCTGCTTTGCCGCAGGCTGTGTGCCAGTCTACTGGGGTGCTCCGAACGTGGAGGACTACATCCCCAAAACCTGTTACGTCGATTTCCGCGATTTTCCAGACACGGAATCCCTCTACCAGTATCTCAAAGTGATGCCCAAAGAGGACTATGAAAGTTATCTGGAAGCGATCCGAGATTTCCTTAGCAGCCCTCAAGCTCACGTCTTTTCCCCAGGTCACTTCAATCAGGTATTACTTGATTCGTTAAAGGGGTTTTGACGATGCCATTTCCCATCACTGTCCTGCTTGTCGACGACCAGCCGATCATTGCCGAGGCGGTGCGGCGCATGCTTGCCGATCAGACTGACATCGCTTTCCACTACTGCCAGGAGCCTGCCAAAGCCATCGAAATGGCCAATGAAGTGAAACCGACCGTGATTCTCCAGGATCTTGTCATGCCGGAGATCGACGGTCTCCTACTCGTGCGCTATTTCAGGGCCAATCCTTCAACAGAAAATGTCCCTCTGATCGTTCTCTCCACCAAAGAGGATCCCAAAATCAAAGCAGAGGCCTTCGCTCTTGGCGCCAATGACTACCTGGTCAAATTGCCGGATAAGGTCGAACTCGTCGCCAGGATCCGCTACCACTCCGCAGCCTATATCCGCCTTCTGGAGCGCAACGAAGCCTACGAAAAGCTTAAAGAGAGCCAGCGGGTCCTCAACCAGGAGCTCATGGAGGCGGCCGCTTATGTCATATCCCTGCTTCCTGAGCCAATTCCTGATAGTAATAGCCCCGTCACAACAGCCTGGAAATTCATTCCCTCCACACAGCTTGGTGGCGATGCCTTTGGCTACCATTGGCTGGATCCCACCCACTTCGCCCTCTACCTGCTGGACGTTTGCGGCCATGGCGTCGGAGCTGCGGTGCTTTCCATCTCGATCATGAACGTCCTGCGCGCGCAGACGCTTCCCAATACCGACTTTTATAACCCTTCCGCCGTGCTTGCGACGTTGAACGAGGCCTTTCCCATGGAGCAGAACAACAACATGTTTTTCACCATGTGGTATGGCGTCTACCACACCAGCACAAGAGAGCTCGTCTACTCCAGCGGCGGCCATCCGCCCGCAATTCTTTTCACAGGAGCCAATAAATCGCAGGCAGTTGTCAAAGAGCTAAAAACACCAGGACTCGTGATTGGAGGGATGTCAGGAGCTGCGTTTACAAGCGCCACCTGTACTGTCGAGCGCTACGGCAAGCTCTACCTCTTCAGTGACGGTGTTTATGAAATTGAAAAACCGGATGGCAGTACCTACACACTTTCAGAATTTGTCCAGGTCCTCGAACAACCTGCACTGCAGGGGATTGCCGATATCGACCGCATCCAGACCTTTGCTCAGGACCTTAATGGTCCTGGAGCTTTTGCCGACGATTTTTCGCTTATCGAAGCGATCTTTTCCTAGATGGTATAATGAATCTCCTTGATGCGTCTAGCGATATCGGCAGCCATCAGATTCGGAAAAAATGTTTTCATCTTATCTAAAGCTTCCTGTTTTTCCGAATCTGTTCCTGTCAGGATTTTACGCTGGAGTTCTGGATCGCTCGAAACGGTCTTATTCCAACGCTGTTCTGCCTGAGAGACTTCGCAGTAGAGATCGAAGATTCTCTGGATGGCGCGGACTTCTTTTTCATTTTGTTGAAGGGCTCGCAATTTTTTTTCATCCGTCGTTCCACCTTTAAGAGGTTCCATCGCTCTAAGTAGAGTGTCGGCCAGCAATTCAGAACGATAGGTCTCCGGTTTATCTAGGATACGCTGCTTGAGCAATAGGAGAGGGGCTAGCTCGGCTTCACGGAAACCCGCAAGCTTTAAATTTTTCAGCGCTTTTTCGGTGAGCATTTCCGCAGCGTAGCGCGTTCTTCCCCTGTTTGTGTAGACCTTGGTACGGTCTTGGAGAATTTGAGTATAGAAATCGGGAATCATCAGCTCACCACCAAGTGCCACCATGCCATAGAGATCACAGGAGGGGGTCGCGATCCCTTTTTGACCCAGGCGATCGTAGTAAGGATAGGTGGGATGGTCGCGAAAGGCTCCGATGCCTTTTTTCAGAAGGTCGAAATCGCCCGTATAAGCTCTTGCTGAACCGTCCGGTTCTTTTTTGATTAAGACATTGTCTACTTTCAGGTCCAAATGCAGATAGTCGGCTTCATGCATCGCAGCAATTGTTTCGGCAACATCCAGGAGGCAGCTTAAACGCATGCCTGTATCAAAAAGTGTCGGAGTCGTGGAATGATCTAAGCTGGAAACATATCCTTTTCTGGCGACATCGCCCATGGATCCCAGAAATCGGTCCATTTCAAGCTCAAGCCGCCGTTCCTGGGTTTTGGAGTCATAATCTCTTTCCATGCGTGGAAGGACCAACCTGGCTTGAGAGCCAACTAAGGCAGCCATTTGGCGGACTGTGCTCAGGGTTGCGAGAACCTCTAAACTGCGGTCTTTCGCGATGCGCTTAACGACAGTGTGGTCGATCTGGATGGATCCAGCTTTTTGTTCTGACGAGACTTCGATGTTAAGCGTATAAGTCGACTTGACTTTTCCATAACCCCCTTGACCAAGCATCGCTTTCGTATCAGGGATGATCTGTAAATGGAGCTTTTTGCCATTTCGATCCAGAGAGGAGACAAATGTGAAAGGGATTTTTACTTTTTCAAATCGATGGACAGAGCCTGGAAAGCGGCGTTCTGTTGCTTTCACAGAGCGCGTAAATGCTCCTTGGTGCTCTTTGGGGTTAGCCAGCATGGGAAAAAGGTCGCTGGCAAAAACTAATGCAAAGGGATGAATCTCTTCCGATTTATATCCAAGTGTGTTGAGAACCTGTTCCAGATGCTGATAGAGCTGGTCAGCGAGCTGCTTGATCTGAAGTTGAGTGTCGGATGGAATATCCCTCTCGAGTTTTTGCAACTGCTTGAGAGAAAATGTTTTTGCCTGCTCATAGGCAGCTGGACTATATCCTTTGATACGACTTAGCAGGCGGCTTTTTTCTGTGTCGATTTTCTGCTTGAACTGCTCGTGCGACAGGATCACTTTGCCATCGAGGTCGGTTTGGAATTCAATGAGGCTGGTGTCGACACCCTGCTGCGCCAGAAATTGGCGCATATCTTCCAAGTCGCCAATGTCAGGCTGGTAGTGGCCGCTCCAGGGGATGACGCGGTTGATAACAGCTCTGCCGTCTCTTTGCTCAATAAGCAGCGTTCCAGCGATTCTGCTGGGCTTTCCACCTGTCAAGCTGGAGTGATTGATATTGCCCGCTTTCCAGGCGATGTGGAAGTCTCCTTCGCTTCCCACTGTGAAAATGTAATCCCCATTTGGCAAAGCGGTTGAATCGGGGGGAGCGGGAGCAGTTGCTAGATAAGCATTGTATTCCTGAGTCATGCCTAACTGTCTGTATTGGGTCCACTGGGCCAGAGACCCACTGGGCATTTGGACCGATCCATCTGACAAGAGCTTCGGCGCCAGTGTGGCGAGTTCTTCGTCATTGAAGTAATGCACAGGGTGCAGATTTTCAGTCAATTCCTGCAATTCATAATGAGACAGGGAAGGGATGTAAAGCTGATTCAGGTAATCCTCGAAGCTGTATTGCTTCAAGTAGCCTTCTGCCTGCCATTTGTTGTACGCCTGCTGGAACGATTTGGGATTGAAATGTCCCTGGTAGGTATCGTTGCCGATGGTGATTTTTAATTCCCCCTGCTCCATCCAGTAAAAGGGATGCATGAGTTTTGTCCCCTCCTGACTGAGACCTTTAGCCAAGGGAATCACGCGCTTTTTGACAATCGTGCGCAGACGATCCAGATCGCCCTCTTGAGCGCGGTGTCGCTCAAACAAAGGACGCTCTTGCGGAGTGATTCCAAAAAGATCAAGGTTCTGCAACACCCAGCTTTTATTTTTCCGATCCGCTGCGCTGGAGGCCACTTCAATGCGAGAGCTAAGCTGTGAGAGGCGCTCTGGCAATTTCAGCTCATTGATGAGCGAGACAAAAGTGTTAGGATATTGCCTTGCGGCCAAATTCAAAATCTCAGCCAGGTCCGATTCATTGAGCTGAAATTTGTCCAAATTCTTTAACAGAAAGAGATTGGTCATGGCGTCTTGGAGCACAAGGGTTTTCGCAGCGGCCCGAAGAAATTGCTGTGCTACTTCGGTCCCATCCAAAGCCCTGAGCAACGCTTCTTTCTGCCTTACCATCAAAGCTTCACACAGCAAGGTGCATGCAAGAGGGATTTTGTCTTGCATTCCAGGTCCTGATAATGAATCGACACTTGCTTGAATGAGGGTCTGGATTGCCGAAGAAGGTAACGGACTGCCGGGCAATTGAGAAGCGATGAGATCGCTGTTATTTTGTTTGATGCTCTCTGGCAACTGGTTCAAGTATGTTTCGATAAAAGTGGAGATGGCCCTGCTTTTGATCTCCTCTGCTTGATGTTGATACAAGGGCGAAATGTCCACAGCAGCTAAGTAATCGAGAACAGCAGTTCCATCATTCTCGACTACGATTTGCAACAGTTCCAGAAGCTGTTCTGCAGTTTCGATATGAAAATATTGGCTATTTTTTAAAATTTCTCCAGAAAACTTTCTGTCAAACCCCGCAAGGATTTTGCCTGCTTCCTGGAGAAATTCAGGGGGACAAACATCGATCTTAGCTAAGTCAGAGATAAACATGGCTTGATCGGGTAGAAAACTCTTCGCAAAAGATTGGAAAATCTCTCTTCGAACGCTCGGATCATCCTCCTCGCTTGCCCATTTCATTAAGGCAAGGGCGATCAAGCGACACTTGCTTTCATCCAGAGAAATCAGAGAGAGCATGGCTTTCACATCATCTGTGAGACGATCCCTTTTGCCTGCCTTGATTCTCTCATAAATGTCCCTCTGTAGATCTGTGGAATCTGTAGGAGAAGCTCTTTCTTTTACTTGGACTTGATCTGCAGCTGCGACGAATTCCGCTGACAGTCCAGTTTTAACTTCCATTAGCTTCTCAAATGTCTCCTCCTGATCCTCTAGCAAGGCGAGGCAAAACTGTTCAAACACCTTTGGGATTGCGTCTTCTAATCCTTCTGCTTCTAGAGTCGCTTGGGTTTCTCGAATGACCGCCAAGATAAGCTTTGGAGGCAAATCTTTGACTGGCAAAAGACTTTTGTCATCAAAAGTAGAGGCAATGTCATCTATTTTGTTTTCTCTTGCAAGCTCGACTAGCACATTCTTGCAATTGGCGGCGATCGACTCATGCGCAAGCTCTCTGAGCTCTTCCATAGGCAACTTTTCAGGAAGCGTCTTCTTTTCCACATCCAGCATGTCAATCGTATAAGCTCCCTCTTTTTCAGCCAGAACCCTCCAGACCTCGCAGTAAAATTCCAAAGCGCTTTTATCCAATGTTATCTGGTGGTGAATGCTGGCGAGTTTTTTGAGTAGATGAGAGCGATCGAGCAGAAATCCTTCTGCAATAGAATAGTAAATCGCCCGTCGAAGGGAAAGATCGTAGCTGTCTGCCGCTTTGATTGCTGAAAAAGCCTTAACTCCAGCAAATTGTTCAGAGGAATGGGCCAGGATGTTTGTGACATCTTGCTTCAGCAGATAAGGCTTTCTTTCCTTAGCTCTTTCCCGGATTTTCTGTTCCAATTGTTTAAACCAGGGATCAGGGGCTGCTCGCCGCGGAGCGGGGTGAAGAGGAGGGGGTTCAGTAGGCAGTGGAAATTGTAATGGGGGATTCTCTTGAGCGGGTGGAATGCGTTGTCGCTCTACAGGGACTTTACTGCTCTCTGCTTTAGATGTCTTTTTTGTTTTCTCTTTAATCTCTTTAGAAGCTATATTTTGTATCAGCTTTTCATTTTCTGAAAGGGGTGATTTAAAAGTATCTCGGCTGGAATGTCGTTCAAAATCTGAAGATTGATTTGAAGAGATGCTATCACTATTCATAAATATACCACTAGTTATTATACTATATTAAAATATTAATAACTACGTACGATATGTGATAGAATTTTTCAATTTGTTTTGGTGTTTGACATTGTTATTTATAAGATATAGTAGCAGAATTAGTTGTATGACTGAATGTAAACTAATCCATCTCACATAGCTAAAAGACTTTAGAGATCAGATTCGGATTTTGTGATAAATCATCTTATTGAACATATGCATAATATATGTAGCATGCGGTCTATATTATTTTGAGTGCAATCTATCAACCCCTAGATATTTTTGTTTCCAGCTCCTGCAACTCTTTTTGCAATGCGAGGACGTGCTTTTCTAAAGTTTCAGAAGAAGAGAGTGCTTCGAGAAGCGTATGAGCTTCATGCGCTTGATGTTTCCTGACAGCTTCTAATTTATTCATCTCATATTTGAGAATTTTTTCAGATGCAAAGATCACATCGCGTATGTGAAGTTCGGTGGGCTTGAAGTTCGGATTCTCAGTGATAGTCATAATCCGTGCTGCAATATATGCTTTAAAATCATTTTTAAGATTGTTGTAGTTTTCGTTTAACGAAGGATCACTGTGCTTTCTTAGATATTGATAAACTTCCGCCATACGAAAAACTAGCTGGGTTTTCAAATCCGTTTTACTGTAGTACGTTTCAATGATATTGAATTTATCAGGATTTAGCATGTCCAAATCCTTGTGAAGTTTACGTAAATAAACAAGAGATTCAAGAGACGGAGAGCAAGGTTGCATGATTAAATCCTTAATTAGTAGAAATTATCATAAAACGTTCCCCTTAAAGTGTCGATATTTTTTAAATTCCCTAAAGACCCGTCCAATAGATCATGCTCAGGCAGCTTTGTTAACGCAAATCGCAGCCCCTCTTGCAGCAGCTCCAAAACAAACAGCACAACTTAGTGCGTGCCACCGATCAATCCGAAGGTTGTGAGTGCTAGGTCAGTGCATGTATCTATTGTTGCGATGCGTGCGTCAATGTGGGTTGCATGTGTTGTATCCCCATATAGATCTTTTGCTCCTTTTTCCCAGTTATGTTATGCTTCGTCCATGAAAGCAGCTGAAAAAGGTTTGGACCAACAAATCTCCTTGTGGCCACTTGTCGGGCCGCTTTTGCTCTTGGCATCACTCACTCTACTATTCTGGAATGTGCCTGAAAGGGCTTTAGTTTTTGGCGGCATCGCCGCATTGAGTCTTGCGCTAAGCTGGCGGTTGACCTGGAAAGGGGTCGCTATCTCAATGGGTCTTCTTGCGTTGGGATTCTGGTACCATGCAGGCAGCATGGATCTGAAAGAAACCCTTTGGCATCTGGGAATGAGTCTGGCCTTGACTCTGGGCTTTGCAGCGACTGCGCTCAGCAGAGAAGAGACGGCCGAACGCCTCTTGCAACTTTTCCCTGAACCATCTGTAAAAAATGAGGAACTGGAACGGCTGACGAAGCAGTTGGCTGACCAGAAGTCTTCTGCTAAATTGCTCGAAGAACAGGCCCAGACTAGCCGTGAGGCTTTTGCCCAGCAGCATGACCGCGTTTTGTCGCTGGAGCAGCTGTTGGATGTTGCCAGAGAAGAGATCAAAACTGCAATGGATGAGCGCGAACAGCTGCAGCGCGAGGTGCTCCAGCGCAAAGACAGCGCTGCGCGCTCCCTGGAACAGATGGCCGAAGCCAAAGAAGAGGCGCGCTATCTGGCCGAGGAATTGAAGGTCCAGAAAGCAGGTGAAACAGCTGCGCTCACCGAATTGAAAACATTGCTGGAGCAGCGGGACCATCAGCAGAAGCTTCTGCAGGCAGATCTCGAAAAGATCCATCAGGATATCCGCTCCAGCAAAGCTCAGGCAGAGGGACAGGCAAAAAGAGCTGCATTTTTGGAAGAGGAAAAGCAGGCCATGCTCCGCACCTGGGAGCGCGAGCGCAGCGAGGCACAGCAGATGACGGATGCTGGGACGGCTCAATTGAAGAGTCAGCTGGCAGCAGCTGAGGAGCAGGCGCGCCGCACAGTAGCTTTAGAAGAGGAAAAGCAGACACTTCTGCGAAGCTGGGAGCGCGAACGGCAAGATGCTGATCAGTTGAAAAGTCGCCTGGATGGTCTCCAGCAAAAGCTGGCTGCTGCCGAAGAGCAGCTCCACAAGGCATCTGCCTCTATGGAGTGCGAGCGAAGTGAAGCGCTGCTTCAAATGGAGCATCTCCAGAAGATGCTGGCAAATTCCGAGGAGAAGGCAAGCCGTGTGGCATCTTTAGAAAGTGAAATGCTCACATTGCAAGCTGAGGCTCAGCGGCAAACTGCGGCCTTGCAGGGACAGATCGAAAGCCTTCTGAAGAATGAGGAGGCACGGCATCAGCAGCAGCAAGAGATTGAAGCTAAGATTGGCGAATACAAAGTTCAAGTCGAACTCCTCCAGCAAAACATGGCCGTTGCCGAAGTGCAGAAAATCGCCCACTGGCGCGCCATGAGAACAGCAGAGGGTAAGCATCAGCAGCTGCGCGAACAGTTCGAAGAAAAAGCAGCTCAGCTGAACGACGCAAGGCGCGAGCGTTTCCTGGCAGATGAGAATGCGGAACGGTTGGCGCGCGAACTGGAGGAGCTGGCGCAATATGGTCGTTTGTATCCTGAAAAGCCCTTGACGAAACATATGGCGCGCATTGAGCGCGAGTATGCTGCCTCTGTAGCCCTTTTAGAGAGAGAAATCGAATCTTTGCACAGCTTGATTGGGCATTTTTTCAAGGGGCAAACATGAACATTTACAATGACTGTCATGTCCCTGTGCCTCTGGTTTGGCGAATTGGCCGAGATATTGCAATTGGAATAGCTATTTGCGGTTTATGCGGCGTGATCGCAGGCGTCGCTGCCGCCATTCTGGGCAATGCACCGGTTGTAGCTAGTGCAGTCAGTGCTGCATTGTTTCCTGTTCCATACCTGGTCATTGGCTGGATCATCAGCGAATTGTTCAGACGTGTTTTTATCAAGTAGTGATGCGG
>JAJFUZ010000061.1 GCA_021372155.1 Parachlamydia sp. | reverse complement strand
GCCCTGGAGATGGTGCATACTTACTCCATGATCCATGATGACCTTCCTTGCATGGATGACGACGATTTCCGCAGGGGAAAGCCCTCCCTTCACCGCGCCTTTCCAGAAGGGCACGCCGTCCTTACGGGTGATTATCTGCTTACCTACGCCTTTGAAGCGCTATCTGCAGCCCCTTATCTGACTCCAGAGCAAATCCTCAGACTCATTACATCCCTGGCAAAAAATGCGGGCGGAGAAGGGATGATAGCCGGACAGATCTTGGATATAGAAGCAAGCTGCCAAAGCCTCGATGACATTAACACCATTTATCGCTATAAAACAGGCGCCTTGATCGCTACAGCTGTGGAATTTGGCGGAATCGTTGCCGGAGCTTCAAAAGAGAACCTGGATACTCTGAGCCAGTATGCGCATGAAATTGGCCTTGCCTTCCAGATCATCGACGATATTCTGGATCCCAGCGATGAGAAGCGCGGAGGTCATCTAGCCTCAGATGCCGTAAATGGCAAAATCACTTATATGACCCTTCTTGGGGCCGAAACCTCCCAGCAAATTGCTGAAAAACTCCTGAAATCCGCAATCGATCGATTGCATACTCTTCCACTCAAAACCAATCGATTGTCCGACCTTGCCTTTCGCCTCGTCCAACGCAAAAACTAGCAAAATCCAGGGATTCCTTTTTGCACAAATAAAAGGGTACATGGTTACTAACCTCCACCCTTTCATAGAAGAGCGAGACGGATGCAGTGGCCAGATTCGTGAGGAGGGAATAGCTGAAAGCTATTGCCGACGAAGGAAGCTGGCCAATGCGCCCGTCGCAGCCTTCTAGGAAAGGGAAGAGGTTAGTAATCATGTATCAAAAAAAAGAGCGCCTGAAATCAGGCGCTCTTTAACGAAGACACTAATTGAGCTTTGAGCTTCAATTAGAACATGTAACCAAGACCAAGGCCTACACCCAGCTGTGACCAGGACAGGTGATCGTGGCAGCGGTCGGAATACCAGTGTTTCCAGAAGATGTTTCCATCCAGGAACCAGTTGCAGCGGATGAAATAGATCGAGCCTATTTTCAAGCTGTAACCGAAAGCTGTTCTTGTACGGCGATGGCGATCGATTGCTTCCAACCCGGAGCTGCAGGTATTTCTTTGTCTGCGTGTGCGGGCAAATTGGAACTGGAATTCACTATAGACGTTCCAGCAATCCTGATGGCAATAAGCCAGGTCAAAGCCGATCCAAGGGCCCCATGTTGTTACACGGAACTTGTTGGCGCCGCCGTTGCCAGGGCAAGAGCTTGAGCTCGAGCTTGAGCTTGAACTGCACTCATCGTGGCGATCGCGACATGCGACCAGGCAGAAGTCTCTAAATACACCATCTCCAACAACATTTTCTATGTTTTCGCGGTTTTTCCCGTTAAGACGAATCGTGTCATACTCGAATCCGACTGTTGGAATAACCTGGAGTCCATTGCACAGACACCATTGCAGAGGATAGCCAAAGCCAATGTTAAAATCAGCTGTGTATTTGTTTCTGACTTTATTGTGCAGAACAGGATTGATAACACAAGTTACTGTCGATGTTGTCAAAGGCGAAGATGCCTTTTGAGCAATTTGATCTGATTCGCGCAGATCACCATCGAGCACCCAACCATAGTGGCCCTCAATGCGGTAGTAAACGCATTCGCCACATGTGGACTTCAGTTTTGCGCCGATCTGGAAAATTTCCAAATCCTTAAAATTGAGCTTCGATTTTGTGTTGAGACGAACATCATCGGCCACTCTGTGGTTCCATTGAAGATCGTCAGAACGATAGCCTATATCAAACGCCAGGCTGGTATTCGCTTCAGCCTTGCCGGCAAAGACAACGGCTGTCGTTAGGACTAAAGCAGAAAGTGCTTTCATTACGTGTTTCATATCACCTCATATGGTAAGGGTCATGTCAACACCTTAAATTTTGCTCACAAAAAGTGTCAACAGAAAATTGGTTTCATGAAAAAAACTGTTATCGCCCCGATTTTTTTTCACTTGCCCCATTCGTGTTTTTTTTTGTATAGTTCGAGCAATACTCGCTGTCCAAAAATTGACCAAATAAATTTCTTACAATCGTGTTCCAGCATATGGAAGAAGCCAAATTTCTCCAGCCTTCATCTCGGCCTCTGGATCTTGATAAATGGAAAATCCGGCACATCCCGGTCAAGCGCACATTCGACATTTTTTTCAGTTTGAGTGCACTTATCTTTTCTTTTCCCTTGTTTCTCACCATCGCATTAGTAATTCGGCTGACCTCGCGCGGCAAAGTGATTTATGCCCATGAACGGATCGGACGAGGCGGCGTCACCTTTCGCTGCTTGAAGTTCAGGACAATGTACCGAGATGCTGACAGCCGTCTGAAAGCGATGCTTGCACAGAACGACGAGATGCGGAGAGAGTGGCAGATGACGCGCAAATTGAAACGCGATCCGCGCATCACTCCCATCGGAAGGTTTTTGCGCAAAAGCTCGCTCGATGAATTGCCGCAATTTTGGAATATCTTGAAAGGTGACTTAAGCGTCGTGGGTCCACGGCCGGTTGTTCGCGAAGAACTCGACCAGTTTTATGGCACCAAGGCTGGCAAAGTACTTTCCATAAGGCCAGGTCTTACAGGAATCTGGCAGGTATCTGGAAGAAGCGACACCAGTTATGCTACACGTGTTCATCTCGATGAAATATATGTGGACACGCAATCTTTGTTCCTGGATATCAAGCTGATCTGCAAAACACTTCCGGCCGTCATTTCCTCTAAAGGCTCCTATTAATGGTGATCCTAGCGTGTCTCGCCACTTTGGTGATTCCAATTGTCCTTCCCAGTCTAAGGCTGCTTTACTGTGCCCCTTTCCTGATCTACGTCATCTATGAAAGAAAGTTATCACAGATCTTGTGGATAGCGCTGTTTCTCGGACTTTTCATGGATCTGTTTTCATCAGGAACTCGCATCGGCTTTTTTGCTTTGACCTTTTTGCTAGCTGCTCTTTTTGTCAGCCAGTTTAAACTCTACTTTTTTAAAGACCGCCTGAGCACTCTGCCACTTATGACTTTTCTTTTTTCAGCCACCCTGTCCATTCTTCAAGTGACTCTTAGCTTCCTATTCCAAAGGGACTCAGCAAGCTACCCGATTTCATTTTCAGGGAATTGGATCTGGTGGAACGTGATCGCGATGCCAGCCTGCGATGCGCTTTTTGCTTTTGCCATTAGCACTGCAGCATTATTGATGCGCATGTTCCAAATACGCCCTCGCATGCTATGACATCAAAACCTCTTGCTGAGCAGCTGCGGCCTGAAAATCTGGGAGAAATTTATGGGCAGGAACATCTTCTTGGCCCTCATGGCTTCCTAACTGGCTTGATCAAAGCTGGAAAACCTCTCTCTATTATCTTGTGGGGTCCTCCTGGTTGCGGAAAAACGTCCATAGCCCGTCTCTATGCGAAAGCATTTGGAATGCGTTTTGAATCGATCAGCGCCGTGTTCAGCGGCATCGCTGACATTAAAAGAGTCGTCAAAGAAGTTGAGGAAACTCCTCTTTTCGGTAAAGGGACGCTGCTCTTCGTCGACGAGATCCACCGATTCAATAAAGCACAACAGGATGCCTTTCTACCTTATCTGGAGCGCGGCACCATCATTCTTGTAGGCGCCACAGTTGAAAATCCCTCCTTTTATCTTAACAATGCCCTCTTATCTCGCGTGCGAGTCTTGACATTGAATCCGCTTGATGAAAAAGCCATGGAAGCTATTCTCCAGCGATATGAATCTAAAAATTCCCCGCTGCCTCTGACAACTGAAGCGCGAAAATCGCTGATTCATCATGCCCAGGGAGATGGCCGCTACTTGTTGAATCTTGTGGAAAATCTTCAGGCAATGGTCCAATCCGGGTCCGCTCTATTGGATGAAGCGGCGCTGCAAAGCCTGGTTCAAAAACGCGCAGCTCTCTTTGACAAAGCGGATGACCAGCACTACAACCTCATCTCCGCTCTTCACAAATCCATTCGAGGATCAGATCCCGATGCAGCCTTGTACTGGTTCACGCGGATGCTTGAAGGAGGCGAAGAACCCCTGTTCATCGCCCGACGCCTCATTCGCATGGCTACGGAAGATATTGGTCTTGCAGACCCTCAGGCGCTTCCGTTATCCATTGCTGCTAGAGACGCCTATGAAATGCTGGGATCCCCGGAAGGGGAACTGGCTCTGGCTGAAGTCGTCATCTACCTCGCATTAGCCCCAAAGAGCAACGCCGCTTACATTGCCTATTCCCAGGCAAGGAAATGCGCCGGGGAAACCTCGCATCTGAATCCCCCTGCCATCATTTTAAATGCCCCCACACGCTTGATGCGCGATTTGGGGTATGGCAAAGGCTACCAATATGACCATGACATGCCAGAGGGAATTTCAGGACAGAACTATTTTCCCGACAGTCTGGAGCGGCAGCATTTTTATCAGCCAGTGGAAAGAGGGTTTGAGAGGGAGTGCGCCAAGCGCCTTGCTTACTTCAAAAAGCTTCGAAAAGGGAAGGAATAACAAAGAGGAATGCGGCGCGCATGGCCCCGCATTCCTGTTAAATCTTGATGATTAGGCTTTGCCTTCTTTGTCGTCACCATTGTCTTTGTCATCATCATTGCTCTGGTCATCTTTATCGGAGGACAGGTCATTGTCAGCGACATCACCAGCATCATCTCCATCTGCACGTGCTTCAGGAGCTCCTGCAGCTGGCTGTGGCTCTGATTCTTCAGGAGCCTGCTGCGGTTGCTGGTCTCTCTGCATTGCAGCGCCCTTCTGCTTTTCCATGCACAGTGCGAAATTTCTGGCTTTCTGCTGCTGGATATCATCGAGCATCGACTGAAGCTGTTTTTGATCTGTGATGCCATTAGCCTGGAGTGCATCGCTGAAAACCTGCAGCAATGTTTCGCGGAAAAGTTTAACTGCGATCTGGCGCTGTTGAGGATCTCTGTCTTTCAAAGGATTCGGCGTGAGCTTCGATGCTTTATCTTCGACGATTTTCACGACATCTTTGTCTTTTGCGGCCAGCGAAGAGGCGATAGCATCCCATTTATCTTGCGGCACGTTGAATTTTTTGAGAGATTCCAAGACGAACTGCTTTGGAAAGTAATCCAGCAGCAATTCTTTGGAGCATTCATCTGCAGCAGTTGCGCCAACAGGGAAAGCGAGAATGCCTAAACATGCAACAAACGCGATCAGGGATAGTTTAAGAGCCAATGTTTTCACGAGTCCTCCATTTTGTTTTGTTTGCTCCCAAAGAGGTAAGCAAATTTTTATATGACAAGAATTTACTAAACCTGCTTATTTTTTTGCACTCACTATTCTGTCACCGGTTGATTCACCATGGGTCCCTCTCCTACACAAGCCCTCACGCGATAGGCCTGTTGATCCCTGATGTAGTTGAACATGACATGGATGGCATAGGGATCTGTGAAATAATTGGCCATCAGCGATTGAGTAAATACCTCTTCGAGCACAGCGCGCATCAAAGCCCCCGCAGTCAAACTGTTATAGGGTTGAAGCGGGTTTGGCACCATGAGGTTTGCTCTTGCGATCAGAAGTTGAGGAATAGCTGCCGACCGCGCCTGCAGATCATTAGCAATAATGCCCCATCTATCCTGTGTCACCTTATGCATGCTCAACGCCTGAGCTACAAGCGGATAGGGGAAAAAAGTCGATGCCAGCTGAAAGTAACAGGGAGGGACTGCCAGCTGGGCAGACAGAGATCCGGTAAACAGAAAAAAGAGCATAAGCAATCTTTTGAACATACTCTCACCTTTTCTATTCAAATAATCCATGGCTAGAGTTACAGGATAGCTTTTTTTGTCGAGCCTCTTTTATACTTACGACAATATGCGAGAGAGAAAATAGTGATTATTGACGGCAAAGCTATAGCTCAGAGTATTCAAGACGAGATTCGTGCAAGAGTCGCGGCTATCCCTGGAAGGAAGCCCTGCCTCGCCGTTGTTCTGGTCGGCGATCATGCCCCCTCGCACATCTACGTCAACCGGAAAGTTCAGGCTTGCGCGCATGCGGGCATCCTCTCACTTTTGGAGCGCCTGCCAGCCAGTACGACAGAGCAGGAAATCCTGGCGACAATTGAGAAGCTCAATCATGCATCCGATGTCGATGGCATTTTGGTCCAGCTTCCTTTACCTCCTCACATCAATCCCAATAAGATCAATGTTCAAATTCATCCTGATAAAGATGTCGACGGCTTGCATCCGATGAATATTGGCAAATTGCTTATCGGAGAAAGCGACGGGTTTGTTCCCTGCACTCCTCTCGGCATCAAAGTTTTGCTTCAGCGCTCGAATGTCGATCTGACCGGTCAGCACGCCGTCATCCTGGGCCGAAGCAATATCGTGGGAAAGCCTATGGCTGCCCTGCTGATGCAAAGCAACGGCGGAGGAAATGCCACTGTCACAATCGCCCATCGGTTTTCTCAAGATATCGCCGCCCTATGCAGGCTTGCCGATCTGCTCATTGTCGCAATAGGAAACCCAGGCTTTGTGAAAGGCGATATGGTCAAAGAGGGGGCTGTTGTGATCGATGTGGGCATTAACAAGATTGAGGATCCTGCCGGTTATCGCATCGTCGGCGACGTCGATTTTCCTTCCGTCCAGGAAAAATGCTCTCTGATTACTCCTGTACCTGGAGGCGTCGGCCCCATGACCATTGCCATGCTTCTCAGCAATACGCTGCAGGGTTACGAGAGACATTGATGCTCCGCATTTTCCTGATCGCGATCCTTTGCCTTAGCTCAGCAGTTCTCGCTAGAAAAATTCTCGCGGAAAAGTCCATATCCGCAGAGATTTTTTTGACGACCGATGCAGGCAACCCCGTAGGGGTTGTCGAAGCAGAGTGGCAAAAAAAGATCGCGGAGATGGGCTTTTCTCGAGAGAATTTTTCAGCGGGAACTGCTGGTCTTAGCTGCAGCAATTCTCAAGAAGTGACATCTTTCAAGGGCACTGCCATGACGATCGACTATCAGATCACCGTGGGCGCCCTGTTGCCTGAAAAGCAGCGGAAAGATGTCGAAAAACGCATTCAGACCGTCTTTGAAGAAGTCAATGCTCTGTACAACAAATGGAATCCTGAATCTGAAATCTCCAGATTCAATCGCTTGAAAGCGGGAGAAAAGGTCGCTGTTTCCCCAGAACTTCTGCAGCTTCTTCAAGAATGTGAGCATTTGGTTCATCTGACTAAAGGAAGATTCGATCCCACCATAGAACCTTTGCAGCAGCTGTGGAAAAGCAAACTGACCGCCGGCATGGAACCATCCGAAGAGGAAATCCAGACAATTCTGCCTGCTATAGGGTGGGATCGCGTCCATTTGGATGCTGGGCTATTTTCTAAAGATCACGATCTGACATGCCTGGATCTTGGAGGCATTGCCAAAGGCTACTGTGTCGATCTCCTGATTGAAAGACTGCAGGAAGCCGGCTATCGCCATCTTTTCGTCGAATGGGGCGGAGAGGTTCGCGCTGCTGGGCGCCATCCTCAAAACCGCCCATGGAAAATCTTTATCAGCCGCCTCGGCGATCACAACCCGGACCACGCTGTTGCCCAACTCGATCTATGTGACCAGGCCATCGCTACGAGCGGCGATTACATGCAGTTCTGGCGTGTCGGCGACAAAGTCTATTGCCACATCATCGATCCAAAGACGCATCGCCCCCTGCTGTGTTCACAGACAAGTATCGCCAGTTCCAGCGTTTTAGCCTCAACCTGCACATTTGCCGATGGCATCGCCAAAGTCGGGATGATGTTTCCCACGCTCGCAGAGGCGCAGCAATGGGCGGAAGAAATTCGCGCTGAGTATCCTGAAACCCGCTTCTGGTTTATGACGCGTGACTAAGTACACTAAAGCGATTATATTTGATATCGGCAATGTCCTGATCCATTTTGATGGGGAGCGCATGCTCCGTCAGATCAGCCACGTCTTAGGGATTTCTGAATCTCAGGTAATGGACCTGTATGTCCATCAGGAACTCGGCATCCATTATGAGAAAGGCTTGGTCACATCAGAGGAATTCTACCAGCGCTTCAGTCAGTTAGCCAAACAATCGCATGTTGATAAAGCATTTTGGAAGGCCTTTTGCGATATTTTCAAGCCCAATCCTGAAATGGAAACGCTCATTCGCGAATTAAAAGAGCGAGGACAGCGGCTGATCCTTCTTTCCAACACGTGTGAAGCGCATTTCGATTACATTCACCAACAGTTTGAACTGCTCGCCCTCTTTGACAGTGCGATCCTTTCCTATCAAGTAGGAGCGCGCAAACCTGAACGCGCCATTTTTGAAGCAGCCGTCAAAGCGGCGGGTGTTCCGCCGGAACAGTGTTTTTACACAGATGATATCACCGCCTATGTGTCTGCAGCGCGCGAGCTGGAAATCCCTGCCGTGACTTTCACCTCAGCTACATCCATTCGCCTGGATCTGGAGCAGATTAAAGTATTATAATGCTGTCAACGCAGCACGGGCTGTCTCTTTTAAAGCGGCATGATCGTCGCCAAAGTAATCCAGGGCCATCTCCAGAGATTTTCGCGCGTTGATAACATCTTGCAGGGCATGGTAACAAGCTGCCGAATGGTAGTAAGGCAGCGGATCTTGGGGTTCTAACAGCGAGGCCATGGCATAAGCTGAAAGCGCGTCTTCAAAGCGATTGAGACATTGTTCAGCCATCCCCAAACCTAACCAGTAGACCTGAACACAGGGATGGAGGGCGGAAAGGAAGAAAAAAGCATCAGCGGCGTCTTTGTCGCGGCCAGACTGATAAAGCTGATAGGCTGCGGCATAGAAATGCTGCATCGACTCTTCGGAAAAGCCGACGATTTCTCCAAGCGATTTTCCTGCCTGGAGATCTTCCTGCAGGGCTTGGCGATCCTGCAATTTCCTGATAAATGAATCGTACATGACTTAATGTTTCGACAGCCCTCTTTCCAGCTCTTCCAGCAGAACGCGGTATCCACGCGCAAAGCGCGTGCGGAAGTGCTCCTGATCGGCGTATAGCGATAGCCTGATTTTCTGCAGATAAGCTTCCAATGGTTCCAGAGGGAGTTGCTGACGGGCATAGAGATCTTCAGCAATGGCTGAAGCCAGATTATCGATATACTTTTCGCGCATCACCTCATCAACATCTTCAAGAGGGGCTTTAGTTCTTTTTTTGCTCATTTTTACCTTCCTTCTCCTGAATACCATTATATATTTCTTTTAATTATTAACAAATATTTTTTATTTCGGGCGTGAAATTCTAACAGAACAACATTATTGTTGCAAGCAAAGACGCAATTTCAATAGTATGAGCAGAACCAGATTACTTGTATTAGCATTACTCTCTTCGTCACTGCGCAAGGAGGCAGAAAAAGTGACTTCACGAATTGCAAGATCCATTTCTAAAAACGACGCCTCCCTATTTTTTTGTCGAGTCCCCAAAGAAATGTGTAAACAGGATGTTCTATGAAAATCTTTACCCCTCGAAAAAATAAAATCGTCCTTTCCGATTATCCCTATCAGCGCGATGTGGAGAGTCGTCTTTTATTTGCCAATTTGAACAGCGCGGAAGTCGCGCTGCTCAATGAGTTATTCAACTACTCCCTGTTTATCCCTGTTTCGGATCTCTCTGCAACCCTCAATCTCTCTGCCAGCGCCATCGAGGAGATGCTGTCCAAGTTCAGCTCATCAAACCTGTATCGCTATGACAACGGAAATGTGGTCATGAATAAGGCTTTGCGGCGTTACTATGAAGGCGAACTGGCCAAATTCGACCAGAATTTTGAACCCGGAATGGTGTACCTTCAGTCTCTTCTGAATAAAGTGCCTCCTTATGTTCTTCCCAACTGGTATGCCTTGCCGCGACGCTGCGAAAGCATGTTTCCCGCGATTGTCGAGAAATATTTTGCCAATCCCAAAGTCTACCAGCGCTATTTGAAAGAGCTGCAATATTCCCATCCAGTTCCAGAAAAAATCGCTGAAGCCGTCTTTGCATCGCCAGACCTTAGAGTTGACGCGGCCTCTCTGCAAAACAGTCTTTCCCTTTCGCCTGAAGAATTTCATGAATGGCTGCTTTTCCTGGAATTCCATTTTGTCTGCTGTCTCAAATATGAGCAATCGGGGGGAGTATGGCGGGAAGTGGTCACCCCCTTTCATGAATGGCGCGATTATCTGCTCTTTCACAGACAGACAGAAGCTCCCGCAATTGCCGATCCCGGAAACATCTTGCGGACCCATCCGCGCGATTTTGGGTTTGTGGAGGATTTGACCATCCTATTGCAACACTTAAAATGCCGCCCATTGAAGGTGGTGAAGCATCGAACAGGCTGGATACTTTCTGAACTAGAGCGTCAGGCACTCTTTCCCCATCAGACTGCTCCAGCTTATTCCCGCGCATTGATTGATAAGGCCCTTTTCATGCACTTTGCCGACATCCGAAGTGGACAGCTCATTTTCCTTCATCGCGCAGACGATTGGATTCCCCTCCCTCTCCTGGACAAGGCGATGACGATGACCCGTCATCCCATCCAGCTGGAAAAGGGT
>JAJFUZ010000025.1 GCA_021372155.1 Parachlamydia sp. | reverse complement strand
TGGCCGAACCGAACAGGACCATTAAATTTCATGAGGCGCACGATTACCAAGTAGAGGCTTGCCCAAGGACAAGGCAAGAGTCTCTGCAATTTTTGAGCAATCTCGCGCAAGGCAGAAGCAGCCTGGTTGTGTCCCTTTCGGATGAAGGGGAACACTGGTGGAAACTTCTGCGCGATGTGACACCGCTGGATCACGGTCTGACCATGGAATGGGAAAAAGACGCTGCGGGTCACCACCCTGCAGAGGTCTTACCAGCTGGTACGGCTTCGGGTGCTCAGAGAATCATCAAGCGCATTCTTGTGGTCAAGCAGGGTGGGCAAGAGGTGCGACGCATCAATCAGTATCATTATGAGGGCTGGAGAGCCGAGACTATACCCGATCCTGCACGGCTGAATCTGCTCATCGACCAGATCAAGGGGGAAGAGGCGCCCATCGTTGTTCAGTGTGCGGATGGACGTGGAGCAAGCGGCGTCTTCATCGCCTGCCATTGGCTGAAATATAAGGTGGAAGATAAGAAAATAAAAGACCCTGCGACGGTACCAAAAATCAAGATAGAAAAAATCATTCTGCAGATGCGCACGATGCGTTCAGGCATGGTCCATGAGCCTACTCATTTGCAGGCAATCTACAAGACATTGGCCAAGCGCTTCACCCCATATCGAGCTGTCGCATTAGCTAAAGCCTGGACTCCCACAACCGTCAAAAATATTTCCAAATTCGCACTTAATGGATTCTGGGCATGGTGGGGAGGAAAAAAAACGGTTACCCCGATTCCGCCTCCGCCTGTCATCTTGCACCCCTAGTGTCTATTCCTATAATTAATTACATAGGCAAACAGGCGCGGGTCTGCGGAGAGTCTTGCGTCAACACCTCAAAAAGGTCTTCTTTCAGGGTCATGGCCGGAAGGCCAAGCTCTGCACACTGGACAATTTGATCCAGGGAGCTTAAGGAGGCAGCCAGGATTCTGGTTTTGAAGCCATGCTGCGCAAGAATCGCCCGCATCGTGGCAAGGGCTGCCATGCTGTCGATCCCAGCCTTCTGCATGCGCGTTACATAGGGCGCCACGTAATGCGCACCTGCCTTTGCAGCCAGAAGGGCCTGATGGGGGTGAAAGATGACTGTGGCCATCACCGGAACAGATCTTTTAGACAGTATTCCCATGGCCCGATACCCTTCCCTGGTTGCTGGAATTTTGATGATCAGCCGCTCGGAAATCCCTCTCCATTCCTCTGTTTGTTGCACCATTCTTTCAGCATCTTCAACCGTCACCTGTACAGCCACAGGACCTGGCTGCGCGGCTAAAAGATTCTCAAGGATATTTTCCAGAGGTTGCCCAGCCTGTCGAATCAGAGCGGGATTAGTCGTGACACCATGCAGAAATCCCAAGTGTTGCGCTCGCCTGACAGCCTCATGCTCTGCGGAATCGATCCAGATTTCCATGCTCTTTTCCCTTATCGATATACTTAATACTGTTAAGTTGTTTAAGCTTATCAGAAGAGAGGAGGAAGGGGTATGAAAAAAGCGATCGTCATCGGCGCCTCATCTGGAATTGGCCGTGAACTAGCCAAAATACTTGCCCGAGAAGGTTATGAAGTGGGCCTAGCAGCCCGCCGGACCGCTCTTCTCTCCACACTTCAGCAGGAAATTCCATCCAAAACCTATCTTAAGACAATAGATATCAGCCACTCTGCCGAGACCATAAATGCCCTCCGTGAGCTGATTGTCGAAATGGATGGGCTGGATCTATTGATCTTAAGCTCCGGGATCGGCTACATCAATCCAGAACTGGATTGGCAAAAGGAAAAGGAGACGATCGACGTCAATGCCTACGGCGCCTGCGCGGTGATAAACGGAGCCATGAAGCATTTCATGGAACAGGGCTCTGGACATCTTGTGGGTATCTCCTCCATTATTAGCCTGAGGGGTAGCGACGCAGCTCCGGCCTATTCAGCATCCAAAGCGTTTCTCTCCAATTATCTCGAGGGCATGCGAAAAAAGATGCACAAGGCGGGAATGGATATCTCCATCACTGACATCCAGCCCGGCTTTGTCGATACCTCCATGGCTCAAGGTCCCGGCCTTTTCTGGGTCGCCGCTCCCAATCGGGCTGCAGAGCAAATCTATAGAGCCATCCACAGAAAGAAAAGCCTGGCGTACATCACGTGCCGCTGGTCACTTGTCGCCTGGCTCATGTGGCT
>JAJFUZ010000022.1 GCA_021372155.1 Parachlamydia sp. | reverse complement strand
ACCATCCGCATCACTGCAGCCGAGATCTTGGCCTGTGCGGTCTGCGATCTTTTTCCTCAAACTCAGCTTGTAGCTGCTCAGTTGACCCAGGAAGGCTTTTTCTGCGATTTTGACACGCGTCAGCCGATCGACGAGCAGGCCCTGCCACTGATTGAAGAGAAGATGCGCGGCCTCATCAAGGCCGATTTGCCGATCGAAAGACGCGAAATGATGCGCGAAAATGCCGCGGAGCTGTTTCGGCATCGCCACTTGCCATTCAAGGCTGAGCAGGCCTTACTGGCCGATACGCCGACGGTGTTTGTCAACCATTTGGGGAAATTCTGCGATTTTATCCCTGGCGAAACTCCATTATTGCCTTCGACAGCTGGTTGCCGGTCCTTCAAGATTTTAGAGGTGACGCGCGATGAGCTTTACAGTGAGGAGAGGGGGCATTACCCCGTTTTGCGCGTTCGTGGGACAGCATGCGAGGATTTGCCGTCTTTGAAACAATGGCTCAAGGACATCAAGGCGGCAAAGAAGCGCGATCATCGTGTTTTAGGATTGCAGTTATTTCGCCCCTCCGATGCCATCTGTCCAGGGAGCTGGAGCTGGCTGCCACAGGGTGTCGAGCTGCGCGAAACTTTGCTGGATTTTTGGAAAAGGGAAGTGCGCAGTGCGGGATTTCAGGTTGTGGCGACGCCGGGGCTTTTGAAGGATGACGCGGGTGATCTGGAGTTCGAGGGACAGTTTTACTCCGCTTTCCCAGGACGAGCCGCCGCCCATGCGAAGCTTTTTGCCGAGGGGGGATATCAGCACAGGGATCTACCAATCCGTTTTGCCGAAAGCGCCGAGCTCTTTTTGCCGCTTGCTAAGGTGAGGTTGGAGGGGCTGTTCGAGACCCGGCTGCGGACATCCGATTACCTGCATCTCTTCTGCACCAGACAGCAGGTTCTCGGCGAGTGCATTTCTTCCTTGCAATTCTTTGATAAAACGATTAAAATGCTCAACTTTGAGCCCTATTGGGTTCTGTCAGATTTACGTCCTGTTCACTCCCCGGTGAAGCAAGCGGATTGGCGCCAAGCGGTGCAGCTTTTGAGCCAGGGACTTGAGGGAGCGGGAATTAAGGCTGAGAAAAGGTCTGAACCTGCTGGAATGCAGGGACCGTCCCTGGAGATGCGCATCGGCGACTCTCTGGGAAGAAAATGGGCTTTAGCCTTTTTGGGGACAGAGGAACTTATTTCTCGCCAAATGGCTTTAAGTTTCCGCGATGCGGAACGCAGGGAGCAGGCGCCCGTCATGCTCAGAGGTGCATTGTTTGGCTCCGTTGAGCGCGTCGTCGCGCTTCTGTTAGAGAACGGAGTAGATATAAATAGCGTAGTGAGGAGAGCGAAACCAGCTTGAAAGTCAACAGAGAAATCCGAGCAGCGAAAGTTCGTGTGATCAGTCAGAAAGGCGAGCAGGTTGGAGTTATTTCCTTGTCAGAGGCGTTAGCCATGGCAGAGGAGGCAGGTCTTGACCTTGTGGAGATTGTTCCAGGGTCTGTCCCACCTGTCTGCAAGATTATCAATTACGGCAAGTTTCGCTATGATCAAACGAAAAGAGAAAAAGAGAGTAAGCGTTCGCAGCATCAGGTGAAAGTCAAAGAGATCAAGGTTAAGCCAAATATCGACCAGCACGATTTGGAAACCAAGATCCGCCATGCGCGCGAGTTTATCTCCAAAAACAATAAGGTCAAGGTTACCTGCGTTTTTCGCGGTCGAGAGATGATGCATCCCGAGATCGGCGATAAAGTCGTCCAGAAATTCTGCGAAGAGCTGGAGGATGTAGCCATGCCTGAATCGCCTCCCAAAATGCTCGGAAGAATGCTGGGAGTCGTACTGGCCCCTGGGGCGAAAACGGGGGTCAAGAAAAAGAAAGAAACGCCAAAACCAAGCGGCCCGACCGAGGCTGCTGAGAACAGGAGTTAGTGTTGTGCCTAAAATGAAAACGAAGAAGGCCGTTGCGGCCAGATTCAAAGTGACTGCAACCGGCAAGCTGAAACATAGCCACCCGGGAAAGCGTCACTTATTGACAGGGAAAGCACCCAAGCGCAAGCGCCAATTAAACCAGCCTGCAATCCTTAGCGAAGCGCTGGGAAAAACATACAAGCGTTTAATGTGCGTAGAATAATTGGGTGTAAATTAATACGAGGGAATTACCATGGTGAGAATTACCAATAGCGTTGCATCGCATCGCCGCAAAAAAAGACTATTTAAATGCGCCAAGGGCTTTGTAGGTGATCGCAAGAACCACTTGCGTCTGACGAGCGGAGCTGTCGTGACCGCGATGGCTTACAATTACGCTCACCGCAAGTTGCGCAAGCGCGATTTTCGCAGCCTCTGGATCATCCGCATTAGCGCCGCTGCAAAGATGAACGGCATTTCGTATAGCCAGCTGATCCATGGCCTGAAAAAGGTAGAGTGTGAACTGGATCGCAAGCTTTTAGCCGATATGGCCGTCAATGACCCCAGCGGTTTTGCTGCTGTTGTCGGCCACGTGAAAAAAGCCATTGCTGTTGCTTAACTTAACATAAGCGATGGACCTAGTGACTATTCCGATCAGTCATTATCGTCCATCGCGTACTTATTTATGAACGAGATCGAGTCTCTCCGACATCAGTTTCACCAAGAGCTGGCTGAAGCCAGGAACTCATCCGATCTTGAGGCCCTCAAAGTCCGTTTTATGGGCAAAAAGGGTCCGGTGCAAAAGCTGATGCAGGGACTCAAAGATGTCCCCCCCGAACAGCGTCCCGAGCATGGCAAATGGATCAACGATCTCAAAGAAGAGTTGTCCAGGCGCATTTCTGAGGCTCATGAGGCTCTCATTCTGGAGGAGGAGGGGAAGCGTCTTTCCAAGGAAATGCTCGACGTCACCCTTCCTGGTCGACGAGGCTTTCCA
Organism: Parachlamydia sp.; assembly: GCA_021372155.1. GTDB lineage: Bacteria > Chlamydiota > Chlamydiia > Chlamydiales > Parachlamydiaceae > JAJFUZ01. The sequence goes on along the minus strand of JAJFUZ010000022.1, from coordinate 4,403 downwards.
GGTCGCAAGCATCTTATCACGCAGATGATGGACGAGATCATCGGCTATCTCAGCGGAATGGGGTTCTCCGTCCAGCTTGGGCCCGATATCGACTCCGATTACTACAATTTCGAGGGGTTAAACTTTCCGCCTGACCATCCTGCACGGGATATGCAGGATACCTTTTATTTAAGCCCCACGATGCTTCTGCGCACGCAAACTACCAACATTCAGCTGCGCACCATGGAGGGGCATAAGCCGCCCATCCGCATCATTGCCCCAGGCAAGGCCTACCGCAATGAAACGATTACGGCACGCTCGCATGTTTTTTTTCATCAGGTTGATGCCCTCTATATTGATAAAGGGGTGACTTTTGCTGACCTGCTTGCGACCATGCGGGAATTCCTTTCAAAGCTCTTCCACAGGGAGGTGGAAACCCGTTTCCGCCCCAGCTACTTCCCCTTCGTAGAACCTGGCATGGAAGTAGATGTACGCTGCCTCACGTGCGGTGGCGGCGGATGCATGCTCTGCAAATATTCGGGATGGCTCGAGGTTGCCGGGGCTGGCATGGTGCATCCAGAAGTGCTCAAAAATGGGGACATCGATCCAGAAATCTATAGCGGTTACGCCTGGGGCATGGGCGTGGAGCGCATCATTCTATTGCGCCATGGCGTGCGCGACATCCGCCTCTTTACCGAAAACGACATGCGCTTTTTAGAACAGTTTCCAGCTGTCTGATATGGAGTGGGTTGTGACACCTGAAGAGTCAGGCACCAGACTGATCGACTTCATCAAAGTCCGTCTCATGAATGTTTCAGCGAAGCAAATCAAGCGCACAATAGAACAGAAAGGGTGCCAGGTCAACGGCCGCACGGAGCGCTTTGCCTCCATGATTCTTGGACGAGGAGATCGCATCGCCTTTGCTGAAGTCGCGGCTTCTCCGGCTGATATCAAAGAGGAATTGCGCATTCTGCACGAGGATAGCGCCTTTCTCTTCTATGATAAGCCCTCAGGGATTGCCTCAGATGATCCCAATCTGCTGAAGACTCTGCGTACGCGCCATCCCAAACTTGAGCTGGTGCATCGCCTCGACAAAGAGACGAGCGGGGTTTTGCTCTTTGCCAAATCGCATGCCTATTTCGAAAAGATGGTTCAGCTCTTCAAAGACAAGCTGGTGGACAAGGAGTATTTAGCCCTTGTCGATGGCGTTCCACACAAAAAACAGGGAAAGATCGATAATTTTTTAGGCAAGATCGCCACCTATCAGGGTCAAACCCTCTGGGGAGAAGTCGAGAGCGGTCTTCCGGCACAGACTAAGTGGCTTGTCGAAAAGGAGGGGACTCAAGGCTCCCTTCTGCGCTGCATCCCCATCACAGGAAGAACCCATCAGCTCCGCGTCCATCTCAACGGCATGGGCCACCCCATTCTGGGCGACAGCCAATATGGACGCCGCTTTCGCTGTTCTTTCAAGCCTCGCCGCTGCCTATTGCATGCGCAAAAGCTCTCCTTCAACCATCCCGACACCGGTTCCAGACTGGAGATCGAGGCACCCTTACCTGAAGATTTCCTCGAGGGTATGCGTCATATACTGGGAGTTATATCATGAAAATCCTGCTGGTCAAGACCTCCTCTCTAGGGGATATCATCCATGCCTTTCCCACTCTGCGCTACCTGCGCGGCAAGTTTCCTGAGGCTCAAATCGACTGGGTGGCAGAACGCCCCTTTGCGGAACTGGTCGCTGCCCATCCTGATATCAATACTGTCTTCAAGGTCGACACCAAGGCCTGGCGCAAGCGCTGGTTTTTACCCTCGTCATGGCGGGAGTTTAAGGCTTTCCGAAATTTGGTTCAGCAGACTACCTACGATGTGCTCTTCGATCTGCAGGGCAACACAAAATCGGGGCTGATCAGCTATTTCGCCTCTGCTAAGACCAAAGTGGGATTAGGCCCAGAGAGCTATTCCGAAAGGCCAAACGCCTGGTTCACTGATCTCCGCTTCGACCCACCCCGCCAGGGCAATGTTCGCTTAGAATCTCTCTATCTCGCCCAAAGTTATTTCAAAGACACGCAGACCTTTAGCGATCATGGCGTGGTACTGAATCTGACCGTGCAGCAGTCAGAAGCGCTCCAAAAAGTTCTCTCCGATCCCCTTTTGGCAAAAGGCCCTTTCATCATGGTCTGTCCAGGTTCTGCCTGGCCGAACAAGCAGATGTCTTATCAGGCGCTGGAGCGCCTTTTGCACCATCTCAGGGGGCATTTGCATTGCCGTTTTGTCCTGATTTGGGGCAATCAGGAAGAGCGCAAGATCGCTGAATCCCTTCACACCTCTTTGCCGCAAGCTTCTCTGATCCTTGATCGCTTGCCCCTGCCGGCTCTGCAGAACCTCATGGCGCGCATGCAGCTGGTGATCTCCATGGATTCGCTGCCGCTACATCTGGCGGGCACAACGTCCGTGCCCACCTTCAGCATCTTTGGCTCTTCTTCATCTGCGAAATATCGGCCAGAAGGCAGGCGCCACCATTCGATCCAAGGCGCATGCCCTTACGGACGCACCTTCGACAGACGCTGCCCCATCCTGCGCACCTGCCCGACAGGGGCCTGTATCCGTTCCCTAACGGGCGATGAGGTGTTTGAGGCGATCAAACAATTTTATCAATAAACTCTTTGAAAATGGGGCATCCCAAAGGGTAAGGTTTTGCAATTCCCTTGACTTAAGAGAATTTCCACATATTTAGATGCACGATTCCAATCGATTTCGCCAACTTTTTTCTGCAGTTGCTAGCTAAATAAAGGATCGAAGATTTGCAAGAAACTGGAATTTTTTTTCAAGTTTCGTGCAAGTCGTACCTTTACCCTTTATCGTCAACTTTGAGAGATTGCTTGCTCTGCAGGCGTCAATACTTTATGTTTTTGAGTATCGCTATTGTGTATCGTTACAAAATAGCGAAATCCTTTTCACTCTTTTTAAATAACTCATAACAACTCATTTTTTATAATATTTTTAATTAATTTAAAAATAAATAAACTATTATAATATTTATATGAATATGAATGAATTCAGCCCAATTAGAGCAGAGCGTTTTGTCCCTCTCATTCCCTTGGAGCAGAGACCCATCGAAGTTCCTGACAACTTTGCTAAAAGTCTGGATCTTAGGACATTAATTCAAAAACATGTAGTTGCAATCCGTAATGGAAATTTAGAGCCGCTGGCCAAGGAAATTGCCGAAAGAATTGAGCAAAATCAGGGACAACTCTATACAATGCCCGGTGTATCTAATCAACCACCCTACAATTTGAATTGGCTAGCGACCTTATCGATGGATCCCTATGATGTTATGAAATCAGACCAATCAGCCAAGTTCTGCCTCATTATTCGGATCAATCCCCACCGGATGTTAGAAATAAAACTTTTAACGATTGATAACGACAAAAAGTTATCCTTTGCCAAGACCGATGGTCAGCTCACCCATTTGAATGACGAAGAAGTAAAGAAATTAGTAGAACGATGGAGCACCGGGCCGAATGAATATGCTATTTTATATTCGAATAACAGGACTTATTATCGCCTGAATCAGGAGGAGCGTCGTTTCCCAAATGAAAACAAAGCCTGGAAATTTTATCATTTTAACCCTCCCAATTTTGTTGAAACGCTTAGAAAAGCCCCATTTCACCACGAAGCGCAGCCAGAGGCCTCCTCTGGTTTGTGTGGATTGCATGCTCTGAATGCGTTCATTGGCTGCAGACAATTTTCCCCCCAAACTTTAGGTGAGAGGCTTACGTGTTATTGAACGAACAAATTATTGTAGTAGAGCCGAGGCGGAAAAAACGATTTTTATTATGAATCCAGGGAGCAATGTCTTGGATAGGGAGAATTTTGCCGGCCTCGATGTCATGCAGCTTAAATATCTAATTGACGAAATGGCAAAATCTAAAACAAACCCAAATGTCACTTGCGAGACAAATTTAATGGTGTGCAGAGGTGTCGGAGCCGCGACAGGTTCTTCTTTTGGCGAGCCAATTAATACCCAAGAATCCACTCTAGCAAGCGCTATAAATGCAACAGATCGCTTTATTCTCGGGCTGTCTGTTGTTGAAGCACATTTTGTAACTTTTCGAAAAGACGAAGATGGAAAGTGGTGGAAAATAGACAGTAAACTAAGTACTCAATCATCTTTCGAAAACACAGCAATGTTATTTGACAGTATTAAGAAAGATTATCCACATCCTTATGTACTCAGCTTTATTATTCCAGATCTTCAAAGGGTTCACAAGCCACCGGAAATTGTCCTGTTAAAAGTTTAACAATACGTCTTAAACACTAACGCTACCTTAACTTGTCGAAAAATTTATGTCATTTAACTGTATAAGTTAATTAAATCGTAAAGCTGGCCGGACAATTTTACCCCTTGATTGTTTAACTCCAAC
>JAJFUZ010000393.1 GCA_021372155.1 Parachlamydia sp. | reverse complement strand
TCGAAGCGAGAGATCTGTAAATTGAGTTTATTTAGCTGATAGCCGCAAAAAAGTGAGGAATGTATCGAGAGCCTCTTGCGCGCAATTAGAGAACTACCCATTCTTCGATCTTTCAAGCCCGAGGCTTTGGCACTGCCTCAGAGGCAAATTAAGGAGTAATCTTTGGTCTAAGGCACGCGCACGTGGATAAGATCGTTCCTGTCGTGCTCATCTAAAATCAGCCGCCACTCATCCGCTGCCCAGCTGAACTCTTCCAAAAGTTCGCCAAAGCCATGGTTGCGCAGGTTTTCCAGGCTGCCGACATAGTTAAGAAAGATCTTAAAGTTGGGTTCATCGACAGTCAGATAGGTCTTAATGCGCTCCTGAGGCAGGGATCCTTTATGAGCGACGCAATTGCGCACGCTCTTGGGGATAAAGTTACCTCCAAAATAGACAGCCGTAGATAGCGAAAACTTGGAGCGATCCAGCACACGAATCGTAATATCCGTGCCGCCGACGGCAATTTGCGCCACTTCTTCCTTGACCAGTTGATGAAAAATCTTCTTCAACTCTTTCTCGATGATCATGGTTCGACCCTCTTTTTCAGAGATATTAAGATTAGTAGAATAACATCTACTCTCTTATTTATTATTATAAACAAATTGACTAAATATTAAAATTAAAAAACATTGTTTTGTTATTTTTTATCCTCCACATTCCAATCAATTGGCTCCTGGCTATGCTGTGCGAGCCATTTGTTAATCTGCGAAAAATGACGGCACCCCATGAATCCCTGATAGGCCGAGAGTGGCGAGGGATGTGCAGCTTTCAAAACACAGTGATTTGACCTGCTTCCGATCCCGGGAATGCGCTTGCACTTATCTTGCGCCGACTTGCCCCAAAGGACAAAGACTAGCGGAGCCTCCCTTTCCGACAGTTTCTGGATCACGGCGTCGGTGAACTGTTCCCAGCCCTGGCCATGATGAGAGAGGGGCTCGCCCTGTCTTACGGTCAGAGTGGCATTGAGCAGCATCACTCCCTGCCGCGCCCAGTTGATCAGACAGCCATGGCCAGGTATAGGAAGCCCAAGATCCTCCCCTATTTCCTTGTAGATATTCTGCAGCGAAGGGGGCGCCGGGACCCCTTTTGGGACGCTGAAACTGAGGCCGTGCGCCTGCCCCGGACCATGGTAGGGATCCTGTCCCATGACCAGCACCTTCACCTGATGGAAAGGGGTCTGCCAGAAGCTGTTAAAGACCAGCTCCTGCGGGGGATAAACAGCCGCTCCGCCTGCGCGCTCGCGCGCGACAAAAGCAGCCAATTTCGCCGCATAGGGCTTGCGCAGTTCATCCTCCAGAGCAGCTCGCCAGCCAGGCTCCAGCTCGAAAAGTTGAAAAATATCCGCTTCCATAAAACTCAAGAATAGCATGCTACTCATTTTGCGCGAAGAAAACTTGACCTCAATAGCATTTGCTCTCTATAATCTTTCTCATTACGAGGAACGCTTTATGAAAAATCTGGTCGACAATAACCTGATCCGCTTCGTCAGCATCACGAAGAAAAAGGACGGCCTCTTTGCCAACTTCAAGGCCAAAGGCCTCAAAGGCGGCACCTCTTACAGCGCCTCTATTTCTGTTGATATCTCCAGCGCCGAAGTCGATCCCGCCGATTCCCTCGAAAAAATCATCGAAGAATGCGCTAGAATCGCAGCAAAAGAATACAAAAAAGCGGAGCTTCAATTCGAAGGACTCCAAACTATCTAATTTCTATCAGGGTGTAGCGCAGCTTGGCTAGCGCACTTGCATGGGGTGCAAGGGGTCGGAGGTTCAAATCCTCTCACCCTGATTCTTTCTTAAATCTGGCCAGCAATTCCACATGATCGGTCCCTGGAAACAGGGTATAACCTTCGGCATGTTCTAATTTCCAGCCAGCATTTTGGAGCGCATCGCAATCGCGCTGAAAGGCTGGCCATCCGCAGCTGATGTAAAAGAGAGTTTTGGGTCCCTGCAATTCCTTCAGTCCTTTAAGTAAATGCGCATCCAACCCTTTGCGCGGGGGATCGACGAGGATCACGTCACCTTCCTGCAGAAGGTGAAGGTTTTCTTCCGCTCTTCCCATACGATAGGATAGCTTCTTTTGAATGTCTGCTCCGAGCTTTTCTTTTGATAGAATAAAGCACTGCGCAGCTTGCGGATTGGCTTCGCAGGAGACAACTGTTTGGCACTTTTCAGCCAGGCAGAGTCCGATCATTCCGACGCCGGCATGATATTCCACCAAAGAGCAGGCGGAGTGCAGCTGCGCTTTCAGGGAAGCGATTAATCTTTCGAACAGATCCAGGTTTGCCTGTCCAAAGCTAGCGGGGTGGAAGCAGATGGAAACGCCGCCGATTGCTTCCCACAGGAAAGGTTCTCCCTTGAAAAGAACCCACTCGTTGCCGAAAATAACATTGTCGCGTCGCGTATTGTGATTCAGCCAGATCGAATGCCAGGGGATGCCGATGCTCCAAAGCTTCTCCAGATTGATCGATGTCGAGTCGCGGTTAACGACGAGGACCAGCTGGACCTTTCCTGTCGAGCGTTCGAGCGCAAGCTGGATGTAGCGCAGCTCTCCCTGAAATGTCTGTTCGTTGTAGGGCTCAATGTCCTCACTCTGGATAAAGTGGCGCAGGGCATCTGCGGCCTGATTAAGGGCGGGGTGGTGGACGCGGCAAAGAGGGATGTCGATCGGATGGTGGGACCCTTTCTGATAGAGGCCGACGATTGGGGTTTGGGCCGATCCGCGGACAGCGAGCTTGGCGCGGCAGCGCCAGCCTTCCGCAGCCCCCGCATGGATGGGAAGGTTGGAAAGGCCGCGTGTCTGGAAAAAGGAGCGCATTTCTTTGAGAACGGGAGGCGCATCGACTTTTTCCGACAGGGTGCAGCCCGAGCAGATGGGGAAATGGGGACAATGAATGGAAAACTTGTTCATACGTTAGTCTAAAAGCTGTCGATCGTTCTGTCGATAAGGCCGCTTTGTCGGCAACTGGGTGGGTTATGCGCGCTCTTCGACAACTTATCGACAGAAAAAGTCCGAGGGAGGACGTCTAAAGTATAAACAATTCCACAGAATATGAGAAGAAGATATAAGATATATCTTATATCTATTCATAAGAACTTCAGAACATCAAGGAATCTTCAAAATGCCCTCCACACACCCTGACAGCTTCTTTGATCTCGTCCATTTCCAACATGCCGCCATTTTTAAAAATCTTGAACATGTCTGGGAAGCGCTCGGCAGGATCTCACCTTATCTCAAAAGCCTCTCTCTGGGAAAGATTGAGACGACTGTTCCGGAGGGCATTTATTTGATCAATCGCGAGCAGATCAGCATCGGCCAGGGCACCCTGCTGGAACCCGGTGCCTACATCAAAGGGCCTTGTGTGATAGGCAAAAACTGCACCGTGCGCCATGGCGCCTATATCCGCGGCGATCTGATTGCGGGGGACAACTGCGTCATCGGCCATGACACGGAAGTCAAAAACGCCATTTTTCTTGATGGGGCACATGCGGCCCATTTTGCTTACGTAGGCGACTCGATCCTTGGCAACAGGTGCAACCTCGGAGCTGGGGTCAAATGCGCGAACCTGAAGCTCGATGGGGCCGTCGTTGACCTTTTCATGGATGGGAAGCGGATCTCAACAGGCTTACGCAAATTCGGAGCCATTGTGGGCGATGGGGTACAGATCGGATGCAACTGCGTCACCAATCCCGGCACGTTGCTCGGGCGCGGCGTCCTCTGCTATCCCTGCTTGAATATTGGAGGCTTCGTCCCTGCGGATCAGATCATCAAGGGGACGGTTGAGTTGCGCATGCATCCAAAACGAAAATAACCGAGGCTTCAAACCAGAAAAAAAAGATCGCTGAAATAAATTCTTGCATCCTAAAAACTTTAGGCTAAAATGAAGTTAAGACATGCGCCACAAGGCTTTGAGCGTTCGCTGATATTTTCCAATCAAAAAGGATAAGATGGATCCCGCTTCATCAAGTACAACGACTCCCTTTGGGTCTCCCATGGGATCACCTATTGTGCCTCCCAATGGTCTATCCACCGAAGCTGCTAATGCTTTTCGTCTGTACGAGACATCTCAAAAACTTGTCCCTATAAACACAACAACCGACAAACTAGCTCAAGCGATCTTTCATGCATTAGATGAAATGCAAATCTATCAATTTGACAACACCCCTGAGTTATCCGTTCCCTATAAAGTAGCAGAAGTCAAAAAGCATATCTATGGACCGTTCGATATTCTTCATTCACAAGCACATATAATTTATATGTTTTTGATAAACAACAACAACTTCAAGCTTTATTTTAATCAAAAAACAAAAATATATGAAATTGATCAACAAATAAAAGAGGTTGTTGTTTATCCTGAGTGTGATAATGCTTATGTTATCTTTTTGTCTGTTCGTAAATCAATCAAACTTAAAATTCAAGAGTTAAAACACAATAACGAAAAAGAAAATTGTTTGTTTTATCATTATTGTCCTTTAATAAAACAATCAAATGAAGCGCCCTTTCATCATGAAGCTCAACCTAAGGCATCTTCTTCAACATGTGGACTGCACGCTGTGAACGCATATATAGGTTATCGCTATTTATCGCCTGGTAAATTCGATGAACTCATTGAACGCTGGTGCACCATTTCAAAATATTCAGGATTACAAGAAACAAATTCTGGAAAATTTAGTGGCCTTGATCCCACAACTTTAAAATTTATATTAGAGACCATTGCTATAGAAGGTGGAGTCAGCAGCGTCAATTACATCCCTAAACTTATTACATGTTCCACTAATCCAACAGAACTGGGGACCAATTTCTCGGATTGCGAAAATGAATTGTTAGAGGATTTTAAATGCATTGACCGCTTTATTCTCGGTGTGTCAAAGTCTGAAGCACATTTTCTTGCTTTCCGCAAAGATAAACTGGGTGTGTGGTGGAAGATCGATAGTAAGCTCAGCAAACAGGAAAGTTATGCAGATGCACAGGCACTCATTGATGAAATCAAAACATCCTATGATAGTGACTTATTACATTTCATTATACCTGACCGTAATCAAAAGGTCCGACGCTCATCAGATAATGTAACTGTATCATAGAAAATTAATTTTGCCTTTTATTTTCATCCTAAATTCATTGCCTCTATTCAAAATGACCAATTCTCTTGTAGTGGGTGCTTCTGACACCATGTTGGTATGAAAATGGGCATTTGCCACTTCGATTACAAGAATCAATTTTTTTAAGGAAGCGCCTTTATTTAAAAAAGTAAGAACTTCCTGTAGGTCCATAGTATATTCATCAGATTGATCTATATGCAGCGTGACTTCGGTCAGCTGATCTGATGGAAATCTGTCAAAGAATCCTTTAGGAGGGTTTTTTGGAGGAATGAGAACCTGGATCGAATGGCATCGCAAAAAAGAGATGAGGGAATCGGGTGGAATGGGAGTTTGACAAAAATTTACGGATATTAAATTCGGAAGAGGAGTGCTTAAGAAAGGGGTTTTGCACAAGGGGGTTAAATCCCTGACTGTTGTTCCGCATAAATCAAGATTAGTTAAGTTGCTGAGAGTGGCAATCCGAGGCAGGGCTGCCGCTGTGATCGAAGCAAATCCCGAGATGTTGAGCGATTGCAGCGAAGGACAACGTTCAAGTATCAGATTCAAACCCTTATCCCCGAGACCTTTTCCGCTGAGATAGGAAAGCATGTTTTTGTGAATTTCGTTGAGAGCCGCGCATAGTGCTGTATCACGCATCAGTGCTGCTATTGGTGTCTCTGACGGTTGCCCTGGTGGTAGAAATTCCTTTAAAGATCCCAATACTGCAATAGCGCTCTCTGAAAGGCGTCTGTCAACTGGGGTCGTATCCATAAAACTAGATGTAGGCGGACTGCAAGATGGAGAGCCAGATGGGGAGCTTGATGGAGAGCTTGTTAGAGAGCCTGTTGGACTCAATGACATGAGATATCTCTTGGTTGAATTGTTGAAAAAATGCTCATAAGAGATAAAGCCCTTTTTATTATTTCAGCGCATATTCCAGATAACATAACTTTACATTGATACCGCATACAACCAATACTTTCAAGCGAAAAATTATTTTATTTTTCTGTACATGAATGCATGAACGATCAAGGAATCTTTGTTCATCGTCAAAGGGACAGCTGAGCAGCGCATGCGTCCGAAAAGGAGATGAGCGCGGCGCTGTCCAGTTTCAACTCTTGCAAAGTCGCCTGATAGCCATCCAATTCCTCTTGCAGCATCCTTTGTGCCGCTTCGACGCCAAAGACAGCGGCCATATTGACCGTCCTGCCACTTTCCACATCTTTGATGAGATCGCTCAAATCATCGGCGATCTGGAAGGCTGTTCCGAAGTGGGAGGCCGCCCGTTTGACTGCGGGCAGCGATGTCTTTGCTCCGCCGCCAAACAGCCAGCCTGAGACAAAGGCGATTTCAAATAGGGAGACCGTCTTTTTATGGAGCACGTCGCGCAGTGTGGCGAGGGACAAGTCGGGAGGCGACAGGTCCAGAAATTGCCCGCCCGTCGCTCCCCAGAGGCCTGTGTTATAGGTGGCATTTTCCAGAGCAAGCCGGCATAGCTGGTCCCCATTGGCGACGAGCTTTGCGTTTTGCGCGTAGCAGGCATAGCCGGCCGCGATCAGCGCGTAGCTGACCAGCAGCGCCATGCTTTCGCCATAGACCTTATGGACGGAAGGCTTAGATCGTCTTTCATCATCGTCATCCATGCAAGGCAGGTCGTCAGCCACAAGCGAGGCTGTATGGAAATACTCGATTGCAAGCGCTGCCGGCGTCGCATCGGCTCCTTGTCCCAGGGCTTCAGCAATGGACAGACAAATGGCGGGGCGCAAACGCTTGCCGCCATTGTTCAATGCATATTCACAAGCTTCTCTAAGAAGCGATGCTGGGCCAAGCGCCTCCATGTTTTTCTGAAGGGCGTCCCAGATGGTTTTTCGCAGCTCTTCCATTACACCTCGACCAGCTCTTCTGCAACCGCCTTGGATTGGTTTTTTGGCTGCTTTTCTTTGACATGGCTGATAACCAGGGCTTCGAGCTCGTCGAGCAGCTTGGCGTTGTTTTTAAGCTCTTCGCGCACGGCTTCGCGGCCCTGCCCGAGACGCTGGCCTTTATAACTGAACCAGGCCCCCTTCTTGTCGATGATGTTGAATTCTGTCGCCAGGTCGATGACGGATCCTGTCCGAGAGATGCCCTCGTTGAACAGAATGTCGAATTCGCTCACCTGGAAGGGAGGGGCCATTTTGTTTTTGACTACCTTGACCTTGACGCGGTTGCCGATTTCGCTGTTGTCGCCGCCCTTAATGCCGGCGATGCGCCGGATCTCAAGGCGCAGCGAGGCGTAGAATTTCAGCGCCCGGCCGCCTGTGGTCGTCTCTGGGCTGCCATACATGACACCGATCTTTTCGCGGATCTGGTTGATGAAGACCGCGCAGGTGTTGCTTTTGGACAGCGAAGCTGTCAGTTTGCGCAGCGCCTGAGACATCATGCGTGCCTGCAGGCCCACGAAGGAGTCGCCAATCTCCCCTTCGAGTTCCGATTTCGGGACAAGGGCGGCCACGGAGTCGATCACAATGACGTCGATCGCGTTAGAACGCGCCAGCATTTCGGCGATATTCAGTGCCTCTTCGCCGCTGTCAGGCTGCGAAATTAGAAGGTCGTTGATACTGACGCCGATTTTGGCGGCGTAGATAGGATCCAGGGCATGTTCCGCATCGATGTAAGCCGCGACGCCACCATTGCGCTGGGCGTTGGCGACGATGTGCAGGGCCAGGGTCGATTTACCCGACGACTCAGGACCGAAAATTTCGACAATGCGCCCGCGAGGAACACCCCCAATGCCAAGGGCGATATCGAGCGAGGGGGCTCCCGTTTTGATGACGCTCACTTCGCGTCCCGAAGAGTATTTGCCCAGTGACATGATCGCGCCGTCACCGAACTGCTTTTTGATTTGGCCGACAGCCAGGTCCAGTGCTTTTTTGCGCTCGGCTTCCGCGTTTGCCGGTTGGTTTGCCATAGGGACCTCCTTAAGGTGGTAATTTGGAAATGAGGAGCTAGTCTATCCGATCGGGGAATTTTCGGCTATTTTATCAGCAGCTCTCGCTTATAAATTCTCTCGAGAAAAGCCCATCTTCATGATTTTTTTTGCCGTCCTGCTTCGACAACCCCTTCGGGGTTGCCTGCATCGGTCGTCAAAAAAATCTCTACGAATCTGGACTTTTCCGAGAGAATTTATCTAGCGGGAACTGCTGCTATTCTATCGCATTGTCCCAAAAAATTTACAGAAATAATAAATATTTTATATAATTATTAATAATAGGTTTTTTATGGAATACATAGATAGAGTAAATAATATTCATCATATCGAACAATATCCGAAAGAAACTCCAACAAAAAAACGTTCCAAAAGTCCAAGCGCTCTCAAAAGTCTCGTGGCTTCGGCTGAAGTGGTCAAAAATTTTGTTGTTTCCACGCAACTTGCCAGAAAGGTCAGATCGGTTTCTAAGAAAGTGGATGGTGCCGCGGGAGGCTTCTTCAGAAGTTCCGTGAAGCCTTTCGCTGACTATGTTCCCATCAAAGTCGAGGGGATTCGGAAAATTCCCGGGGAGCTCTTGTTTACCGCCAATTTTTTTGCCGGATTTGCGACAGCAGTGGGCGGAATCGTCAATGTGATCAGCCTCGTCAAGGCTGGTCGCATGTTGAAAAGAGGGATCAGCATGGTCTATGAACGCAAAGAGGGGCCGGCGCATCCCCTCCGGCGCGGTTATTGGGAATATGGCAAAAGCCTGATCAAGACAGGAAAACGCGATTTTGCCCTTTACAGTGCCTCTTTGGTGACGAATGTGCAGGGATTGATGCAATCTGCCGCTCAAATGGCAGCGATTGCGCAGCCTGCAGCTGGCATCGCTGCAGCTGCAATCGTTCAGATCGGAACTGTTGCTGTCGCTCCGATCGCGTTCTGCCTGTCAGCCTATGGCGCCAAGGTGAATATAGAGGGTCTTGGCAAAACATCGGCGCAGTTGGTGCTCCTTCGCGAAGAGTTAGATCGCCTGGAAGCCCTTAAAATAGAGCTTGGGGTGAATCGCTTTACAGATGAAACAGTTATGGTCGACTGCCAGGAGGTCAACCTGCGGGAGCGCGAAGAAATCATCCGCTTTGCCCTGCGCAGAATTGGCGATAAGCGCATCAACCACATTGTTGACATTGTGATGAACAGCCTGTTTATGGCGGCTGCTGTATTTTCGATAGGTTCCGTTGTTTCTGGTCCTGCAGGAGTGGTCTTTAGCTCCCTTACCCTTGTCTGCCTTGTGGCGGGAGGAGGCGGAGCGCTATTGACGCGCGGCATCTTAGCGGCCCTGCGCCATCGCAGGAAAATGAAACAGAAACGCGAGATGGGATATGCCGTCTCCGGCCCGCGTTACATTTCTTCAAAGCAAATGCTTGCAAAGGCGGAGCGAATCCTGTCTGTGGAATATGCAAAAGGGGTTAGCTACAAAGAAAAGTCTTCCCTGGCGCAGATGGGCAACGGAGAGATGCTTGCCTATCTGCTGCGAGGCACAAGCACACGCCTGACGCTGGAAGAGACGCGGGGAGCCTTTTTCGCAGGAGACGAACACTACTGGAAAAGAGCTTTCGCCTAATTACAAAAGTATCGAGAAAAGTAAAACAAATGCTTGCAAAACCCGAAAATCCCGTCTACTGTATGTGCATAACTGGAAAAGAGCTTTCGCATGAAATTGACCACGAAGAACATCCAAAAGGCACTCAAAAGCGCAGAGATCGATTCGGAATTGCAGAAAGGCCCGAAAGAATTTCCTTTGGAAGAGATTCTGGTGCCGCTTGGCGCTGATCCGCGCGGCGAAGAGATGGTCATGCAGATCGGCCTGATCACTCGCCCTCTCGAAGGGGACGAGGAAGAAGGCGCCCTGCAGTTTATCCAGTTCCTGATCATGATCCCATTGAAGATTGAGCAGCCCCAGCTTGCAGACACGCAGGCCTTCATCAATTTGATGAATGCTGTGATCGAGTTGCCTGGTTTTGGCGTCCTCGACAGCGAGCGGTTGCCCTTTTTTCGCTATACGATGCTCTGTAACCGCGAAGAGGTGGATGAGGAGCTGTTCGTCATGACAGTCGGCCTGATTCTCCATACGCTGGACACCTACCTGGAGACCCTTGAAGAGATTGCTCAGGGGCACAAACGCTTTGCCGATTTCCTTTCCGAAATCCAAGCTGGTTGATTATTAAATAAATCAGCTATACTGTCTATTTTCAATATTGAGGTTGTAATGTTTTTAAGAAAATTAACTATTAAATCTATTTTTGTTTTTTTCATCTTTACTTCCTTTAGCTATGCTATCGAAAATTCCATTATCCCTCATGTCGAGCACTTTGAGAAGATCGAGAACCTGCCCGCCAAAAAATACTCCAGAGTGCAACTGGAAGAGCTTTCGCAAGCCTTAAGCCGCAAACAGGAGCGCATCCGCGTCGCCACTTTCAACATGCTCTTCGATCTCTATGACCATAAACTTGATCCTCACAACCGCTGGCCGCAGCGTCTTCCACGCATCGTCGATATCCTCGCCGAGATGCAGCCCGACATCCTGGGAGTCCAGGAGCTCTATCCCAACCAGCTGAATGACCTCATGCCCCATCTGGAGAACGCCTATGCCTTTTTCGCGCGCCCTTGCTCAGATGGAGAGATGAACGGCATCTTTTACCGCAAAGAGCGCTTCGAAGTAGTCAGGAGCGATGTCTGGTACATGACCGATACGCCTCGCGTCCCAGGCTCGGATACGCTGACGATGCTGCTGCTGAAAGACCGGCGCACGGGCAAACAGTTTGCCGTCTTCAATGCGCACCTGGCTTTTTCCAATATCGAAAAGCGCCACTATCAAATCCATTTCATCTGCCGTCAGGTCGCCTCCAACATGAAGGAGATACCCGTGATACTGACCGGAGACCTGAACACCTTCCCAAACCGTCTCGATCTGGGCAAACTGCCCTTCTATGATGGAGATTACCTGCACCGCCTGCTGCTCAAGCACGCTCTATACGATTCCAAGGACATGTCGCTGATCGGCCACCTGGGCCCTTACGGCACTTTTACGAATGGCGCTGACGATAGCACCCCCTTCAAAGGGACTGGCACGCCCGGCGTCTTCCTGGATCATATCTACATCTCAGAAGGCATCCTCACTTTGATCCATGCTGTACAGCCTGGCACGGTTGGAGGCCTATATCCTTCTGACCATATGCCGCTGCTAATCGATGCAGTTGTCGAATAAATTAATATGTTATTTTCAATTAATTAATAACATATTAACATAAATAGTATAATATTTATTATAAAAGTAGGTTTTTAATGCCATTTTATATTAAATTACTATCGCATAATAATGATCATATCTGGCCAGCTGCAGCTGGCAGCCAGCTCATGGAATTGGTTCAGCAAAGGCGCCAAGGCAAAATCAGCAAAATTGCCAGGGGATCTTTCGAAGGTGAGCAGCGCGGAATACCGGCCTACACCATGAATGACAAATACTGGCGTGAAGCCTATCTCGACAGTCACAACGCCAATCGCGATAAAGAGTGCAGCGTGCTGTTTAAGCAATGGGTGCAACATCCAACGCAGGCCACTTTTGAAGATTGGGTGTCGGAACAGAAGGGACCGACCTGGCTGAGCGATCATGAGGTCGTGCGCGATGGGAAACCCGTGGCTTGTCGCATGCCCTATTTTGATAATCCCGCCCCCTATGAAGTAAGATTCAGCCAGGGAGCGCTGAGCACGCAAAACACCCTCGGAAGATCCCCGGCGGGGACCTATAAATATGTCGTTAGCCCCGAAGGGAAGCTGTACATGGGCACGAAGACAAATGTCGGGCTGCACCACTCCTCTTTCTTATCGGGAGGTGCTGTCGTTGCCGCTGGTGTGCTTAAACTGGATGATCAGGGTCGAGTGATCGCTCTCAATAATTCCAGCGGCCACTATGGACCGCCAGCAGCTGCTTTGCTACGCATGATCCGCCTCCTGACAAAGCAGGGTGTGGATCTCTCGCACTTGAGTGAAATCGCAGTCGTTGGCAAAGAGGATGTGATTCTCCATCGTTTCCACTCTGTCACGCAGTTTTTATCCTCGGTGAAATCGCTTTCTGGCTCGAGCAAAGTCGAGCTTTTGACTCTTCTTAAAACAATGCAGGACCTGGGCATCCGAATTGACAACATTCAAATCATCGAAATGGATCGTGCCATGCCTCTCGATCATTTTCTTGCCAATATGACTGCGCTAGATGCCAGCTGCGATGACCAGGACGTGGACGATATGGTGCAGTTTCTTCAGGAACAAGACTTTGACTTCTCACAGTTGCATGCGATCGACACCGTTCCAGGCCTAAGTTGCATGTCTCTTGTGACGCAGATTCCTATCGATCTGGACCAGATTGACTTTCGCATACGAGACAACCTGAAACCACTTGAAATTGCACTAGAGATCTAAACAAACTTTAAAAGCTCGTCTTTATGCAGAGCTGCCCATTCACTGGCCGTCATCCCTTTGCGTCCAATGAGTTGAGGAAGGTCATCGCGCACTTCGCCAATATAGTCCATGCGACCATCGGCTACCTGATGAAAGAAATTTGCGACGCCCACAAAGTAGGGATCGATGGTCTGGTACCTGGCGCTGATGTCTTTGATAAACTGATCGGGAGACCGTGCATCTGCAGTAAATTTTGTGCTGGTCGCCTGGCTGAACGTTTCAGCAATTTCCTGAATGTTTAACGACTCTGTCGAAAACCAATAATCTTTTCCTTGATGCTTGGAGGGGCCTTCGACCAGGATTTTGGCGGCTGCTTCGGCGACATCTTCCAAAGCGATCCAACCCACCTTTTTGCTCGTGTAAAATATCACCTTTCCTTTGTGGGCCATTCCATAAAAACCTGTGAAATTCTGCAAGAAACAGTTTGGATGCAAAAGCGTATACGGGATGCCGCTGGCTTTGATGTATGTCTCGATCATTTGATGCCAGGCAAAATGGGGGTCATAGCAATCCGGTTTGGGTGTGAAAACTCCCAAATGCACCAGATGCTTGACGCCTGCTTTTTTGGCAGCGTCGATCATAGCCTTGCTTTGCACAAGCATGTCGAAAGAGTATCCTGTGAGCAGAAATAATCTTTCGACACCCTCAAGAGCCTCTGGAAATGTTCTGGGGTCATCCAGATCCAGATAGACGGCCTCTCCAAACTTTTCTTTGAGACAAGGGATAAGTTCCTTTTTTCTGCTCGAAACCCGCAAAGCAATCGTCTTTTCCCCCTTGAGTTTATCAGCCATGAGGCTGCCAAGTTGTCCTGTGGCGCCTAAAACAAAAATAACCGGCTTTGACGATCCCATGAAACTCTCCGTTTTCTTACTAACTAAAAAATGCTGCAACAAGATGCAAGTCTTTTTTTTGCTACGGAGGTCCAGGTTGCTAGACAACGATTGTTCGCTGGAATTGTATTTGCAAACAGCCTTGATAGTGTATAGACTCTTAAATAGATATTGAAGAGAGATGACATGGGTTTACCTGAAAAAGCAATGCGATTTTTAGAAGAGCATATACCCGATCTTGCTGAGACAGCCCTCAAGCAGGCTTATTGGCAGGCTTTGGCCTCTGGTCATAGTGTTCTTGAATGTGAGAATGGGGTTTTAGTGGAAGTCAATCCAAACGGTACCAGAAAAGCCATTAAAAAATTAAAGCCTCGAGTAAAAGTTAAACCAGGTCAACGTTTAATCATTGGATGAACCTTTCAACACCTCGAATGAGAATGTTTGCTGGGCCAAATGGTTCAGGTAAGAGTACCATAAAGTCTGTAATCAGCCCGCATCTTTTAGGCATTTACATCAATCCAGACGAAATAGAGGCGTATATTGTTGCAAACGGCTTCCTCGATTTTCATAACTACGAGGTTCAATCGACTAAGGGAGAAGTTCTTAATTTTTTTCAAAATTCTACGCTTTTGAAGAAAGAAGAAATGCTAGAGGTGATCAAGGATTTGCGCTTCAGAGAGAATAAATTAATTTTTCATGGTGTGATTGCGAATGCCTATTTTGCGTCAGT
>JAJFUZ010000387.1 GCA_021372155.1 Parachlamydia sp. | reverse complement strand
GCCAGCCTTTTGGTGGCCGGCTGCTGCATCGGGGCTGGAATGCTGGGCTTGCCGATCCTTTCGGGCATGGCAGGCTTTCAACCAACGCTGGTCATGTTCATCCTCAGTTGGCTTTTTATGGTGGCGACGGGGTTGCTGCTTTTGGAGGTCAACCTCTGGTTTCCTGATGATGTGAGCCTGGTCACCATGGCGGGTAGGACGTTGGGCGGGCTTGGCAAAGCAGTCGCCTGGGGTGGTTTTCTCTTTCTCTTTTATGCTCTGATGGTGGCCTACATTGCCGCGATCGGCGAGCTGATCTCTGATTTCAGCCTTCTTCTGTTTCATGTGCAGATGCCCTCCTGGTTTGGAAGTCTGATCGGGGCGCTTCTGTTTGGTATCGCGGTCTATCTGGGGACGGGGGCGGTCGATGCATGGAATCGCTACCTGATGATCGGGCTGGTTGTTTCTTACGCCTTGTTATTGATTTTGGGAAGCCAGCATGTCGATCGGGAGCTATTGAAGCATCGCGACTGGCCAGCCGTGGTCGTCGTCATTCCGGCAATGATTATCTCCTTCGGGTATCACAATCTGATCCCAACTCTTAAAACCTATCTGGAGGGGGATCTGCCGCGCCTCAGGCTGACCATCTTGATTGGAACAGCCATCCCTCTTATTATCTATCTGTTCTGGGAATGGCTGATCCTGGGATTGATTCCCGTCGAGGGAGCAGGAGGCTTTCGCGAGGCCCTGGGACAGGGAGAAATGACCACCCGGGCTTTGAAAAATGCCGTGGGAAGTTCGTGGGTGGTCGACCTCGCCCACGCCTTCGCATTCTTTGCTATTGTGACCTCTTTTCTAGGCGTTGCCTTAAGCTTTGTCGATTTTCTCGCCGATGGTTTTCATATTAAAAAAGATGCCCGGGGTAAGGCACTGCTATGCGGGCTTGTGCTGGGACTTCCTTTTATTTTCGCCCTGATCTATCCCAAGATTTTCCTCACCGCTCTCAAGTATGCGGGCAGTTTTGGAGCCGTGACGCTCTTCGGCCTTCTGCCGGCTGCGATGGCCTGGATGGGTCGCTACAGGAGAGGCATCAAAGGGGTTAGGGTGCTTCCTGGAGGTCGCTTCAGCCTGATTCTCATTATTGCTGTGGCGCTGACGGTCATGGGTCTTCAGCTCTATGTGGACCTCGGGGGATCATATGGGTAAGGTATTAGGGGGCGTTCTCCTCGTCTCTGGAACCACAATCGGAGCCGGGATGCTGGCCCTGCCAGTCGCCACAGGTTTGGGCGGTTTTTATCCCTCGTTGGCCCTCCTGTTCACCTATTGGCTCTTTCTGACTTTTACAGCTTTCCTCATGCTGGAGGTTGCCCTGTGGCTGCCGCCTCATGCAAACCTGATCACAATGGCCAGGCAGACGTTGGGCCGTTGGGGGGAGTTTCTAAGCTGGTTTGTCTATCTCTACCTGCTCTATGCCTTGCTGACAGCCTATCTGGCAGGAGGTGGTGCGATACTCCTCGACCTTATTGACACTGTCAGCCAATATATTTTGCCCTTGTGGGCGGGCCCGCTGTTGGTCATGGGTATTTTCAGCCTGTTTGTCTATAAGGGCCATGGGCCTGTCGACAGGATCAATCGGATCTTGATGGGATGTTTGGTGATTGCCTATCTGATCATCGTGGGAGTGCTTGCACCCCATGTAGAAGGAGCTCTGATCAAGCGCTCCAATTGGTCGGCAATCTTACTGGGATCATCGGTCGTCGCTACATCTTTTGGTTTCCATATCATCATTCCCAGCCTGGTCGTCTACCTGGATCGGAATGTGGCAAGCCTGCGCTGGGCAATTCTGATCGGCAGTCTGATTCCTTTGCTCGTCTACATTGTATGGGAGCTGATCGCGCTTGGAATTCTTCCGCTTGGAGGAAAAGATGGGCTGATCAGCGGATATGAGACAGGTGCCAATGGTGCCACGCTGCTGGCCGATTACCTCAACAGGCCTTCCGTTTCCTGGATCGCCCGCTTCTTTTCGCTTTTTGCCATCGTCACCTCATTTCTGGGGGTATCATTGAGCCTCAACGATTTTTTGGCCGATGGCTTCAAGATCAAAAAGACGCGACCAGGCCGTATCCTGCTGTATGCCATGACCTTTTTCCCTCCTCTTGTGATCGCCCTTTCGGATCCGCGCGCCTTCTTGAGTGCGCTGGAATATGCGGGAGCTTTCGGTGTCGTGCTGCTTTTAGGGCTGCTTCCAGCCCTTATGGTCTGGCGCGGACGCTATCACCTCGCTTTCCCGTCGACATTCCGGGTTCCGGGCGGTAAAATTGGTCTTCTGCTGGCCATGGTCTTTTCCGTGACAGCTATTGGAATTGAAGTTTTTTTAAAGGTGAAAGGATGACAGAAAAGAAAAGGATTTTGACAGGAGACCGCCCGACGGGCTCGCTGCACCTCGGCCACTATCTGGGCTCTGTGAAAAACAGGGTAGCCCTCCAGGATCAGTATGAGTGCTATTTTATCATTGCCGACCTGCATACGCTGACGACGAAGCCCGCGAAAGAGGATATCATGAGCATCCGCGACCATGTGCGCGAGATGGTCCTGGACTACCTTGCTTGCGGAATCGATCCGCAAAAATCGACCATCTACTTGCAGTCGGCCACACCGGCAGTCTATGAAATGAATCTCATCTTTGCGATGCTCATTTCAATCAATCGTTTGACAGGCCTGCCTAGCCTGAAAGAGATGGCTCGCAACGCCCATATGGATTCCGAGAGCATTCCTTTCGGCCTCATCGGCTATCCCGTGCTGCAGACAGCCGACATCCTGATGCCCAAGGCGCACCTCGTGCCTGTCGGAAAGGATAATGAGGCGCATATTGAACTGGCACGCGACATCGCCCGGCGCTTCAACATGTTCTATGGCGAGGTCTTCCCCATGCCGGAAGTCCTCTTAAGCGAGACCCCAGTCCTCGTCGGCACCGATAACAAGGGCAAAATGAGCAAATCGGCAGGCAACGCGATTTACCTGAGCGATGATGCCAAGATCGTCGAAAGGAAGGTGATAGGGATGTACACCGAT
>JAJFUZ010000386.1 GCA_021372155.1 Parachlamydia sp. | reverse complement strand
GCGCGAGGCTTTGGCGCTGTTCCAGCGGGAATTAAGACAGTACTCTGGGTCTAACGAGAGAAGCTGGCCAGTGCGTCCGTCGCAGCCTCCCAGGGAAGGGAAGGGGGTGGTGAACATGTACCTTCTCATGCCCCATCCGATGATATTTTGACAAGAAAATTTGCCTTGTCCATAAGGAAGCAATGACAGCATCAATCGCCTATCAGATCGTCCAGGATTTATGGAAGCTCAACCGCAACTTCTGTTCGTCCGATTATGAGTCTTCTATTGCCTATTTGAGCCAGATTCTGCGATTTGAAACGCATGCCTTCCATGCGAAGGATCAGCTGAACGGCTGGGTTATTCCCCCGAAATGGGATCTGAAGAGCGCGTCTATCCGGTATCAGGGTCAGCAGATTTTTGCCGCCCATCATCCTCTTCAGGTCATCGGATTATCCGCTCCATTTCGTGGAGAGGTATCGAGAGAGGAGCTGGTGAAGCATCTCCATTACGATCGGCGCGATCCGCAGGCGACGCCCTATCACTTTCGCCAGAATTATCGTCCTTGGGAGCGCGACTGGGGCTTTTGCGTCACGAAGGAATTTTATGATGCACTGCCAGAGGGCAGTTATGAGGTCGAAATCGAAACAGAAGAGAGCGAAGGGGTCTTGAAGGTTCTCTCCTATACCAAAGCTGGCACCCATCCTGAAACATTCACCTTTGTCGCTCATCTCGATCATCCTGGAATGGCTAACGACGACCTTGCAGGAGTAGCTGTCGGGGTCGATCTTTTCACCAGGCTTTCCGACAGACCAACCAAATACACCTATCAGCTCGTGCTCGTTCAGGAGATCATCGGCTCGGCTTTCTATCTGGGGAAACTGCCCAATCTGCGCGAGCATCTTGTGGAATCCTGCTTCCTGGAGATGCTTGGCTCCGAAACAGAGCTTGCTTTCCAGAGGAGTTACAAAGGCGAGACCCTGCTGGAAATGATTCTGGAACGACTTCTGCAAAGTCGCCCGCACCGCTTCGGTCCATTCCGCAGCATCATCTGCAATGATGAGCCTGTCTGGGAAAGCTACGGCATCCCAATGGCCAGCCTGTCGCGCTTTCCCTATCCTGAATACCACTCCGACAAAGATAACCTGTCGATCATCAGCAGGGATGCCTTGGAAGATTCCATCCAGCTATTAGAATTATTGATTGATGAACTGGACCAGGCCACGCTGATGCGCAAGAAATTTGAAGGGGTTCCGGCCCTTTCCAATCCCAGCTATGACCTCTACGTTGATCCTGGGCAGCCAGCATTTGGAACGGTGGGAGATGAAAAAAATAAACGCTTGCGGCTCCTCATGGACCTGATGCCGCTCTATCCTAAAAAACGCTTTGTCCAGCAGATAGCCGCCGATGTCGGGCTTCCACCTGACGATGTGCTTGCTTATCTGCGTCGCTGGGCGCAAAAGGAGCTGATTGAACTGATATGAAATTCTTTAATCTCGAAATGATCGACAAGTTCCCCTTTGAACACTTTCAACAGCGCAAGCCCTATCCCTGGTTTGATTTTGAGCAGTTTCTGACGCCAGAGGCTTTTCAGATACTCCACGATGAATTTCCCCCTCTTGATCTGTTTGAGTATCATGAAAATATCTATCGGAAGGGACAGCGCCCCCACAACCGCTACTATCTTGCTTATGAGGTATCGGTTTATCATCATCCTGCTGAAAAGCCCACGGCAGGCGTTGTCCGCAAGCAGGATCTGTCGGAAAACTGGCAGAATTTTATGGAAGAGCTCGAGAAAGGTCCCATTTATCGTTCCTTTATTCAGAAAGCACTGGGGCCGCAAAACTACTCCATACGCTACGCCTGGCACATCGGCAAAAGCTCCAACGAGGTCTCGCCGCATAAGGATGCCACAACAAAGCTGGGAACGCATATCTTCTACTTCAACACAAGTCAGGATTGGAAAACGGAGTGGGGAGGACAGCTCATCGTCTTAGAGGGAAAACAGGTGCCCGGAATCGCTCCCGATTTCCAAGATTTTACCAAAGAAACGACCATCAGCAATATGGACAACCACAGCTTCCTGTTCAAAAATAACAGCGATGCCTGGCATGGCGTCAAAGCCCTCACATGTCCTGAAGGCAAATACCGCAAGCTCTTCAATGTGATTTTTGACGTTTCGCGTTAGTTCGACTTTGAATCTTTAGGTAACTGTGTTCAGTCTTTGACGTGCCTGTTCGAGCTGAATCTGATCGCCAGTTTGTCTGTGCAGTTCCATCTGCGCTCGAATGACTTTGGATAGAGCTTTATTACAGATTTTCAGGTCGGCAGTGACCGCGCGCTCATTGCTTTCATCCCACTGATCGGGATTTATTCCCGGGGGTGGATTGGCCCTTCTTTGCGCCCAGAGCCCTAATAACCTGTCTCCCTCAAGTTTCAGGTTGTTCAGAAAGTTTTCCGCTTCAGTCAGAGTTCGATTCGCCTCTTGCCACTGTCTGTCCTGCAAATAGAGACGACCAAGGTTGTATAAAGAGGCGTAACCAGGATCCTTTTCCACAGCCACTTTGTAGCAATTTAAGGCTTTCTGGTGATTTTTTTTCACGCCCAGGCCATATTCATAACAGAATCCAAGCGCGTTCAGGTCTTCGGGTTCATTTTTTTTGCAAAAGAATGGCTCCAGATAGGGAAATTCTTTTGGATCAATGACTGGTGCCTCATATTTCCTGACAATCTGCCCCTGATCAACCTCGCCCGGCAGAAGACCCATCGGATTGGGACCGCGTTGAATGATGCCTCTGCCACCCCTCCAGTATCCTCGCAGATCAATTTGGTCTCCTGGCAGGCACGATAAATAGATTTTGCGCGGGCTTTTTGCGTTGTGGTGAGAGAGACACTTCTTGAAAATTTCAATGCCGCGGAATTTGTCCTCGCGCATCTTCTTTAAACGCTCTTTTTTGAGTCCGAGCAGCTCCGGGATGGCTTCTTTGTGGTAATGTCCCTTCAAGATGTCGGGCATCCATACCACTTTTAGATCGGAAAAACGTCTTGGCAGATAGGGGCAATTGCGGTGCAAATAATCTGTCACGCCCTTTAGCGTGGTGTCGCGTCCAAAGGCACGCTCCAGACAGCTTAAGCCAAAACAGCGAATGAGGCGATGCATCCAATTCAATTGACTGATCTGAGTGAGCTGAAGTGTTTCGCGTCCATCCACCTTCCTGACCATCATGATGAAATCTTTATTCGGTGTTGTTCCCGAGCGGGCATCTGCAAATTTGCCGAGCGCATCGCATACTTGCACTGCTGTTTTGAAAGAAATATTATCCGCCATAGAATCCTATAATAATTAGATATATATAATTTATACCAAGCAGAGTTTTGCAACCAGCGCTACTTGAAAAATACCTTGAACTCTGCTTGTGCGAGCTTCGGGTTGACGACCTCGGCAGCAACCTTTGGGCTCTGCACCAGATAGTCGGCATTGCCATTTTCCCAGAGAGGAATGCAGGCCATCAATTGCTTGCGCTTTTCTTCCTGGGTGCCTTCCAGGACCTTTTTCAAAGGGGCATGGATGAGAACACGCTTGTTATCCCCTTTCCGGCTTTTCAACGCGAGGATTTCAGCGGAGGTCATGCCGCCTGAGCGGGTAATGGAGAGGTCGCTGCGTCCGAAAATCGGGGCTACAGGCTGGCCGATGAAGGGGACGATTTTGACCCTGCGAGGCAATTTAGCATCGCGAATCTGTTTGCAGACGGCTTTGTAAAGGCTGTCATTATTGAGTCCATCAGCTCCGCCATTCTGCTCTTTGCTGCCGCAGGCTATGAAAAAGTAATGGTTGGGGCCGCTTTCTTCCAAGGCACTTTCTCTGGCGGCCGCGGCGATGCCGTCGACATAGCCCAAAATCGCGAATCTTTCCGGAACGCTTCCGAGCATCAGCAGTCCAACTTTGTCATTTTCAGATATGCTGCAGCGTCCGTCAGGCATGTTGAGCTTTTCCATCTCTGCTTTTTCATCATTGGAAAACAGCTTGATGTCTGAGACAAAGGCGCTTCCTGGCATGGGCAAGGAGGCGGGATTTTTATATTGGGCGCTGACCGGCATCGCTTCAATTTTGATCTGATGGGGTTGAAGGTGGGCCTGACTCTTCCAGAATTGCTGGGAAGTCTGGCCGTCTAGGCAGATTGGCTCAGGGGCATGGACGCGAACCATTTTGAAATTTCGTTTCGATATGAAATGGAGGCGGCGCAGGGCTCCGAAAAAGTGCTCTGCTTTGCTTGTAGGGAGGTCAGTCAGGTACAAATCTACCTTAGTGATTTTCCTCTTTTCTTTAAAACGGATGAGGTTGGCCACTCTGACAGCTTCTGTGATGGCTAACAGATGCAGCGGCTGGGTGCAGATCACTTTTTTGGGCAACTTTTCTCCCTGCAGAAGCCGACGGAGAACGGTGAAAAAGGTGCCGAGGCAAAAAAGAGCTTCTGCAACGGGCTGCATCCTGACCAGCTGGAGCTGCTTCTTGACGTCGCCTCTCTGCTGAGCATTGTCCCATGAATCGGTGCAGTTTTTTCCAATCCTGCTGCCGTAACTGCAGCCAGAACGCATGACGTCCAGCTGGTCGAAGCGATTGGTGGGATACATTTGCGCTTTCTTTTGCTGAATTGCGTCTGCGGCGATTTTATGCCCGCCCCCGCCTGAAGAGGTGATGATCAAATAATCTGCCATTTTTATTGAGACCTTTTAATATCTTCTTGTTTTAGTTCTGAGGCTTTCGCGTTTTTGTCATATCCTAAGTAGTTCATCATGCTTTTCACGGGATAATCATGAGAGGATCGCATGTCTTTAAATGCCGATGGAATCAGGCGGCGTTGGCCAAAAGTGCCCGGTGTGCGCACTCCAAAAGCACTCAACGCTCGATCGACAACTCCAATCCCTGGAAGCTGGCTGACCAGATCCCTTTGCACGTGAATTTGGGTCAGCAACATATCGGCCTTTGCCAGTTTGGCGTCTCCGATCTTGCTCTGCAAACCAGCGCCTAACTGGACGGAGTTAAAGCAGATTCCTTTGATTTCATGCTTTAAGGCGACGTAAGAAGCGATCGAACCCGCAAGAGACTGTCCAGTGACAACCAGGCGTTTGTTTTTCTCTTGGGCAATCTTCTTAAGCTGCTCCATGAGGGCATCGGCCTGATCGTAATTTTGTGGGGAGAGCCCTGCATAGTTAGCGATAATGGAGCGCAGCTGTTTTTTTACTTTCTTGCTTGATTCTTTGGCGTCGGAGATATCCGAGAGATGGGAATACATTGGACCGAAGGTGACAACCATTTCATGCTCATCTTCGAGCACCATCGCCTTAAACAAATTGTTCCTGTCGAAAAAAGCGTGTCCATTGGTTTTTACATTTCCTGGAAGCTTCGTCAGGTCCACATTGAGAGCTGCTGGAGCAATTACTTTGGCGCCAAAAGGTTCTGCCCATTTGTCCTGCTCATAACGAAAGGGGACCAGTCCAAAGGCGGCGTAGCGAAGAACATCCTTGGTCTCTTCGACGGATAGCTGAGGACCATTGTTGGAGTAATAGCCGGTGCCAAAAAAGGCAACCTTCGTCAGGGGTTCTTGGAAAAAGATGCGTTTGAACAAGAGGATGGGCGTGCGCACGATAATGCCAGGAATCGACCAGGTTTTTGACCCGAGATAGCGCAGGGGAAAGGAGACAATCTCTTTCAATCCATGAAAAATTTCGGAGAAGATTCTTTTGATTTTCTCATGCAGCGGGCAAGAGTGGCGAGCCTCATTCATTTCCAACGCGACTGTAAGGCTTCTGTTTGCCGGATCGATATGCATCTATTACTCCTTAAAAGGTTCTTTGTATTTGCGATGCTGCACCATCACGGGGTTGGTGACATCCTCCGCCTTTGCGATCATCTCCATCATTTGCGCTGTGAACCATTTCGAATAGTTCGGCCTGGGCTTTTTACCGAGCTCCACCACTTCATCGATGAGGTCCATGATGGAATGCTTGCCCGTGTAGGCAAGGCCGCGCTTCTGCTCCTTGACGACTTTGATGTTGAAGTCTTCCCAGACCATGGGAGTGACGCGTCTGTCCATGATCATGGGGACACCCGTTTGCAGCAGTTCGCCGATGCTCAAGCCGCCCGGCTTAGTGATGGCGACATCGGCAATGGCATGTAGACGGGACAGTTCGCTCGCTCCAATAAAATAGGGCTGTTGTGCAGTAGCGATGGCTGGATCCTCGGCAACTTCTACGGTGATATTTGGATTTTTTCCGGTGATGAACCTTTTCCCAGCCTCTTTCTTCTGATTGAGATTGTTGCCAGCTTCGTTATTGCTTCCGGCCACAACGATCATGTGATACTTTTTCCCATTGTTCGGAGCGTTTAAAAGCATCTCTGGATAGGGAAGCTCCTGCCCGTTGCCGCCGCTTAAGACGAGCAAAACTTTGGCCTCTGGATCAATTCCACGCTCTTTTTTGATGGCGGCGATCTCTTCTTTTGAGCGCTTAACGTAAAATTCAGGCCGCAGGGCAATCCCTGCAACTTGCTGTTCCTCGCCATCGACTGTCTCGGAATGGATTTTATCGGCTCCCAGATGTTTCACGGTTTCCAGTGTGGCCCTGTTGTTATCGGGAAGGAAGGTTTTAAAGTGTGTGTAAGAGGGGCTGGAATTGCCAAAGATCTCTTCCATTTTCACATCCAGATCGGTGGGGACATGAAGCAGAGGAAGCCCCATTTCTTCAGCTGTCTGGATGAAGGGTTTTAAGTCCATGTGATAGGTGGTGACAAGCAGATCAGGCCGTTCCATCAAAAAGCGCTGGCGCAGGAAATGCTTTAATTTCTTCTGCCCTGCCCTGCAAGGCTGACTATTCGAGATTTGCGCAGGCTTAAATGCCCGGCCGAGAACTCTGTTGATACGGCTTAACCGGCTATAAATATTGATCATCCAGTATTGCTGATCTTTCAGGATGTGATTGAATACGTTCGCAAAACTCCATTTTTTGCCGAATTTTTTACCTAATTTGCATAGCCAATCGTTCTTTTTGACAAATTCTGAGTCATACTCTGTCGGATCCAGGATGCTGACACGTGCCGCATTGCCGATATGGCCTTTAAGGGCGTGTGCCGCCTGTTTATGGCCTGTACCAAAGCTGCAGGTTGCGATCATGATCGATTTCTTGTGAGGGGCATGGCTTGAGACCTGTTTGTTTTCCCCTTTCATCAGTTCGATGGCCTGCAAGTCGGCAAGTGTGCGCTTTAAAGAATTGGCCTGTACGTTAAGGCGCTCAATTTCCTGTGGATTGAGGAGCTCTTTTTTCTCGAGCTTCTGCCTGATCTCCTCCAATTTTTTTTCCAAAACCATGCGTGGACTGGGCCCTCGCGAAGCAGCAGGTTTGTCATCCGCGCGCTTTTTGGGAGCTAAGGGAAGTTCCGCATCCATTCCAATAGCATTTCCTGGAGAGAGCTGGTCGAGCCGCTCTTGCATGATGCGGAATTTTTGAGCAAAACTCCCTCGGTAGCAGGCAAAGAGATCGTCCACTTCGGGAGAAATGAAAGCATAATCGGCCAGAAGCTTCTGTGAATCCTGATGAAGGCGATGGAGCTTGTCTTGTATCTGGTTGAGTTCGTTGGCATCGGTATGGCTGGAGCCAAGTTGATGAATTGCGTTTAGTCTTTTTGCCAGGTGGGAAAGTATCAGGTCATGATTGTCAAAAAGAGTCAGATGGCGCTGCAAACGTACAAAGGTGGCAAAAGTCTCCTCCTCGGATGCCGCTTTAATTTTTTTGCCCAGTTCCTGATAGCAGTAAAAGCTTACCAGATTTTCGTTTTTCTTCTTCTGCAGACCAGTCTCGCGATAGTGCGCGATCAAGGCTTTGCGAAAGGCCCCCTGATCGTTGCGCTTCAAGGCTGTTGAGAGATCGTTCGTGCGGGAAGAGTGTTCCAGTTTGTTCACACAGGCTAGAATTTCGCCTTTGACACTCTTAATTTTGCACACGGGATTCCCAGAAGGAGCCAAGGCCATTTTCTCGATTCTATTAAAGGCTTGATGAATCCCTTTTTGATCGAGCAGGCGCGTCAATTGAAAGCATTCTTCGGAAGACAGCTTCTGATCGGCTTTCCAGCGGCGGAACTGCTTCTCGAGAAGTTTTTGATAGGCAGCAGGCTGACGGATCGATTTCTTAAGCTCTTCCGCCTCATGGGCGGTCAGCATTTCGGCGATTTCCAGACTGTCGATCAGGGAGCAGGTGTGCTGTTCCTGGACGTTGCGGCAAAAGGCGATCACCTGCAAAGTCGCCAGCGTCAAAGCTACACCCAGCAGAGCGGCGGCGGCAACGCATGCCACAACCGTTCCCGTCAAAATAAGGGAGCAGCCGAGAGCCGCAGTGATCGAGAAAGCGGCCAATGTACGGAAAGGATGTTGTTGAATCGATTCGATCGCACGTTTGAAAAGCGAGGAAACAGGAGCTTTTTTCAGTCCGATTTGCTGATGGGAGGCTTGATCCTGCGTGGATAAAGCGCGATCAGCTACTCTCGCAATTGCATCGGTTGCCTTGCACACGGTTGCATGCGCAGCTGCGATGCTATGCGCCATCGTCCATTTGCTGTTATTTGTGATACTGTCAACAATCATTTGTTAAATAAAAATTATTTTTATATATACAGTATACGAAAGTAATGTTAAATTTTAATAAATATATGGTAAAAATACAATAAAAAAAGCGGAGGTAGATACAAAAGGGCTAACTAAGGATAGGCAGCAAGCAGTTGTCGAGCTATCTTGCGCTCATCATGTTCAAAGGCTGTTTCGAAAGCATTCAGCTCAGTAGGTGTCATCCCAATTTTTTTCCCTATTTGGCGCCAACGAGAAACAGCTGATTCGACAGAGTCTAGCAGTGCGCGAGCACGCTTGAAATCAATTCCAAAATAGGGGGCAACCTCCATCAACAGTTTAATGCTCGCTGCATCTCCCGTTCCCTCTGAAATCCATGTTTTTAGTACACGATGCTTCTCAGGGAAAGGATTAATATCAAAAGCTGGTGAGAGACGCCATAGGTCTTTCTCAACATGCAAAAAACCGTGGTTGCGCATATGATCATCGACATTAGAGATCAGTATTGTCAGAGCGATTCGTCGCCACAGCTCTTCTGCATCTGCTTGGTAGTCTGCACTGTATCGCTTGAGGGCGTCGATAATCTCTGTATAAGTGTGGATGGAGTGGCTATCCTCGATACCGAGAAGCGTTGCCGCAGAGATATAAGGAATCCGATCACCTTGCATACGATCAAACCGTTTGATAAGTGCCACGGAGATTCCATCGCTCTCTGCAATGCGGGATTGAGCAGCGTTGATGCCGGCAGCTTTCGCAATATGTAAGGCGAGCACTTCGCCTTTGGTCACAGAATAAGTGTCGTGAACACTTGGGAATTTACCGATCGATAATGAGCCATCTTGATCAACAATCGTGCATTTGGGCCGCAGCCCCCCAAGCGATGTCCCCCTTCCCCGCAAATATTCTAAGTCAGCAGCTGTTTCAGAATCGGTTTCGACCGCAGCACTTGCTCGCAAAAGAGAATCCAGCTCAATCAAAGGTGGGGCGCTTCTTTTTCCTTTTCCTGCTGCACGTTGAAAGAGACCATTTTCATCCTGATATCTAAGCGCGCCAACACGCGAATAATCATCAACAGCTAAAAGGCAGTCTATTGAAGTTAAAGGAGCATAGGTGTTAGTCCCACCACGATCCATTGCTTCCTTGCGGTGTTTGCCATAATCGCGCAAAATCACTTGACGGGCCCATCCGTCTGGTTCCGAATCTGCAATGGCTCCATAAAAAACTGAGGCTTCTGCTTTTTTCGATCGAAAAGCACGTCCGTGAACACGAGGAAGTCCTGGTTCAATTGTGAAACTATCGCGGGATTCAATCCATTCAGAGGTATACTCAAAGCCACAACTTTCGCGATTTCCTGACGCATTGAAAAATAGAGTTCCCACAGGCTGTTTTGCTTCACCAATATGGACTTTGATCTGACGACTCATAATCCCTGTGGCTTTTTCTTTGACCGAATGCGTTTAGGGAGCTTTTCCAAGTCAAGCAAAAGACCCGTATCGTCTTTGCGTTGGTCAATGAGCTCGCCTAAGGGTGTGCCAAAACCTAGCACAAATAAGGTGGCTGCGTAAGCGCCGAGTCCGACCATCGGATCTCCTTTTTCAATCTTGCCATAGGTTGTCCTATGAATCCCGATGCGTTCTGCCATCATTTCAATTGTAAGGCCGCGTTTCAGGCGAGCAATACGAATGTCTGCGCCGAATTTCTTTAGGGTTCTCTCAACTGGAAGGGGCAAAAGCTGTTTTTTCATAATGTCGAATTTAATCGTCTTTATCCTAAATAAGAGCGCCTAAAATAGGCGTTAATCTCACTTTACTATCGTTTGAGGATAGTGTCAATAAGAGAATCACTTCGATGACTCTTTGACCACGACCGTCGACAGAGGTGGGACCGTCACTGTGTAGGAGACTGCCACGCCCTTCACATCCCTTACCACAGCAATCTGTGGATTGGTTCTGCCCTCGCCGCCAAACGGGCTGGCGTCCGTATTTAGAAGCTCGCTGATCATTTCTGCGGAGCTGTTTTCAGGCAATTTGACGACGTATTCCCGCGTTTTGTTTGCGAAGTTGTGCAGGCAGGCCAGGGATTGACCCTCGGAGCTGGTTCTTCTGTAGGCAATGATCTGTCGGGCAGAGTCGTTCCGTTCGATCCACTCCATATCGCGGCCATTATCATCATGTTCCCAGAGAGCTTTGTTATCTTTGTAGAGCGCATGCAAACCCTGGATGGTGGCCATTGTCTGTGCGGCCTGCTCTTTTTGCTGGGTATCCAGCAACCCGCGATCTTTGCCAAGCAGGGTCGTCCAGTCTTCTGAGGTGCCGATTTCGCTGCCCATGAACATCAGTTTTTTTCCGGGCAGGCACATCATGAAGCTGATCATGGAGCGCAGGTTGGCGTATTTCTCCTTGTCTTTGAGATCTGGCGTTTTATCGATCAGGGCTTTGGCCCCCGTGTTGAGCTGATCGTGTGACATGGCCATCACCTGCCTGTGGAAGGTGTCGTTCTCGATCGCTTTGATAAGCTCCTGATAGTGGCCTGGACGCTTGGAGAGGGATTTTGTGAAGTAGTTGAGAGTATGCTGCATCCAGCCGACATGCCATTTCATGTCAAAGCCGAGGCCTTCAACAGCGGTCGACTTCGTCGTACTTTGCGATCCCGAATAATCTTCGGCGATTGTTAGGGCTCCTGGAAAGTGGTGGTGGACGACAGCATTGAGGTCTTTCAGGAAGAGCCGGCTCTCTTTTGATTTATCCATGAGGACGGCCTCCACCGCATCGACGCGCAGAGCGTCGATGTGCATTTCCTTGAGCCAGTAGGCAGCGCTGGAAATGAGGAATTCCCTCACACTTTTCTTCTTGAAGTTGAAATATTTTGTTCCCCAGTTGAAATGCGGTCCGAAGATTTTTTGGCGCAGTGCCTGGAGAATCGACTGTTTAGGCGGCTCGTACTGCTCTTTGCCATCAAAGTTGGATAGGCCGTAGTCGTCTGTCGCGAAATGGGCTGGCACCCAATCGAGGATGACCCCGATCTGATGTTTGTGCAGATGATCGACGAGATATTTGAAGTCGTCGATGCTGCCCATACGGCTGTTTGGAGCGAAAAAGCCGGTGACCTGGTAGCCCCACGATGTTTCGCATGGGTGCTCGAGTATCCCCATCAATTCAACATGGGTGAAGCCTGTCTTCTGGCAGTGCTGGATCAGTTCATGGGCCAGCTCACGGTAGTTCAGCGTGCGGCCATCTTTCTTTTTCCATGTAGTGGCATGCAGTTCATAGATGCTCATGGGCTGCGGCTGGCCTGTCTTTTCAAGCCTTTGCTGCATCCAAGGGCCATCCTGCCACTGGTGTCCATTTCTCTCTGCAACGACGGACCAAGATGCTTGAGATTCGTGCTGCAGCCCGTAGGGGTCGATCTTCGCCTTGCCGTTGACCAGATATTGATAGCGGGTTCCTGCCGGAGCCTTGGTTGTCAGCATCCAACTGCCATCCTGCTGTTTCTGCATGGGAACGCTGAAAGGCAAATTCTCGCTCATGAGTTTCAGCGTTACTGTCGAAGCATTTGGTGCGGATACCTTAAAGCGGGTAGTTTCACCCTGAAGATGGGCCCCAAATTCCTTGTAGGACTGAAAATCGACATTTTTCCCGTATGGCGAGGGAACCTGCATGCGAAATCCTGGATGGAGCGCATTGTAGGCTGCGTCAAGATTCTGGCTGTCCGATCTGGAAGCGTAGTACTGGCGATGATAGTTTTCCTCAAGCTGCACCCCGTTGGAAACCGGCTTTTCCTTAGGAAGGCGGCTCGGTTCCCGAACCTTGTACAGGTATTTTTGAAGGTTGTAATGGCCCTGTTCTTTCCCTCTGAGGGTCAATCTCAGTCTGGCGTTTTCATAGACAAAGCGATATTTCTCCACAGGTGAATAGCCGCTTGGGGAAGTAGACCAGCTGAATTTTCTGGCATCGAGGATCAGGCGCTTCATTATAGACTGCTTTTCGGCATTGCTGAAAGCCTTCCACTTATTGATTGCGCGCGGGATGACTTGGGCGATCGAAAGCTTGTCCGTCCCTTCGCGTTCGAAGATAAAGCCGTTAAAGGCCTTTTCATTGCTATCTGGAGTAATAATCGTATCTGCAAGACCGCCTGTGTTTGACCCCAGGGCCAGGCTGCCAAAGAGCCAGCCTTCGAACTGGACCAGTCCGCAGGGTTCATAGCTGGAGGGTAGGCCGACCATATCGGTGACTGCTCTGACGACCTCGCCTATGCCAGGTCGTTCCTTGTCGCCCTGCTGGTAATGGAAGGCGCCGCTCGGGTCTTTGTAATCGCGGATAAAGAGGACGCCTTCCGGGTATTTCTTCTCCAGGGCATCTAAAATCTTCTTGGCTTCGGGATCTTCGTCCTTTGGTTTTGCCCCCATGACGATAAACTGTCCGCCGCTTTTCAATGTGGCTGCGATCATCTCATCCAGCTTATCGAGGCCTTTCTGATAGGCGTCAAAGCGACCAATGAAGGTCACGACAGGTTTTGACAGATCGATTTTGGCGGAGGGCATGTAGCGTTTGAGCCATTTCTGCAGCTGCTGTCTGGCCAGGTTTTTCTTCTGAATGATATCGCTGTCAGGTCCATAGGAGAGGTCGACGGGTTCGCCTGTCTCGATGTCCTTCCATTCTTTTAAAACTTTGCTCTTTTCGGGATTCCAGCGGTCGGGATTGCTGCCGTTGATGACGCCCGTCAGTTTTCCAGACTTTGCTGCATCGCGGATGGCAAAGGAGATTCCCTCGCCTTTGGAGACCTGCTGGCTTTCGATGCCGAAGGTTTCTGATACCGTTGTGACCGCATCGGCAATCTGGATTGTATCGACGAAGACGTTGGTGCCTTGCGCGGCAATGCCTGCCTTGACCAACCCCTGAATCATGGGGGTGTAGTGGTAGACACCAGTGGCAAATCGCCCCTGAGCTGCGCGGCTGTTGTTGTGGTAGGTGAAGACAACAGGTGGGATCTTGCCCTCTTTCCATTCACTGGGATCGTCTGATTTGAGCCGCAGAGCGACGCCGGCGACGTGCCAGTCGTGGAGATGGATGATATCCGTCGGCGCGATCTGCTTGATCAGATCTGCAGCCAGGCCCGAGAAAGCTGCAAAGCGCTCCATCTGCTCTTCATCGTAGATGCTCGGCTCCTTGCCTTTGAGCTCGAATGAGGAATGTTCGACAAAGTAGAACTCGAGGCCTTCCATTTCGGTGCGGTAGGCTTTGAAAGGATGTCCCTGCTTATCGCTGAACGTTTGCGGGGCCGTTGCTTTTAACTGTTCCTGGACCTTAGCAGGGAGCGTGCTGAATTTGGGGAAAATCACACGGACATTGTTGCCGGAATGCTGCTTTTTCATAGCTTTGGCAATGCCTTCCAGCGCTTCGCCGAGACCGCCCTCTTTGATCAGGCCTGAAAATTCGGCTCCGACCATCGTCACCGAAACCGGTTTGGCCAGGATATCGGCCTTGATGTCTTGTGTCAGGCGGCTTGTGGAAACCTCATAGATTGACAAATCATATTCCACCTGTTTTAAAAGCTCTTCAAAGGTCTCATCGATTGCTTTGAGCTCATTGTCTCGTATTGCGATCAGCGCTGTGTGGACACGCTCCATCACGACATTGTGCGGCAAGGCTGACAAGGGCTTTCCCTGCAGGATGAAGGAGCGCTGTTCCTCTCCCAGTTCATTCAGATCTTTTTCGAGGCTTTCAATCGAGCCGCCGCTGGAGTGGCGCCGTTCGATAGTCTCAAGAATGGAGAGATTCCAGCTGAGCTTTTGTTTCCTGCTGAGTAGTTTTTCAACCTGATTGAACACGTTCTGGCCATGCTCATCGACAGTTTTGCTGAGAACAGAGAGCATTTGATGGACTTCTTGCGTATTTTTTTCGCTTTTTGTACCTGTCTGAGTGGTTGCAATATGGGATAAAGCCGTCCGCAGCTTTCCGGGGAGCGCTTGGTATTTTTCTGTCGCCAGCGTTGTATTTTGGCGCGTCAGGGCCTCCTGCAGGGCCGAAAGATGGCCGCAGGCGACTTGCGCCTTTAATGCGCCAAGACGAGCGCGGGTGGCAATCAAGTCAACTTTATTTGCGACAAGCACGTAAGGAGAGGAATGTTCTCCTGGCTGGATGTTCAATTTTGTAATTTTATGATGAATTTTTTTGAGAGCTTTCAACTCGTCCAGGGCTGAGAAAACGGAATCGATGGAGCCATAATTTTTATTAAAAATTTTGATGACAAAGTTGATCACTTTCAAAATGGCCGATTCGACACGGTTCAATGAAATTTTCGAGGAGTTTTTCCCAGGGGCCTCCAGGGAAGTCCAAGGACGCTGTCCCTGCTGCGATTGCAAGACTTGATCGGCGAATTCCCGATTCGCGCCCTGAATCTTAACAGCAAGCTTTTGAGGCTGAAACAGTTTAGAAACATTCATTGAGATTTTTCCCATACTATATTAATCTACCTATGTTAGTAAGATTATAATAATTTATATATAGTATAGGAAAATGATATTAAGATTAGATAAATAAACTAAGAAGCTTTTGTAAACTTTTGAATCGTACTTTCTGTATCTTCGATATCCTGCAGATATTTTTCCAGGACCCGCAGCACAAGCCGCGAACTATTATAAATGCCAGAAGAGGAGAAAGCGACTTCGAGGTGGGGTTGTTGAGGGTGGTTGAGGGCAATAAATGTATATGTGACGGCGCTTTTGTGCACTTTTTCGGGGACGATCCAGATGATGAACTGCTCGTTGACCAGAGTGATCTTTTCATTAGACTCAATGACATGAAAATAGCGCGTCAGGGCCGATTCTTTTGTCGACTTGCGCCCTAAGTCGAGGAGGCCAAGCTGTTGCAGGGTGTGCAGGTCGACATGCGTGATGCCTTCAGGGATCCAAGCATAGATATTATTCATATATTTCTTATAACATTCTTCTATCTGACCCAAATCATCCATATAAAAGCCTCACTGTTTATATTTACAATTATAATATTTATTAAATAATAGTATATAACAAAAATGAGTTCTAGTTATATGCTTCTATTTTGTTTCCAAAAAGAGGGTTTTGGGTTAATATGTTCCCAACCTAAAAAGAAAGCTGTGGACCTGTTACTTTATTTCTCACGAAGACGCGGCGCTCTGATAGCGGCACTTTGCCTCTGCCTGCCGACATCTGCTTTTGCAGCCCAGCTATCGATCGCTCTTCATGCAGAAGCGGCTATCCTGATCAATGCCGAAAACGGGGCCGTCCTGTATGAAAAGAACGCGCGCAAGCTATATTATCCCGCCAGCATCACCAAAATTGCGACGGCTCTCTATGCACTCAAGCAAAAGGGATCGCACCTCGATGATCTGATCACCGCAGAGCAGGAAGCTTTAGGTTCAACGACGGCGGATGCTAAGCTGCGTTCTAATTTCACCCTGCCTCCCTACTGGCTGGAGAACGATGGCACACACATCGGCATCAAGAGAGGCGAACAGCTCTCTTTGCGCGACCTCATGTATGGGATGATGCTTGTATCGGGTAATGATGCGGCCAATGTGATTGCTCAGTATGTCGGAGGGACGATTCC
Organism: Parachlamydia sp.; assembly: GCA_021372155.1. GTDB lineage: Bacteria > Chlamydiota > Chlamydiia > Chlamydiales > Parachlamydiaceae > JAJFUZ01. The sequence continues at coordinate 6,229 of JAJFUZ010000386.1, read as the reverse complement.
GAAGTTTATGGAGGGGCTCAACCGCTATTTAAAGGATTTGGGCTGCAAAAATACCACTCTCCACAATCCGCATGGCCTGCATTTTCCGCAGCATCAGACCACGGCCCAGGATATGGCCCTCATCTCGCGAGAGGCGATGAAAGATCCCTTCTTCTGCCAGGTTGTCGCCACTGTGCGCCGACCCCGGCCAAAAACAAACAAGCAGGAAGTGAGTACATTGGTGCAGGGCAATATGCTGCTGCGCAGCGGCAAGTATTACTACCCGCAAGCGATCGGGATCAAAACAGGTTATCACGCCCGCGCAGGCCACACAATGGTCGCCGCGGCACGCAAGGACGGCCGCACCCTGATCGCTGTCCTTCTTAAAGAAAAAAAGCGTCCAGAGTTGTTCCAGGACGCTGTCAAAATGTTTGAAGCGGCTTTCCAGCAGGCCAAGGTGCAGCGCATACTGGTGCGAGCAGGTGTGCGCGATCAGAACCTGTCCGTGAAAGGGGCTGTGAAGCCCGCAGTGCCTTATCTGAAAGAAGATCTCTCTATCTCTTATTATCCGGCGGAAGAACCCAGAGTGAAGTGTCTGATTTACTGGGATGCTGTGCAGCCCCCAATAGCCAAAGATCAACGCATTGGAGAGATTCGCGTGAGGGCAGAAGATGGTCGGTGGATTGCATCTACGCCTCTTTTAGCGAAAGAGGGTGTCAAAAGCTCCTGGGCCTTTGCTATCAAACACTTTTTCAAGCACTCCTGGCGCGATCATCCTATCGTGATTGCCTTCCTGTCTGTCACAGGACTATTGGGCGCTGGATTTTACTTGCGTCGCTTTCGTTAAAACCCTTTTTTCCCCAATCAATTTCCTGTGATGGGCATAAAAGTGGGGCCCTTCCTCCTCCGAAAACGCATAAGTATAGGCGATGGGCAACGAGATAGCCTCTCTGGATTCCTTGACAACTTTATCCTGCTGTTTTTCCCGATGCACAATCTGAAATCCCTCTAAGGTAATGGTGTTGCCATCAATCTGGTAACTTCTGGGCATAATCTCCAGGCAGGGTTTGCCGATTTGGGAGGATTGCTTCGAAAGGCCTGAATCGGCTCGAATCAGGCATTCATAGCGCGACATGGCGATCATATCGGAGGTGATCTGATCATCGATTTTTTTGGAATTGGCTGCCGTTGAAAGCGTAGCATTGGGGTGGAGCTTTCTCGCGAATTGACGATAATGCTCGACCTCTTTCTCCGGATCTACCGAATCCGTATAGATCTGAATGTGGACCGGCTTATCGCCATATTCCTTCAGCGCCAGTTTCAGACCCTCTTCAAAAAAGGCGCGCGGGGGAATTTTGGTCGGAAAATAGTAGGTGGAATTGGCTGGGTCGAAATTGCCTCCGGTTCGGACATGCAGGGCCACGTTGACTCGATTGGGGACCAAGGGCGGCAGAACTTTCGGATCGATCATGGCCAGGTCCTTTAAAAGCTCGGCGCGGAACTCTTCATTGCTCCAATCGATTTTGGCATCAAAATTGGCCATAAAGGGGACCTGCCAGACCACAGAGGCATCTGGGTTTTTCGCAAATTCCTCGTAACTGAAAGGCTTGCAGGACATAATAAAGGGATGATTTTTAGGGATTTTAAAGCGGCAATTCTGGTTCAAAGTCAGTTCATTGGAAAGGGGAAATGTGTGCAGAATCAAGGGCAATTTCGTCTTGAAAGCAACCCATTTGGCAGCGGTGTAACAGGCCAGGTTATCTCCCAGGCGCGAATGGGGCAAGACCTCAAAACTTAGAGCTCGCTCAGGCAAATTGATCTTTTGTTCTTCCCATTTCAAGGCTCTCACAGGACGGATTAATCCAACCGGAACGGATGTGAAGATCGAAGCGAAGTGAGAGCGCGCCAGGGAAAGGCAGGCCGATTTATCATGAACGGTTGCTTTGAAGGAGTGCGCCAGGAAATAGGCGGTCTCGATGGCATTAAAGATAGGCAATGCCAGGACCAGGACTCTTTTTTGGATCTCTCTCAGTAACGTTTTTTCCTGTTTCTCACAGTGAATCAATTTTGTTCCGATAATTATATTCGTAATATCAAATAACATAAATCCTCTACATTAAAACAAAAATTATAAATTATTTTTGTTTATTCTGTATAAAGATAATCAACTCCCGCTGAAAAATTCACTCAATAAAAGCCCATCTCCGTGATCTTTTTTTGCCGCCCGGCTTCGACAACCCCTATGGGGTTGTCCTTGAGCTAATTCCTATGCTTATTTTGCTAAGAGTTTCAAATGCTTTGATTTAAAGAGGTTGCTCAGCGTGTTACCCTTTTCTTTTGAGGTGAGAGCGATATCGCCACAAAGCTTGCAAAGCTCCACTAACGATTGCGCATTGATTTGTTTCATTGTCCTGATCTGAGTTATCGTGAGAGAAAGACTGGGGATAAACTCATATTCCAACGCGCTTTGAAATAAATATGGATAATCCTTTTTAAGATTTTCACGCGTGCGCATTTCAATGCGACCTTTCTGATTATGAAAAATAGAATTTGCGACAGGGATCAGAATGTAATCGCATAAGTGCCATCTGAAGATGCTTAATGCAAGAGCTTTGATGGCTCGCGCAACAAGTCTCAATGAAGGAAGTTTGCGACTTCTTACATGTGCCCACAGCTCCTTTAAAGGTCTTGCAATGATGAGGCGATTCCTCGAATCCTGACATTGCAAATTACAGGCAAGCATAGGCTTACAGGCAAGCATAGGCTCACAGGCAAGGATAGGCCCGTTCAAATTGTCTGTTATGGCGAGATTGTTAGCTGCAAAATGCTTGATATCGGGAGCTTTATCCCGGGCAGCTAAATTGTGCGCTATGTCGAGATTGTTAGCTGCAAAATACTGTCTGTAGAGAGGTTTATTTAGGGCGGCTAAATCGTCCGCTATGTCAAGATTGTTAGCTGCAAAATGCTGTCTGTAGAGAGGTTTATTCAGGGCGGCTAAATAGTGCTTTGTGTCGAGTGAATTTTTCTTGTTGTGTCGAAAAACTAGTTGTGGTTGCAAGCTTGATTGAATTGACATAATTTTCTCCAAAGTCTTGATTTTTTTCACTGTTTAACAAGTACATATCCTGTTTCATCCACGTTTGTGACATTATGTTCCATTTGTCAATAACCCCATTGGACCCCAGGGCACCTGCCGCCAAAATTGACTTCGACGACACTAAAAGTGATCCCCGGCGATTGCCGTTATCCGCAGGGGGGTCACTTTAGATGTCGTTTGACAACGGTCACAATATAAAATGTTCTTAAATTATACAAATAAATTGAGTTAATCAACCTTATTAATTTTGATGAAATTGGCGATGATCCAAAAATGAAGACGAGGTGAAAAAGATCAAGCAAGGCAGTCATCTTGCGATGATTGCCTCCTCTAAAAACCGTGCTTGCGAGTTTCCCTGCACACTGCTCAATTTAGAAGGTCCTCGTTTGACTGCTATAAAGATTCAAAAATGGTAACAAAATCATCGATGGAGAGTTCCTCGGGACGAGCAAGCGGGCTTTTGCCGATGGATTCCAGCGCCTGCATCACGGCTTCTGGAGTGTAGAGTTCTCTTAAAGAGGAGCGCAGCATTTTGCGCCGCTGCTGAAACGCGGTGCGGGTCAGCTCAAAAAAGCGTGCCTCGTCCGCCACGGCGGGAGGTTCTTTGAGTTCCAGGGAGACTACGGCAGAATCGACCTTGGGAACGGGATAGAAGCAGCGATTGCTGACATGGAAGGCGTAGCGCGGCTTGGAATAGTAATTCAGAAAAAGGGTCAACGAGCCATAGATGCGGTTGCCAGGATGGGCGGTCATGCGCCTTGCCACCTCCTCCTGTACCATCACCACCAGATGCGAGAAAATTGAGCGCTTAGAGATAAAGCGTTCAAGAATCGGGGTGGTGAGATGATAGGGAAGGTTGGCGATCAGTTTGGCTCTTTTGCCCTTCAGAAGAGGCTCTAAAACAGGCTCTGCGTCAAATTCCATAATGTCGGCATTATGCACCGACAGCCTATCATCCTGCTGAAGCCTCTCCAGAGCCCTCGCTAAAACGGTATCTTTCTCCACAGCAATGACAGAGGCTCCATGGGCTAAAAGGGCCTCCGTGAGAGCGCCTGGGCCTGGTCCGATCTCCAGCACAACATCCCCGGGCTGTACGTGAGCTGCGGCAACAATTTTGCGGATAATATTTCCATCGATCAGGAAGTTCTGCGACAGCCCCTTCCTAGGCTCGATTCCAAGTGATTCCAAAAATGCAATGAGTTCAGTGGGCTTGTATAGACTCACGATAACTTGAAGGGCGCAAAGCCTTCGGCTTTCAGTTCGTTGATCTGGGCGGCCTGGACGTCAAAATGCTTGCGCAGCTTGAGCAGATACTTGTCCGTTTCCAGCATCGCGGCATCATTCAGCAACCTCTCCTTGATCTGAATGCCGATTTCGCTGTAGGGGATCATCCCTCCTGGAATCTTCTCTTTCAGATAGAATATGCGGTAAACAATGCTGTTGTCGGCGCGGCTCTTCAAAGCAATCGGATCGCTGAACAGACCCGGCTGCAGCTTTGCCAGATGCTCTTTGTAGGCCTCCGAAACCTCATTGTCCGTATGGCGATATTCCTCCGAAACTGTGAGCTTGGTCGATGGGTCCATTTTCTCTGTCAGAGCCGTTACAGGGACCTTTTCTTCTTTCAACAGCCGATGCGCCTGCGTCGAAGCTCTTTCGCCATCTTTGTCCCGTATCGAGATGACCTGATAGACCCAAACAGTTGGGCGGATATTCGCTTGCGCATAGTCATAGTAGGCTTTGCGGATCACCTCGGGCGTCACCTGCTTCAGCGCCTTGGAATGCGCTTTGACAAAGAGCATGCGGCGCATGATGATATCATTCTTGACCATCTTCCAGGCCTCATCGAAGGTCAGCCCCACCTTGTCGAGGTTGGCGATGATGTTCGGCCCAAAGAGGTTCTCCATTTCCTGCCTGATATCGCCATGGCTTATCTCCATCTTGCTCTCTTCGGAATCGGCGATGATGAGCTCCTTGTCGATCAGGTCCTGCAGCACAGCTTCCCAGTTGGCTTCGTAGAATTGAAATCTGGCCATCGACGAAGAGGTGTACTCGGGGTACTGACTGTAAAAAAGCATGTCCATCTTCTTCATGATGTCGATCACAGAGATGGCATTGCCATTGACTTTAGCCAAAATCCTGTTGTCGACCACAATCGGCCGCTTTTCGTCCGGTGTAAACAGCAGGGCATCGCGCCCGACGGCTGTCACAAGATTTTCTCCCAGCAGTAGGCTAAGGAGAGTGAAAAAAGCAAAGAGTCCTTTATTAATGCGCATGTTTATCCTTAAGCAAGCAAGTATAGCCAAAATGGCATTTTGCGTAAATCATGCAATCGAACGAGCCAGCCTGACCAATTCCTCGAAATTCTTTAGCTTTGTCTGTAGGATAGCATGTACTCTGAGTTTTGTTCAGGAATGTATTGAGGGGCTTGCCCCACCTGGGATTCGCGTCCTTCCGGATATTTTTATGCATAATCCGACCCTCCTTTTCCAGCAGGAGATAGATCCTCGAGAACAAGATATTCTCTTCACGCCTGGCGATGAATGGGCGAGTTTACGGACTATTGAAAAATTCGTCGAATGTTAAACCATCGCGGAGGTGCCAATTCAATTCCATCGGATTGGCGAGCACTTTTTGGCGCATGTCTGAATTTAGTTCGACGAAGCGATCTAAGGGAATCCCCTCTTGTAGTAAGACCATCACATCCACGACGGGGAGTCTTTTGTTTTGGTCCGCAAACACCTCTCGATCTGTTGGAAGAGTCTCTGCTTTGACAAAATGGCAACCAAAAATGTGCGAAACTATCTCTGGAATCATTTCCTTTTTTTGCTCCCATCCTGCATCCATCTCATTTTGACTAATAGGAACGCGCATTCTGCCATGGAAGGCGTCAAAATTGTCACATACGCCTTCCAATTCTTGTGCATTTAACCTTACAATCGTTGGCAAGGCACATCCACGCTGTAGGAGAAACAGAACACACCTGAAATTGTCTATAATCCATTGTCTAGAAGGATGTGCAGGCTCTAAATAGGGAAAGAGCTTTGTGCCTAAATCGCCGTACCATCCATGATCGGCCGTCACACTATCTTGCAGACGCTGGTGTATTAAATTGAAACCTTTCGACCACTCTTCCATGATGGTTATCCCTCGGAG
>JAJFUZ010000370.1 GCA_021372155.1 Parachlamydia sp. | reverse complement strand
ATGGGCAGCTGTAAAGCTATGGCAGAAGGCACAATCGATCAGGGCGGCGTCGCGGATGAGCTTGCGGTCGTCGTCCGAATAGTACTCCTCCACCCAGGCTGGGAGATTGTCGCCCAGAACATTCAGGGTCCAGTGGCAGGGAGGATATTTCTGGAGATAGGGCATCCCGATGGAGATGTTAAAGTCGTGGCAGCCAAAGAGGCGCGTGACGAGGGGAAATGACTCCTGGAGAGCATTTAAGAGACGCCACCAATATTGCTGGTTGTAAATCTGGATGCGCTGAGCCGGCTGCAGGGTTGGGCTGGGCCTGATGTATTGGCTCGCCTCGACTTGAATAGGCTGGCCGGAGGGCGAGATGGGATCCATGCAGCTGTTCCCGTCCACTGGTCTGGCGATGATGCTGCCAAACCACTGCTGCGTCTCCTTCAAAGGGGTAGGAACCTTGGAATCATACGTCATGGCACTGCGATCTTCTGTTGAAACTGTTTGGCTTTAAGGGCCTCGTCCCAGGTGTTCTGGAAGCTCACGAAATTATCATCCCACTCGAGCAGTGTTGAGACTCCCCCAGTCTTAGGATAAACCTTTGCATAGATATCCCAGACCTGGTCACAGACATAATTGTCATGTGTATCGAGGACATAGGCATCGTAATCACTGTGGCCTGCAAGATGGATCTGAAGGACGCGATCGAGAGGAATGTGCTTGATGTAATCTTCAGGGTCGAAGCCGTGGTTGCGACTGGAGACGTAGATGTTATTGACATCGAGCATCATGAAGACATCTGCTTTCTCGACAATCGTGGAATAGAATTCCCACTCCGTCATCTCATCCTTTTGAAAACCGACATAGGAGGAGAGGTTCTCAAGCGCAAAGGGCAATTCGAGATAGTCCTGGACAATGTGCGCCCTTTCGGCGACATAATCGATCACCTCCCGAGTGTAGGGAAGTGGCAGGAGGTCATGAAAATTGGCACCGGGAAGACGTCCCCAACAGAGGTGGTCTGATACCCAAGGAGTTTTTGTCTTGCGCGTCAAGGCTTTGAGACGCTTGAGATAATCAAAATCAAGGGGATCGGGACTCCCAATCGCCAGAGAAACTCCATGCTGGACGACAGGATAGCGTTCGAGGATGCGCTCGAGATTTTCGAGAGGCTTGCCGCCATCGACCATGAAATTCTCGCTGATGATCTCGAACCAGTCGATGGGAGGATTGTCCCGAAAAATGTCTTCGTAGTGAGGGATGCGCAGGCCAACCCCGATGCCAAGATTGGGGATGTCGCGATTTTTTGCGTTAGGTGAACGGATGCAGAGTTTTTCGGCCATGTCTTGTGTTTTAAAGAGCTGGGCTATTTCCTGCAAGAGAGAATAGGGGTCATTACTGACCCCTATTTCTTATTGATTGAGCATATCGGCACGCTTAGCGGCCATTTTGTCGTATACCAGTTTCACAGCGAGATTCTTGTCTGAAATCGCGCATTTACCCTTTCCTTTGCATGCCCCTTTGCCTGCACAACTGTTTTTATCTGTCATGCAGCCATTGAGCCCCTTGCACTCATTAGTGCCTGCGCACATCATGCTGGCAACGCGGCGGGCAAGCGCCTTACCCTGGTCGTCCAGGCTGTTGTACATTCTGACACCATCCGAATTCAGCTCGAGCATAAGCTCCTGCTCGGTCATGAGATGGTACTTCATGTTGCTCTGGTTTGGATCCTGATCCTTGCCAGGATTTACATATTCTTTGTCTGGCGAGTCAGCTTCGTCGCGGACGGCAATGCTTCCGCATTTACCTCCGCTTCCGCACTTGTGATCCATGAGGCCTCCGCAGCCTCCCCGACCTTTGCAGCCATTACTTTGGAGTGCCCCTGAGCAGCCATGGGCCCCTCCGCACTTGTGATCTCCTGGAACTACCCAGGGAGTTTCCTGGAAACCGCTATTCGAAGCCGCATTTGCTCCCTGCTGTCCAAGCAGCAATCCTCCTGTCAGCCCAAGCAGCGCGAGTGTCTTTAAATCATTCTTTTTCACGACATCCTCTTATTAGAATTTAAAGCCTGTTCGGGGCACAGCCTGACAGCTGCACCCCTAATAAATGATTAGCGGTTGTTCATGTCAGCGCGCTTGGCAGAATTATCCTGATAGGATGTAGTGCCATTTGCGCTTGGGGTGTTGCGCATTCCGGATGGATTCTCCGGCATCATCTGCTGAGGAGCCTGATAGGGCTGGTTTTGCTGTACCTGCTGATTGGGCTGCTGTTGCCTGTTCATTCCGTTGCAGCTCGAACGTCCTGAGCAGCTTGATTGGCTTCTTACACCAGCTGGCTGATCATCAGTGCTTACGCTGCCTTCATCCATTCCTGTTTCGGGAACATAATTTCCGCTGGAATTGCGAGAGTTGTTATAAGTACCGCCGCCACAGCTGTTTTGGGAGTATCCACCGCGGTTAGGGGAATAGCTGCCGCTGGAACCGCGACCGCTGTTGTATGTGCCGCCACCGCAGCTGCTTTGACCAGCGCTGTTGGGGGAATAGCTGCCGCTGCTCGGAGCATAGCTGCCCCCGCCGCAGGACCCAGCAGCTAACATCACTGTTGCGCTGGCATCAGAGGCTGCAACAGCGCCTTGTGAAGCCAGCATAACACCGCCGGTGATGCCCATAAGGGCCAATTTTTTTAAATTGCCTTTTTTCATGTCATGTCTCCTGTTTAAGAAATCTATTTACTCGCTTAAAGTTCCCTTTATCACCGGGTATGGGAATATGCAAGAATTTTTTCAAAATGAGGATTATCGACTCTTAGAATTTCAGAGATAGATTGAAAATTTCCCTAACAGATAGGGCGAATTTTCAAGAAGGTCACAATCACCTATTTGCAACCAAAATGGATAACTTTACTTTAAAAAAACAATCCAACGCTTTATAATTACTTTATATTATTCAAAACTTACAGAACAATGATTCATAAAACAACGTACATGATCACCACCTGCCACCCTTTTCTGGGAGACAGATGCAATGGCCAGATTCGTGAGGAGGTAATAGCCGAAGCGCTATTGCCAAGACCCAGAGTGTTGCCTGAGTTCTCGCTGGAACAGCAGCGAAAGCTCTCGCGCTTAATGGATCCGAAAAGGGGTTGTATTGTCGAATACTACCCCTTTTCGGATCCTTTA
>JAJFUZ010000366.1 GCA_021372155.1 Parachlamydia sp. | reverse complement strand
CACTTTTCACGGCCGATCATCGTGAGCTTTGACAGCGGACATCTCTACGCCTTGCAACTGAAAAACCCCGACTCCCATTGGCGAAAGCTTGGTAAAAAGATCTTCTACAGCCCGACAGATCATTGGGGTATCGCCCAGATTCCATTCAGCCCTTATCACGAACTTGGTCAGGAACAGGTGATGCTGTTTCACATGCGACAGCCTGACAACAAAGGCCTCTTCGTCATTGCTCACGAGAGCTTTCACCTCCATCAATTTGCTCACTTTCCTGCCCCCAGCCTTTCAGGCTACTGTGACCAGATGAATGCGGCCAACCTGGCATTAATGCAAGTCGAAGAAGCCACTTTAGCCCATCTGTTAGGCCAAATGGACTTCCAAATCGAGATCCTGAAAGATTTTATCGCTGTCAACCAGACCCGCTATCTTTTCATTTCGCCTTCTTCAGTACAATGGGAGCAGCATCAGCAGTTGATGGAAGGCCTCGCCGACTATTCCGCTTATCGCCTCCTGGAGGCAGCCAACATCGACTGGGCTGATTGGCCTTACGACACGCTTGTCAAGCCGATCGATAGCCTGTGCGACTATGCCATGAAATGGCGCCATTACGCCATGGGAGCTGCGCTTGGCATGCTATTAGACCATTTAAATGTGGAGCGCTGGAGAGAACAGACCGAAAGCACAGGCAGAAGCCCTGGAGAGTGGCTCTCCGAAGCCATCGCACTCCCAGCCAGCGAAGTTCAAGAAAGACTCGAAATAGCCAGACTCAAGTATCATCACTCCGATATCGAGGGTATCGTTGTCAAAGAGGTGGAAACCTATGCCAAAGAGCTCGAATCCCACATGACAAACCATAGAAAAAGCCCTGGAACCCTCATCCGCCTGGGATCCCTCCCCCTACAGGGAGGATCAGGCGGTGGAAGAAATGCGAAGTCCTTTACCCTTCCCGAAGGGGGATCTCTCTCCATCCGGGACAGTTCGACAGCGATCAGCGACGATCAGACCTGGAGACTCAAGCTGGTCAACATCGCACACCTCTTCCAATTGGAGGGTGGCATACGCGAATTCAAACTGGTTGAGGGAACGGAAATGATCATTGACGGCAAAAAAGTTGACCTGCAGCATCTGGCCCTGATCCCTTCCAAAAGGCACTTTCGCCAGTTGCAATGGACGGGAAAGCAGGGGGAATTTTCTTCCTCTGGCCATGATGGCACTCTGGAAGTTGATGTCCATGGCTGTGTGTCAATACGCTTTCTGTCAAGTTAAGCTAGACATCCTGTTAAAAAAGTTCAGAATGTGAGCCAACTCGAGCTAAATACAAACATTGCTGATCCGTGCTATAGATCAACAAAACGTCAGGTTTGATATGGCATTCGCGGTATCCGTGATAATCTCCTGCAAGGGAATGATCGCGATATTTTTCAGGTAATTTTTTTCTCCGACGAAGTATGTCAACCACTTCATCAATCACCGCTTGCTTATGCAGATATTTTTTTTAAGTCCTTTTTGAAACGGGTAGACAGTTTAGGATTTAGCACGTGGCTTAACTCCCATATCTGCCCAGAAATCGTCCATAGACGTATATTCGACTCCACCGCCCTCATCCAGCTCTTTCATGGCTGCAAGGGTCTCTTTATTGGGCTTACGGGAAGGAAAATCCTTACTCAGATAAGACAGGATTAAATCGCTTAGATTCAAATGAGCCTTAGCTGCAAGCATCTCGATATACGCCCTTTCATCAGAGGTGCATTCAAACGTTATTTTTACTTTTTCGTGACGGTCATCCGAATGAGTACTCATGTACGCTCCTTTTTCATAACCTTATATTACCATTGTCCCAGGATTTATGTAATTTATGCCCAAGTCACTGGATTGGCTCATAAAGCGATGCTGGGCAAGACGACGCGCAAGATCCATGCGGTGCGCCCGAAGAAAGATGGCGTCCTTTTATTCCAGCGTAGTGGGAATGGCCCATATATCGTTTTTCTTGACGCGAAAAGGGCGAATCGAACAAACTATATGTCTTTATGGCGGACGTAGCTCAGTTGGTTAGAGCGTTGGATTGTGGTTCCAAATGTCGCGGGTTCGAATCCCGTCGTTCGCCCATTTCTTACCTATGACCAGCATTGAAGCTATCATCTTAGGCATCATCCAGGGCCTGACTGAGTTTCTTCCTGTCAGCTCATCGGGCCATTTGATCCTGGCCCAGAAGCTGCTGGGAATGGAGAATCTGCATGACTATGTCGTCTTTGATCTGGTTTGCCATCTTGGCACCCTCCTGGCCATTTTTTTTGTTTTTTATCGCTCCATTATCAGCCTGTTTACAGAACAGCGCAGGCTTTTCTGGCAGGTCTGCCTGGGCACATTGCCTCTTTTTCCCCTGGTCTTGGCGATCAAACCGATTAAAGAACTCTTCAATCAGCCGGAAAACCTCGGGTTTTTCTTTTTGATCACAGCTTTTCTTCTTTGGTGCGGCATCCGTTTCGGCAAGGCTAAAGAGGAAAAGATGCCCGAAACAAGGCCCTGGCGCGATCCCCTGGTGATTGGACTTTTTCAAGCCTTTGCGATTGTGCCAGGCGTGTCAAGGAGCGGTTCGACGACAGCGGCAGCCCGCCTGCTGGGCTGGAGCTACGAAGAGGCCCTGCGCTTCTCCTTCCTTTTGGCTATCCCAGCAATCCTGGGCGGCATCTCGATCGAACTTCTGCAGCTCTTCCTCAAAGCGGAAAGCGCTCTTCCACAAATTGGCCTGGTTCCCTATGCAGCGGGCTTTGTTACCTCTTTCGCAGTAGGTCTTGGAGCGCTCACATGGCTGCTCAGGCTGGCAGCAAAAGAAAAATTCATCTATTTTGTCTGGTATTGTCTCTTTCTGGGGCTGGCATCGTTGATTCTTCTCCGTTGAAGAATACTCCTGCGATCGTCTATGCTGCGACTTGCGAGAGGAATGTTTTATGGCAAAATCCATCCAGATTGGCGGATGCGTGAGAATTCCGGATGGCCGCATCGCAAGAGTGCGCGAAAAGCATGCCGATGGATACAAAGTGCGCGTTCGGCGCAAGACGAGCAAAACGCATCAATTCCTCACATTTAAATCTGGAGATCTTGAGCCTGTCGCATGCCCCAAAGGCTGGATGAGTGTAGATGGCTACAACCGTTATCTGAAAGTCACTTTAGCTAAAATGAAAGCACGAAAGCAGTAATATGTCTAAAAAACGCAAAGGCAAAAAGAATGCGCCCCCAACGCGAGATCTGAAGCCATTTTTTGGGCTGCTACTCTGCGCATTCGCTCTCAGCCTCTTTTTCAGCCTTCTCAGTTTTGCCATGGCGCGCCAAAACTGGCTCGGACTCCTGGGCTCAAATGTGGGATGGTTCGGCCATGCCCTCCTGGGACAAGGAAGTTACTTCTTCGCCCTGTTCACAGGCTGGTATGGCTGGCGCCTCTGTTTCAATAAGCCCATTCACCATCCCGTCCTGAAGGGGATTTTTATGAGCCTCTTCATTCTTTCATTTTGCCTTCTGCTCAATCTGATGGAATTCCGTTTCCCTGCCGTGGGCTCCTTTTTCCGCGACCTTTTCTATCCTGCGCTGAAATCAACAAGGGAACGCTATCATCTCGGCGGGGCGCCTCTATTTTATCTCTACAAAGACCTTCCAGGGTTAAACCTGCACAAGGCTATCAACAGTCTTGGAATTGCCCTGATGTTCAGCAGCACCTTGCTTGCCAGCATCCTGTTCTTAGCCAAAATCAGTCCTACTCAGCTCTGGAACCATTTTGCCGCCTGGTATGCACGCTATCGAGAAAAGAGCCAGACGCAAAATATTTCTACAGATAACCAAGATCCTTCTCGGATGGTCAAGCTGCGCATTCCTACCCAGCACAGCACGCAGCAGCAGGAGCTGATGGAAATCCAGCCAGACGCCAATCCGAAAGTGCGTCCTTCCCTCTCCCGCAAAGAGTTCAAGGAGATTCCCGAGCCTGTTGAAGAGAAGATAGAACCTGCAAAAGAGGAACCTGTAAAACCTCCATCCCCCGCTCGCAAGAGAGAGGCGGCCATCGCGGCTCAAAGAGTGCATAACGGTGACTTCAGTGGCTACAAGCTCCCCTCCCCTGCCCTCTTGACCAGCCCCAAAAAGGTCGACCAGCATTCCCTCAAAAAAGATCTCAGAAGACAAGCGGAGGTGCTCGAAGAGACGCTGATGAGCTTTGGCATCGAGGCCAAAGTGGGCCAGATCAACTGCGGCCCGACCATCACCTCTTTCGAAGTTCATCCTGCCATTGGCGTCAAGGTGCAAAAGATCAAGACTCTGGAAGATGATATCGCCCTCAACATGGAAGCCAAAGCGATTCGCATCATCGCCCCCATCCCAGGCAAAGCGGCCGTGGGGATCGAAGTGCCCAACGGCAATCCCCAAGAGGTCTCTTTCAAGGAGATCCTGCAAGCCTATACGCAGGGGCAGCGCAAATTTCATGTCCCTATTCTTTTGGGCAAAGCCGTCAATGGCGACTACGTCATGAGCGATTTGACCAAGATGCCCCACTGCATCATCGCAGGAGCCACCGGATCGGGAAAATCAGTCTGCATCAACACCATTATCATGTCCATCCTGCTGAACGCGCGGCCCGACGAGATCAAGATGATCATGGTGGATCCGAAAAAGGTGGAGTTGACCCCCTATTCGCGCCTGCCCCACATGCTGGCGCCCGTGATCACCGAGCCGCAAGGAGCGCGAGCAGCCTTGAACTGGATGGTCAAGGAGATGGAAAACCGCTACGAGCTCCTCAAGCTGATGGGGGTGCGCAACATCGACGGTTTCAACACCCGCACAATCAACAAAGAACAGGAAGCTGCACTCGAAAGAGAAATTCCCGAAAAGCTTCCCTACATCGTCGGGATCATCGACGAATTAGCCGATCTCATGATGGTGGCCAGCAGCGATTTTGAAACACCCATCGCCCGCATCGCCCAGATGGCGCGCGCCGTCGGTATCCACCTCATCCTGGCGACGCAGCGCCCCTCCCGTGAAGTAATCACAGGCCTTATCAAAGCCAACTTCCCGACGCGCATCTCCTTCAAAGTGGCCAGTCGCGTCAATAGCCAGATCGTGCTCGACGAAATAGGCGCAGAAGCCCTCTTGGGCAACGGCGACATGCTCTTCCTGCCTCCAGGCACCTCGCATCTCACACGTGCGCAGGGCGCCTATATCCGCGATGAGGATATCAACGCGGTCATCAAAGCCATTTGTGACCAGGCTCCTCCCCGCTATGTGATCGAATCATTCGACCGCATGCGTTTAGACGATGATGACGGATCATCCGATGACGATGAGCCGCAGGACAGCCTCTACCAAGATGCCCTGGACATCGTCCTCAGCACAGGAAATGCCTCAACAACATTTCTCCAGCGCAAGCTCAAGATCGGATACGCCCGAGCCGCCAGCCTCATCGACCAGCTCGAATCTCGCGGCATCGTCGGCCCCGCCGAAGGCAGCAAACCCCGCAAAATCCTTGCCAAACGCAACGCAGCCTCAGTTCCCGAACCTGAGGCCGAGCTCGCTCCCATTGATGAAGTGGAACCAATGTGAATATTAATCAGTTTTCTGGCTCATGAAAGTGAAACTATTTCCATCACTTCACAAATTATAATTATATAATTTCGTTCGCACAGAATTTCTACAATTTTTTATATAATAAAATATGATGAAGATTTAATGTTGAGATTTCTGGATGGGCGCCTTGGGAGGGAGGCCGGGATGATCGAAAAACAGATTACCAAAGAAGATTTCGAGAAGATCATCAGCTTTCTCGGCCGCCTTGACCTTTTTCGCTCTTTGAGCAGGTCATCTCTGAAAGAGCTCGCCTCATCCATGTCCATGCTTTTCTGTGAAGGTGGCGAGACTATCATCGAGCAAGAGGAGACAACCTCTGCGATGTATCTGGTTTTTCAAGGGATGTGTCGGCTGTATGAAAAAGATAATGGGGAAGAGCGGCTGCTCTCAGAAGCAATGGAAGGCCAGATTTTCGGAGAAATGTCTCTTTTGGCAAACCACCCCAAATTTGCAACCGCCATTGCATCAAGAGACAGCATCCTTCTCAAGTGGTCTGAAAGCGGATACAAGCTCCTGGAAAAAAATCATCCGGCAGTAGCCCTCAACATATCCAAGCAGGCGATCAAGCATCTGTTGGAGGGTAAAAAATCGAAGAAAGCACCACCTGATAAAGGTCTCAGAACATTTGCCATCATTCCAGCAGGTGACAGCGATCATCGCCCATTTGTCCGATACCTCGAACAAGCACTCAGCCCTCTATTGCCCACCATCGTTATCACCAAAGAGCTTTGCAACGAACATTTTGGGATCAATATTGCCCAGGCAGGTGTCGAAGAGAACTACCATGCGCAGATCAGCGCCTGGCTTCAATCTCTGGAGAGTCAATATGGCTATCTCATCTTTGAATCCGACAGACAGATGACCCCATGGACCAAGCGTTGCTTGAGGCAGGCTGACCGCATTCTCCTGATAGCCGAAGATACGGTATATCCCACGTACAATTCTATTGAAATGCACCTGTTTTCTGAAGATTGGAAATATCATTCAGCAATTGAACTCATTTTGCTGCATGCTTCCTACATCATTTCTGGAACCTCTAACTGGCTTAAATCCCGCAAAGTGGCGGGTTTTCACCATCTGATGCTGAATTCTGAAAGCATCAAAGCCAAGTTCATCCGTATTCTCACCGGTCAGGCCATCGGGGTAGTCTTGACAGGAGGAGGCGCGCGCGGGTTTGCCCATATTGGCTTTTTGAAGGCCATGGAAGAAAAGCGCATTCCGATTGATTATATCACTGGAGTGAGCATGGGAGCACTCATTGCTGTCGCGCCAGCCTTGGGGCATAGTACAGAAGAGATGCTTGATTTTGCCCATCGGTTCGCCTATCGGCATCAATATACTTTGCCTCTAGTAGCTTTGACGACAGGAAAATTTATCTCAGATATGCTGCATTCCATCTGTGAGGATGCTCTGATTGAGGATTTGTGGACACGCTATACATGTCTTTCAGCCAATATTACCGAAACGAAACTGAAGATCCATGACGAGGGACTGCTGTGGCTCGCTATTCGCGCATCCCTATCTGTGCCAGGCATCTTTCCGCCCGTCTATGACTCATCAGGCAATTTGCTTGTCGATGGAGGCATTCTGAATAATATGCCCGTTGACATCCTACGCAGGCGCATGTACAAAGGCAAAATCATCTGCGTTCGCTGTTCCCCGAGGAGAGACCGTTTCAAAAAGAAATTTATCAAAGACACTTCCGTTTCTGGATGGAAGCTGCTGCTGCAAAAGATGCTTCCATTTTATGCCCGTTCGCCCGAGTACGACAACATTGGTGATATCATCCTGGAATCCATGAACGCCGCATCCAAAAATTTCGAAAAGACTGTCGAAGACCAGGGAGATTATGTGATTGAACTGGATACTACCGGATTCACTTTTCACCAGTTTGATCAATTGGACGCTCTCATCGAGATTGGCTATCGAAGCACACAGGACAATTTGCCTTCAGGACTTTTTTGAGACGCTTTTCGGAGCCGTCTTTTTCGGAATTGCTTTATGCTTTGATTTAGGTGAAGGCGCTTCGATTTCGATCAGCTTCTGCTCGGTCTTAAGGTTTTCAATAAAATCAGCATTGATAACTTGAAACCGTTCGATCTTTTTGGCAATCCGCGATCTCACCGCCAGCGGTTGGGCACCAGGTCCTGGCTTATAAGCCTTTTCAAAGGCATCATCAAGGGATTCTAACTGCGAAACCAGATCTTCTTGAGACTTCTGAAGCGGAGCCAGCTCCCCCTCGGAAACAACCTGTTTGGACAACCTCTGCATCGTTTCGGCAATCTGGATCAAACGATCCAAGATGGCATCCATCTGCTCTAGAATCTTTTCGGGTGTTGTCATGGTTCTATCCTGCTTCATTAGCCGCATTCTCTCCATCGAAGGATTCTTAGTCAATTGGGCATTGTAGAAATTTATTCAATTAGGAGGAGGCTCCCGTTATCCTCTTTGGCTTTCACATCACAATGTTCAGAGGCTTTGACTTAAGTTGAAGCAAGTATGTAGAATAAAATAATGATACATTTCACTTTGCTTCTACTTCTGTTAACGCTCTCTATGTGTGCATTTGCTATGCCTTCAAAGGAAACGATTGTCAGTCATGCCGTAAAAATCGAACATCTGGACCAGTTACCCAATCAATTATTGTCCTTGTTAACTCCCTATAGAGTCATCCTGATCGGAGAAATACATGGCACCAAAGAATTACCTGCATTCTGTCTTGGTATATTGAAAATGCTGGCTGTCGATAAGAACACGCCCGTTATTCTGGCCTTGGAAATTTCAGAAGCTGAGCAACCCATCTTTGATGAATTTATGGGGACTGGCAATTCTCAAGTCTTTGAAAAATCAAGCTTGTTCACAGACAAGCAACAGTATGGTATTTCGAGCGAAGCGATGGTTCAACTGCTGACCTCTCTGCGCAAAATCGACAATGTTCGAGTGCTCTGCTCCCTTTCAAAAGATTCCCCATCAAAAGCTTCTTTCCAGGAAAACCAGGAGGAGCGTGACTTTAAATGGGCCGCTTTTATTCTGAAACAGCTCTGTTCAAAAGAAACCCCACGCGTGGTTGTAATGGGCGGCTCTATCCATTTGTCTTTGATACCCTACATGCTTGGGAATGTCCCTTTGAAAACAATGGGCTACTATCTACTTCATTCAAAAGAATGTCCTCTAACACAAGCTCAGGTGCTAGCTATTGATATCAAATTTAAAGATGTCAATGCCTGGGTATGCTTTTCTGATACATGCGAAAATATGGATGCCCCTCCAGCTACTCGCTGTGGCGAAATGAGCCATTCAATCCCAGAAAACAATTACTCCACAGCGCTCAACTGGGACAGCTATTTTCTGATGGAAACTTCGGAGGGACATAATACCACGCTATTCATTCGAAAACTCTCCGCTTCAAAACCGTTTATTCCTTAAGAAAGCCGAATCGACTATGTACAATGTCGAGGTGAATTCTTCCCTTTATTCTTAATTGATCAATCCAGTATAACTTCCCTCTACCGTAGGGATCGCAATGATTGGATTCTGCCCTCTCGCCTCGGGCTCAAAAGGCAACTGCATCTACCTGGGAACTGTCAACACCAAGATCCTGATCGATGCCGGTTTAAGTGCAAAAGCCATCAAATTGAAGCTAGAAGAGATCGGCGTCGACATCGCCGATATCGATGCCATCCTGATCACGCATGAACATGGCGACCATATCCTTGGCCTGAAGGTCTTAGCCTATAAACTCGGCATCCCCGTTCTGGCTAACCACGAAACCGCCAAAGGCATCGTCGAAAGTTTCCACGACTGTCCCCGCTTCAAGATCTTCTCGACTGGCGAGACCTTTTCATTCGGCGACCTGGAGATCCACCCCTTCAGCGTCCAGCACGACACGCTCGATCCTGTCGCCTTCACCATCCGCGTCGATGGACTCAAGCTCGGCTTCTGCACAGACCTCGGCTTTGTAACCACCCTAGTCAGCAACAAGCTGCGCGACTGCGACTACCTCTATATCGAGGCCAACCATCAGCCCTCCATGGTCCACGCCTCGCCGAGGCCCATCGTTTATAAGCAGCGCGTCCTTAGCCGTACAGGACACCTCTCCAACGAGGCTTGCGGCAATCTCCTCAGTCAGATCGCCCACTCTGGCCTTAAGCATGTCCATCTCGCCCATCTCTCAAGCGAATGCAACACACCCGATGTGGCGCTCAATGTTGTGAGAGGCATCCTCGAGACTCACGGCATCCACCTTGACATCAGCATTGCCCCTCAGGAGCAAATCGGCAAGGCTATTGCGTTCTGTTGAGATTAAATCTAAGAGTCTAATTTCCATAACGTTCAGCATATTGATCAATAAGTGATCTGATCATTTTCTGATAATGCGTGTGTCGCTTCTTAGCCTGATGTTTGAAAAAATCAACGCTTGATTTTGTCAGCGACAAAGTAATCTTAACTGTCTCTTCTTTAAGAACAAGATCCTCAGGGGAAGGCAAAAAATCTGGGACTATTTTGACCTTTCCAAGCGGCTCATCGGTGTATTTAATCTTTTTGGTACTCTTCATATATTTTTCTCCCTTGACGCCAATATCCGGCGCCGATAATTCGAATTTTTTGTCCTCGATATGTGAATCTAACCGTGAGGATGTGATCATCAACTTTACCAAAGCAATAATAACGTTTTTCAACACGGCTATGGCTGACATCTTCGGCTGTGATACGGTTTTGGTCTAAAAAGGGAATTTGCGCTTCGGAAAAAGTAACCCCGTGTTTTTCTATGTTGATTCCTTCTTTCGCGTGATCCCATTCAAAAGTTGATCCATCCATATACTTATGTTAAAAACTAACCATATATTTGTCCATATTTTTATCCATATTTATCAAACATTCTTTGACAAATAAATCCATGAATCGTATTTCGGGCTTATAGCTATAAGGAGGATCGTCTCATGGTTGCAACTAAAACAATCAATGGAATTGATACAGGGGCTTTCGAAGAGACCTGCACGATGATCAAGAGCAAGTCTGAGATGGGCAAAGCGCGATTTCGTGTGAACAATAAATGGAATTCGGGAGGCAACAACAATAGTGCTGTTCAAGGTTACTATGCTGCCGGCCAGGAACTGAAGCACGCCTCGTCCCTGCATTATACTGCAGATGAGCCGCCTCTGCTCTTAGGCACAGATAAAGGAGCCAATCCCGTCGAATATCTGCTGACCGCCCTATCGAGCTGCATGACCTCAGCGATGGTCTATCATGCGGCAGCCCGCGGCTACAAGATTGAATCGATGGACTCGCATTTTGAAGGGGAACTGGACATGCGCGGCTTTTTGGGGCTTTCCAAAGATGTTCCTATGGGGTATCAAAAAATCGTGGCGGAATTCAAAGTTAAGTCCGATGCACCGGAAAAAGAGCTAGTCGATATGTATCACTATTCTCCGGTCTATTCGATGGTGTCGCCAGCTGTACCTATCGAAGTCAAGATCACCAAAATTTAAAAAAATTCTGAATACCCATTGAAAATGGGTATTCAGCAATAGTGTTTCTGTAAAAAATGTTCGAACTCGATGAAGGCATTTCTTTTTTTTTCCCTCTCAGATACATTAATCATTTTTACAATCTAAGGAAATCCTAATGAACCTTGTTGTACCAACATCTCTGGCCCAATATGCCGAAAAATGCAGTCTGGATATGAAGAACTGCTGCGAGAAAATTGAAAAGGAACGCGGGGATCAATTGCGCAAAAAGCCCCTTGTCCAGCGTGTAGCCTTTTTTGCCAGCAAGGTTCTGTATTATGGGGGAGGAGGATTGGCTCTTGCATCTTTTACAATCGGGATATTTTACTCGTACTCTTTTCTTCTCATCGGCGCTGCAGCCATAGTGGCAGGTATCGTTGGAGGTATAGCACGGAACCGTTTCGGGACCATTTCGGAGCGCGAAGCGCTTCTGATCTCTCTTTTTAAAAACAACCCGATCCTGAAGAAAAAAGATCAATTGCCTTCGGCAGATAATTTGAAGGCCATCAGGAACGGCTTAAAAATCGACTTGGCAAACGCGAAAAGAATGGAGCTTCCGGGTTTGAAAGATAACGCAGAAATATTCTTTGGTTTACTTGGCTTCGATAGATTGGCATACATGTATTGTATCCCAACACGCTTGGGGACTAGAATCCAGCAAGTCAGAGTGATCTATGCCGCTTTTCATCTGCTTGAGGCGATCCAGCATATCGTGAAAGGCCGGTTTGTTGAAGTTACACAGAATGTAGACTTTATACAAGACATGATGGAGGACGAGGACGATGCACCTGCAGAATGTAAATTCCCTGAAGAGCTTAAGCAAAAAGTCGATCTCCTTGCTGCAAGAATGAAAAAGCCTTCCAAAGAACTCCAGGCGAAAGTAAAACAGGCGGTCGGGAAGAATTACAAAGTGTCTGACCTCGACTCCGTCTACAAGGCTATCGCATAACAATTCACCCATTCCCTTTCGAGGAAAGCTTGGGCAATGCCTCCCAGGGAAGAGAACGGGTGGTTAACATGTGATTATCTCTTCAACCCTTTCTGCTGGATCATCCAATCCTGCATGTAGGTCTCCAGGATATTGAGAGGCATGTCCCCCTGCTCAAGCAGCTTGTCGTGGAAGGTGCGGATATCGAACTGGTCGCCGAGGAGAAGCTCTGCTTGGCGGCGCAGTTTGAGAATATGCATCTGGCCGATTTTGTAAGCCAGCGCTTGGCCGGGCATGACGAGGTAGCGGTCTACCTCGGCGATAATGTCATGCTCAGGCAGGCAGGAGTTCTCCATCATATATTCGATCGCCTTCTCGCGCTCCCAGCCTTTGTAGTGAAGGCCCGTATCGACGACCAGGCGGATAGCGCGGAAAAGCTCGTGACTGAGGGCTCCGAAGCGGCTGTAAGCAGTCGTGTAGAGGCCAAGCTCTTTGCCAAGGCCCTCGGAATAGAGTCCCCACCCTTCGATGTAAGCTGTTGAATCCGTAAACACCCTGAAGTGCGGGATGGATTCGTTTTCAAGAGCGATCATCAGCTGCATGTGATGGCCTGGAAGGGCTTCATGTAGGGCAAGAGGCTCCGTTTCCCACTTGGGACGGGCCTTGAGGTCGTATGTATTGGCAAAGAAAATCCCAGGACGGCCTGTTTTAGGAGATCCCATGAGATAATAAGCGCCTGGCGCTGTCTTTTCGCTGTAATGGGGAACGGGCTGCAGGATGCATGGGACTTTGGGAAATCTGTTAAACAGGTTTGGCAGATTTGATTCGATCACTGTCAACAAGCGGCGGTATTCATCTAGCAACTCATCTGCGGAGGCGAAGGTGAACTGAGGATCATCGCGCATGAACTTGAAAAACTTCTTCAGATTACCTTTAAAGCCGATTTCCAGCATGATGTGGTGCATCTCGCGGTGAATGCGCTTGACTTCCGAAAGACCGATTTGGTGAATCTCGCCGGGCGTGAGGCGGGTCGTTGTATAGGACCTAGCAGCCTGGCGGTACCAGGCGCTTCCTGTAGGAAGATCCTTCATAGCTGTCGTGGTACGGCAATAGGGCAGATATTGCGTGATAAAATAGTCATGCAGATCGCCCATCGCGGGATACACTTTCGTGATGATGATGTTGCGAGCCTCTTTGCACAGTCGCATGCGTTCGATAGAAGGGATGCTCTCGGGAATCTTTGTGAATGGTTTGAAAAAGGGGCTCTCATCAGGATTGTCGGGCAGCTGTTTCAGAATCGAGAGGGGAACACTTTCCAGCGTTACTTTTGGCGGGGTGATTTTAGCCTTTTTGCCAGCCTCCAAAAGTTCGATTGTCTGACTCAGCATGTGCGGGATTCCGTTCAGGCGACCCAGGATGTTCTCATAGTGCTCTACAGTATCTGCAGGCATGATCTGAAGGATAAAACTCGCTTCCAGATGGGGTCCATGCTGCTGGTCGATCGGCATCAATTCTGACTTGAAGGGCTTCCAGGCTTCCTGATTCTTCAGATACCAGAGGAGGATAGAGGCGTTGAGCCGATCCTGATCGTTCAGCTTATCGAAATCAATATGTTTCAATTGAGCTAGAGTATGTTTATTGCGCTGTCTGCGCTTCTCGACAGCTTCCCTGGAAAGGTCGCTCCAGCGCTGGTCACTGCCTGGCAATCCCAGAATAGTCGCATATTCCGGAGAGTCCTGGATAGTCTCCTGAAAGTAGTCGTCGAAAAGCCGATGCAGGTGCTCCGTTTCTTCGATCGATGGAGCGGGAATTGGCGGCATTAGTTTGGGAGCTTCGGTCAAACCTAAAACAAGATTGAAAGGCAACAATACCATGCAGGCACCTGCCAGAACCACATTGCGCAGCTTCATATTTTCCTCCGAATAGGATTAAGATGGGAATAATCATGTTAGCAGACGACTGATTTTGCGCAAAACCTAATGTGGAGCCATGTGTTGAGGGGAAACGATTCCTTTGCTAAGCAAAGGAATCTGCATTAAGCAAAGAGATCTTTGATTTTATCCAGGAAGCTTTTGCGCTTGGGCAGATTGCTGGGCCCTTCCGACTCCCCAAATTCTTGAAGAAGTTCTTTCTGCTTATCGGACAGTTTTGTGGGAGTTTCGACAAAGACTTTGACGAGAAGATCGCCATGTCCTTGGCCGTGCACATTCGGAATCCCCTCCCCTTTGACGCGGAAGGTTTTGCCATTCTGCGTCCCTTCGGGAATGGTGATGCGACACATGCGCCCATGGAGCGCGGGAACGTCCTTCTTGCTGCCAATGGCAGCTTCGGTGAAACTGATCGGAAGATCGAGGATAATGTCGTTACCTTCGCGCTGGAAGATATCATGCTGTTCGACTGTGATGAAAACATAGAGGTCGCCCGCAGGCCCTCCACCCTGACCAGCATCGCCATAGCCGCTCATTTTCAGCCGCATGCCCGTATCGACGCCGGCGGGAATGTGAACTTTGACATGCTGCTTTTCTTTGACGACTCCCTGGCCGTGACAGGCTGTGCATGGATCCGTGATCACCTGGCCCTCGCCATGGCATTCGGGACAGGCCATCGACATGCTGAAGAAACCGCGCTGCTCATAGATCTGTCCCTGTCCTCCACAACGCCGGCATTTTTTGAGACCTTTAGACGAAGCGCTTCCTTTGCCTCCGCATGTGGCACAAGTGATAAAATTGGAAATCGCCAGCTCCTTGTCGACCCCTTTGGCGGCCTCTTCAAAGCTGATGGTGATATTGACACGCTTGCTGGCGCCCTGGCGCTGTCTTCCGCCGCGTGCACCGCCAAACTCTCCTGCTCCTCCGAAAAGACTCTCGAAAATGGATTCGCCGCCTCCACCACCGAAGGCTCCCATGAAAGTGCGCAAAGCATCTTCCATCGATTCGAATCCGCCGGGATGACCAGCTCCAGCAGTGGCCCCTCTCAGGGCCTCTTTGCCGTATTGATCGTAGATTTGTCGTTTTTTTTCGTCGCTGAGAACTTCGTAAGCTTCGGAAACGTCCTTGAAACGCTTTTCTGCTTCAGGATCTCCAGGATTTCGGTCAGGGTGGTACTTGAGCGCTTGCTTGCGGTAGGCTTTCTTAATCTCTTCCTGCGTCGCGCCGCGTGTAACTTCTAAAGTGTCGTAATAATCTGCCATGGTGGTCAACGCTTAACTCCATTCCCTTTTTGTATCTAATATAGCAGAAAGAGAGCGTTTTAGGCAATAGAATAGCACTCATGAAACTTGAGTGCTAAGATTTACCTCTTAACGCGTCTTTTTGTATTTGAGCGCTGCTTTCGACTTTGCGCGCTTCTTGACGGAGGGCTTTGAATAGAATCGGTGTGCTTTGACAGATTTCATTACGCCTTCTTTATCCAGCCTTTTCTTCAAGGCTCGAAGTGCTTTATCGAGTGGTTCGCCAATGCGGACTTTAACAACGGTCATGTAGGGGTCTCACCTAAAGGTTTCGGTATTTGTTAATGGGTTAATTTTAGCGGATGGATGCATATATTGCAAATATTATCCTTTCTTCGCAGCAATTCCCGGAAAAAAATGCAAACCGATCTGGCTGCGGGAGTGCCATCTAGCCCATTTTGCTCCTCATTTGTATTTATAAATACGAATTCGTCGCAAACTAGGCTATCTGTCACCCCTCGCTCAGCCGGTTTGCATTTTTTTTTCGGGAATTGCTGCTTTCTCCGCCTGAGTTTTGCCCATATATGACAGCTCGATGTGGCCGTCAAGCGTATATTCTCCACGGGCAAATTTATGCCGAGCCAGGGCAGCCATCCTCAAAGGGTTGGGCGCTGTCTCTTCCCAAACCCACGCCCTGTCAGGATAGAGGCGTGCCAGCTTTGGTTGAAGCTGTGCAGCGCTAGGCGTAACCAGCAGGAGTTCATCGCCCAAACGCCCTCCCAGTTGATCCAGAGGCAATATTTCGGGATGATTGCCTTGAATCGCGAGATAGGCACCCCCCATTTTGGCATCGATGATGCTTGCATAAGCGGCCTCTTGCGCTGGAATGAAGGTATGGAGTGTGCAAACCCCCACCAGAGGAACAGAAGAGGCAAACGACAGCGCTTTGGCTGTCATCGCGCCGACTCTGAGGCCTGTAAAGGAGCCTGGTCCGATGCCGACAGCAATCGCTTCCATTTGCCGAAGAGTCAGATTCAGCTGGCGCAATCCCAGATCGATCTGAGGCACGAGATAGCGGGAGTGCTGATAGCCGAAAGGAAGGTCGACGTGGAAAAGTATCTTTTCTTCGTCGACAATGGCCACCATAGCCCTTTCAGTGCTGGATTCGATGAGGAGGTACATGTTCACCATCCCCCAGCCGTGCTTGGGTGAGCGAGACGGATGCAATGGCCAGATTCGCGAGGAGGCAATAGCCGAAGTGCTATTGTCGACGAGAGAAGCTGGTCAGTGTGTCCGTCGCAGCCTCCCAGGAACGGCTGGGGGATGGTGAATATGTACATAAGATACATTAGAGTTCTATGCGGCTGGGGACGACAAAACGTTCCAGCGTGCGGACGAAGAAGCTGTCGGTCATTCCCGAAATGTAGTCGATCAGCTTCTGCACGGGATTGGTTTCGGCGATATATTTCTCACTTTTATTTTTCAGATAATGCTGGGCAAGGTAGCTGGCCTCGCGCTGCTTTTCATAATCATCCAGAAGGGCCGTGAACAGGTAACGGTAGCTGCGTTGGATCTTTTTCGATTCCACCTTCAATCTGGGATGGATATAGATATGATGGAAGTTGAAGCGCCGAAGCTCGAGAAGGCATTCAAACACCTCATCCGAAATGGCAATGTAATCGCGTTCGTAACTGTGTTCGATGATATCGCGGGCCACTGTAGCCAGGATCTCGCGATTGGCGGTCCCCAGGATCGTTTGAGGTATCTGACTGCGCTCGATCATCTTTAAACTGATCGCATCTTCGAGGTCGCGACCTAAGTAGCTGATCGTATCACAAAGCTTGACCAGACACCCTTCAAGGGTTCCGGGCCAGATGTTGCTGTCCGGATCGGCGAGTTTCTGTTTTTTATCTGCAACATGGTCGTCCCATGTTTTGCCAAAGCGCGGCACATACTTGGGATTGCACAGGCCGCCGTCGTGACACAGAAAGCCATCGTAGACAGCAAGTCCCAGATTCAGCGGTTCGATATCGGTGAAAAGCCGGCAGGATTGCCAGGGATGAGCAAAAGAGCCTTGGCCAAATTCCTTGGAAAGGGCAGAGAGATACCCCTCCCCTTCGTGGCCGAAAGGGGGATGCCCGACATCGTGGCCAAGGGCAATCGCTTCGACAAGGTCGAGGTTGAGCCGCAGAATCTCGGCGATGCCGCGCGCAAAATTGCTGACCAGCTGCACATGCAGGCTGCGATTGGTAATATGATCATTTTCCACCAGATAGACGACCTGGGTCTTATCCGTATAGCGCGCATAGGCTTTGGAATGAATGATGCGGTCGACATCGCGCTTATAGGGCAGCCGGTGATCCTCCTCGGGACCGAAGAGGCGGCTATGCTGTCTGGAAAAGGTGGCTTGGCGGTAGAGCGCCTGCTCTTCCCGGCGCTCGGCTTCCTGCCGATATGGATAGAGAGCGATTGGTTCGTACATACTCATCATCCCCCACCCTTGTCTGGGTGAGCGAGACGGATGCAATGGCCAGATTCACGAGGAGGCAATAGCCGAAGTGCTATTGCCGACGAGAGAAGCTGGTCAGTGCGTCCGTCGCAGCCTCCCAGGCAAGGGAAGGGGATGATGAGTATGTACGCTTCGTTCATGAGTGTTTATTGTACAGGAATCCGCTCGAAAAAGCAATTTTTCTTTATTCACGCTTAGCGTATTATAATCAGTTAAACACGAGGCAACCTTGACCCACGACAACGACAACTCGACATTGGAACAGGAGA
Source organism: Parachlamydia sp. (assembly GCA_021372155.1). Lineage (GTDB taxonomy): Bacteria > Chlamydiota > Chlamydiia > Chlamydiales > Parachlamydiaceae > JAJFUZ01. The sequence goes on along the minus strand of JAJFUZ010000366.1, from coordinate 5,517 downwards.
TCGAAAAAGCTCTCCTTCAATCTTTAGACGAAGGGCAGAGCCCTGCCAAGCGGGGCAACTTTCCTGATACCCTCTATTGCTTTCCCCTGGTCAGACGCCCCTTCTTCCCGGGAATGGCCGCTCCCATCGTGATAGAGCCCGGCCCTTATTATGAAATCCTCAAGCAGATTGCCAAGTCGGATCACAAATGCGTCGGCCTCCTGCTGACAAAGACGGAAGAGGGCGACGTCTACAAAAAGGGGTTTCAAGACCTCTTTCAGATCGGCGTCTTGGCGCGCATTCTACGCATCATTCCCATGGAGCAGGGTGGAGCGCAGGTCATCCTGAATATGGAGAAAAGGATGAAGGTTGTCGAGCCATTGAACGATGGCTTGAGGGCGCGCGTCGAATACTTTGATGATGTGCCGGTCTATTCGGATGAGCTCAAGGCCTACTCCATCAGCATCATATCCACCATCAAGGATCTGCTGAAGCTCAACCCGCTTTTCAAAGAGGAGCTGCAGATCTTTCTCAGCCATTCGGACTTTACCGAACCGGGAAAGCTGGCCGATTTCGCCGTTGCCTTGACAACGGCCTCCCGCACCGAGCTGCAGGATGTGCTCGAGACGCTCGATATCCAGGGCAGGATCGACAAGGCGCTGATCCTTTTGAAAAAAGAGCTCGATTTAAGCCAGCTCCAGAGCAGCATCAACCAGAAAATAGACGCGACAATCAGCAAAAGCCAGAAGGACTTCTTTTTGCGCGAGCAGCTGAAGACGATCAAGCGCGAGCTTGGGATCGAAAGGGATGACAAGTCGATCGACCGCGAAAAGTTTGAAGCACGCCTGAAAGAGCGCAAAGTGACACCCGAAATCCAGAAGGTCATCAGCGACGAACTCGACAAGCTGAGCGCGCTCGAAGTGCACTCCTCAGAATACGCCGTCTGCCGAGGCTATCTCGACTGGCTCACAATTGTCCCTTGGGGGATTCACAGCCAGGAGTGCCATGATCTTGGCGTTGCCGAGGATGTTCTTAAAGAGGACCATTATGGTCTGGAGGACATCAAGCAGCGCATCCTCGAATTTATCGGCGTCGGCAAGCTTTCTGGCGGCGTACGCGGAAGCATCATCTGCCTCGTAGGCCCTCCAGGAGTTGGAAAAACAAGCATCGGCAAGAGCATCGCCCGCGCGCTTAACCGCAAATTTTACCGTTTTTCTGTTGGCGGCATGCGCGATGAAGCTGAAATCAAAGGCCATCGCCGCACCTACATCGGTGCGATGCCAGGCAAAATGATTCAGGCCCTTAAATACTGCCAGACCATGAACCCCGTGATCATGCTGGACGAGGTGGACAAGATGGGGCGCAGTTATCAGGGAGACCCGGCTTCTGCCCTTCTTGAAGTGCTTGATCCCGAGCAGAACTGCGAGTTCCTCGATCACTACCTCGACGTTCGCTGCAACCTTTCAGATGTCCTCTTTATTGTTACTGCAAACGTCCTGGATACCATCCCCGAGCCCCTGAAAGACCGCATGGATATTATGCGTCTGTCAGGCTACATCATGCAGGAAAAGATCGAGATTGCGAAAAAGTATCTGATTCCACGCAACCGCAAATCGATGGGTATCAAAGCCAGCCAGCTCACCTTCAACGCAGAATCTTTGCGCTCTATTATCAACGGGTATGCCCGCGAATCAGGCGTGCGCAACCTGGAAAACCAGATCAAAAAGATCTTGCGCAAAGTCGCCGTCAAGCTTGTCAAAGAGATGGATCAGCCGAAGCCGAAAGGTAAAAAGGCACCGGTAACTGAGTTCCCCTTGCGCATTGCGGAAGACAACCTGACAGAATACCTTGGCAAGCCGATGTACACGAGTGAACGTTATTATGAGCGGACGCCTGTCGGAGTCTGCATGGGGCTTGCCTGGACAGCTCTGGGCGGTGCTACGCTCTATATTGAAACAATCAAAGTGCCCGGAGAGAAAACCGGCATGAAGCTGACCGGCCAGGCTGGCGAGGTCATGAAAGAATCCTCCGAAATTGCCTGGAGTTATCTCCACAGTGCACTCCACAAATATGCGCCGGGCTACACTTTCTTTGAAAATTCCCAGGTACATATTCATATCCCAGAAGGAGCGACCCCCAAAGATGGGCCATCCGCTGGCATCACGATGCTCACCTCGCTTCTCTCTCTGATCATGAACAGGCCTGTTCTGGACAATCTGGGCATGACGGGAGAATTGACACTCACCGGTCGCATCCTGCAGATTGGCGGGGTCAAGGAAAAGCTGGTCGCTGCCCGCCGTTCCGGGCTCAAAGTCTTGATATTCCCAAAGGATAACTTGCGCGACTATGATGAGTTGCCCGAGTACATCAAGAAGGGACTGACGATCTATTTCGTCGAGCATTACGACGAGGTGTTCAACCTCGCATTTCCTGAAGAGGTTTGAGGATGTGGCAAGAAGCATGTCAGACTAAAGTTATCCCACCTGCCGAACTCGAAGCGAAAATTGCCGAGCTTCGCTCCCAGGGCCATACGATTGCCACCCTCAATGGAACTTTCGACTTGATGCATGCGGGCCATCTGCACATCATTTTCGAAGCCTCAAAACAGGCGGACAAATTGATCGTGGCGCTCAACAGCGACAGCTCTATCAAGCAGTATAAAAGCGTGCATAGGCCCATCATCCCTTTGAAATATCGCCTGGAGATGATGGCGGCTTTAGGCTTTGTCGATTATGTCACCTGGTTTGATGAGACTGATCCGAGACTTTTATTGTCCCGCATCAAGCCAGATGTTCATGTGAATGGGGCAGACTATGGCGCAAACTGCATTGAATCCGAAGTGGTCTTGCAGAATGGCGGCAGATTGCATCTCGTGGAATTGGTCCCGAGCCTCTCCACTACCCAGATCGTGAAAAAGATCTTACAATTACCTCCGGATGGTAAATAATATGCGCTTGATCTACACCTCAGATGATCAGCGGCTGGCGCTCAAATTTTCTGAGTTTTTAAAGCGCGAGGGAATCGATAACCAGTGCGAAATCCAGACCAACCGCGACTGGGGTAGCCCCAATTATGGCGACGTCAAATGCTATGTCTGGGTTGTCGAAGAGGATCAGATGGACTTGGCCCATCGTTGGGTCGAAGAATTTAATGCTAACCCCAATGGCGACCTTTTCGAAGCAAAAAGCAGCAAAAGTTTAGAACCCCCTCCTGTGCCCTCTATAGAAAAACCACCTCTCTCCACCCCTTTTGGAAAAATGCCTCCTCGCATAGAGAATCAAAAAAGCCCTCTGAATCAAGGCATGGGCCTGGCGACCTTTTACCTGGTGCTGATCTGCTCAGTCCTCTTCTTCTTTGGCCTCTTGACAACTCCATCTGAAGAGGTCGTGATCACCAAATTGCCCGCCGCACCTCTCTATATTCCTCCTTTCTATAAAAGCCTGCTATATGACTATCCTCAGGCCTTTGAGATCCTTGACAAGCTGGTCAACATCTTTGGGATGGAGAAGCTACAGAAACCTGATGAGTTGCCCGCCGAAGGGAAAATCCTCCTGAAAAAGTTCTCCGCAACACCCTACTGGCAAGGTATCTACAACCAACTCGTCAGCCATGTCGCGCATCCGAATGCGCCCTGGAATTTTGCCACCCCGATGTTTGAAAAGATCCGTCAGGGCGAGATATGGCGGCTTGTCACCCCCATTCTCATCCACGCCAACATCTTCCATCTTGTTTTTAACATGCTTTGGCTGATTGTGCTCGGCAAGCTCATCGAAGACAGGATCGGCATTCCCCGCTACCTGATTTTGATCCTTGCCATCGCCATCATCTCCAATACAGCTCAATATCTGATGAGTGGCTCTAATGCTCTAGGCATCTCAGGCGTGATCGTGGGCTTGTTGGGATTCATCTGGTCGCGTCAGCGCTGCGCGGCGTGGGAAGGATATCGTCTGACGCCCGGTGTCTTTACTTTCATGCTCGCCTTTATCCTGGGAGTAGCCTTCATTCAGTTGATCGCCTTTTTCCAGGAGGCCTTCTGGCACAATTCAAGCTTCCCTGCTATCGCCAACACCTCCCATCTGATCGGAGGGATCGTCGGCCTGTTGTTGGGCCGCCTGGAGTTTTTCCGCATGAAATCGATAAGCCCCTAAATATACCGAAGATACCACATGACTGTACGTGACATCATCATCTTAGGCTGCTCCAGCCAACAGCCCACCCGCTTCCGCAACCATGGCGCCTATCTGGTCCGCTGGAACGAAGAGGGACTCCTTTTTGATCCTGGCGAGGGTACGCAGCGGCAGTTTATCTTCGCCAATATCGCCCCCACCTGCATCACGCGCATCTTTGTCTCCCATTTCCACGGCGATCATTGCCTTGGCCTCGGCTCTATCCTGATGCGCCTCAACCTCGACAAGGTAACCCATCCCATCCACTGCTACTACCCCGCCAGCGGCAAAAAGTATTTCGACCGCCTGCGCTACGGCACGATGTACCACGAGATCATCCATGTCGTCGAGCACCCTGTCTACGCTCCAGGCGTTGTAGAAGATAATAGCCACTTTAAAATTGAGGCCGCCTTTTTGGAGCATGGTGTGGACAATATCGGCTGGCGCATCACTGAGCCCGACACACGCAAGTTTGACCCCGCCAAACTGGAAGCGTACGGCGTTCGTGGACCCCTGGTACGCGATCTGCAGGAAAAGGGGAAGATCCTCGTCAATGATGTCGAGGTGTCCTTAGAGGCGGTCAGCTGGATCCGCAAGGGGGATAGTCTATCCGTGGTGATTGACACGCGCTACTGCCAGAACGCGATCGACATTGCTCGAGGATCCAAAGTCCTGATATGCGAAAGCACGTATGCAGAAGAGCATCGCGAGCTTGCGCTGCACCACTACCACCTCACCTCCAAGCAGGCAGCCACCATCGCCAAACAGGCGGGCGTACAGAAGCTCATCCTGACGCACTTCTCTGCTCGATATCTCAATCTCCGCGAGATGGAGCAGGAGGCCAAATCAGTTTTTCCAAATACCTTTATGGCCGAAGATCTGCGCGTATTTCCCTTTGAGAAATAAGTTTGAGAAATGAGCATGTTTCAGAGTTTTTTAGAACACTTGCGCGTCATGCGAAATGCCTCCGAACATACCATTCGCAATTACGCCATTGATCTCAACACCTTGAAGGAATTTCTTGGTGATTCAATCTCCCTTGAGGCCATCACACGCCAAACCATCCGCGGCTTTTTGGCAGATTTGAGCGCAAAAGGCCAAAGCAAGCGGACGATCGCCAGGCGAGTAGCCTCTCTGAGAACATTTTTCCGGTTTGCCCAGGCAGAGAAGCTGATCCAGGAAAGTCCCATGGAAGAGATCGAGACGCCTAAGATTGGCAAGCCCATCCCTAAGTCGCTTAGTTACGACCAGGTCTTAAGGCTTTTGGAACAGCCCGATATCCACACCTATCTGGGTTTTCGGGATCGGGCCATCATGGAACTCTTTTACAGTTCGGGACTTAGGGTCAGTGAACTCGTGGGCTTAAACCGAT